>CAYUGX010000026.1:0-25026 GCA_964444375.1 uncultured Porphyromonadaceae bacterium | reverse complement strand
AAGTTGGGAATGGAAAACCCTATGGATTAGCTGAAACAGCAGAGGCCGTTTATTTAGTGGTTGATGATGAGAACTCAGACATCGTGTTGACTTCAATTGGATCTGGCGGAGAAGTTTTGTGGAAAAGGATCTTCGGAGGTGAAGGCATTGACCAGCCCGTAGATGTGATAAATGCCTCCAATGAGGATGATTATTTGTTTGCCGGCAGATCATATAGTGCGCAAACAGGTGAAGACTTCCATGTTGGATTGCTTGATTGCTTTGGATTTGTAAACTGGACCAGAACTTTTGGTGGTAAAGGAACGGATTTGTGTTACGATCTGATGGAAACCGCCGATGGTGATTTCATCGCTGTGGGTTCATCTAATAGCTTTAATGACCAGGGCAGGTTTGACTTTTATGCGGTAAAGTTTGATACCTACGGCAAGATTATCTGGACAAAAACCTTCCCAACTGTTGATAATGGAGGTTTTTTAGCCCAGCAAGTTTATGAAACAACTTATGGGAGTTTTCTCGTGGCAGGTCCTGAATTATCTAATTCTGGTCCTGAAAAAGACTCCTATCTAATCGAGTTTATCTATCCGACAGAGTTTGGCCTCTCGTTTCAATCGAACAGTCAACACTTTACAAGTCCTCCATATGAGGTTCAATTCCGCAACAATACACCTAATGCAGAATACTACGATTTTGTCTGGCACTTTGGAGATGGGGAATCGCTGGCTTCTAGTGCCACTGAGGTGTCTCACCATTACATGGCTGATGGCATGTATACGGTTAAACTGGTGGCATATGAGCATGATTTCGGGTCGGTTGATTCGCTGGTGTATCAAAACTATATTACTATTGAAGGAATGAGTACATCATCCCAAAGTCTCAAAGCGATTCATCCGACAGATGTAATTATCCAACCCAATCCGTTTAGTACAACAACAACCATCAGTTTTGATAATCGATATCAGGAAAATCTCACCCTCAAACTACTGGATCTCAATGGTAGAATTGTTAAGGAGATACAGAATATTAGAGGCAGTGCAATCAAAATCAGCAGAAGTAACCTTCCGCCTGGTATGTATTTGGCTGAGCTAAGAGGTAAGACAACTCGTCGGGCCAGGTTGCTGATCGAGTAGGCTCATCGATCTACCCGGGCTGAGCCTCCTCCTTTGATCTTTTCAACCTCCTCAAGTGTGGCCATGGTGGTGTCACCCGGAGTGGTCATGGCCAGTGCCCCATGAGCTGCTCCATACTCGACCGCTTCATTAGCATCTCCAGTAGTTAGTAATCCATATATGAGGCCTGAGGCAAAGCTGTCACCACCTCCTACCCGATCAAGGATCTCGAGGTTTTCGCGATGGACGGCTTCATGAAACTGATTCTGGTACCAACATAATGCTCCCCACGAGTTAATTGTTGCCGTTTTAACGGTGCGCATGGTAGTGGCGATCACTTTGAAATTAGGAAATTCAGAAAGAGCGGTTCGAATCATCTCTTTAAAACTCTTGGTCTGCAAATTTGAAAGATTCTGATCTACACCTTTAATTTCTAAACCCAGGCAGGCTGTGAAGTCTTCTTCATTACCAATCATGACGTCGATGTATTTAGCCAGTCTTCGGTTCACTTCCTGCGCCTTTCTTAGTCCACCAATGCTTTTCCATAATGAAGGGCGATAATTGAGATCATATGATATGATAGTTCCATGCTTTTTTGCTGCAATCATAGCCTCTTCAATAACTTCGGGTGTTGTGTCTGAAAGAGCCGCAAAAATACCCCCGGTATGAAACCATCGAGACCCAAGTTCACCAAAAATATAGTCCCAGTTAATGTCTCCTTTCTTCAACTGACTTACAGCGGTATGTCCTCGATCTGATACCCCCAAAGCTCCTCTCAGGCCAAATCCGCGCTCGGTAAAGTTTAAGCCGTTTCGAACTTCTCGTCCGCAACCATCAAAGGGCAACCATTTGATGTGCGATGTATCCACTCCCCCCTGGAGGATACAATCTTCGGCCAGTCGACCAACTGAATTATCTGCAAAAGCTGTTACCACCGCCACGGGCAGTTGAAAACACCTCCGCAGCCCACGGGTAACATTGTACTCGCCCCCTCCTTCCCAAACTCTGAAGTTGCGCGTGGTGCTGATTCTTCCTTCTCCAGGATCGAGCCTTAACATCACTTCCCCAAGTGAAACACAGGCGTATTGACAATCCTGACTGTTTCTTATTTCTAATTCCTTCATTTTCATTATTTACTATCTATAATCATCATTTCTAGCGGAGATGATATTCGAAGTGAGAATTCAGTAAGATATTGAATCCATTCCTCCTCTGTATTGAATTGTCCACTTTCTTTCCAACCAAAACCGGCATAGTAAATTATCTTTCCGTTGATTGGCTTTAAGTGAACAAGTAGATGACTTAAGTCGGCTTCATCAACCAGGTGTTCAGTATAGGAATCATAATACTTATTTTCCACAACAATGCCCATGCCTAGTTCTGAATCACCATGGGGTTGCCAATAACTGAACCAGCCCGTTTCAGGATCTGTTGCTACATACCCATCTTTCTCATGCAATGTTAGTCCTGCAGTAACTGATCCAGGGGTTTCTTGACCCTCAAAGACGATCTCATAGCGGCTTAAATTATTCCCCAGGTCAAGAGAAATGACTTTGTATTCGTTAATGGTTTGCATGTTTGCAGTCCATGGGGCATAATCTAGTCTGAATTTAGTTCGAATGGGTCCCTCAGCAAAAGTGCTCCATTTGGTGAAATTTCTGGAAGTACTGAGTAGGTCTAAGTCAGGATCCCATATTCCAATACCCCCACATCCTCTGCTTTTACCAACATGGAAATTATCAAGTCCTTCACCGCTATCTTTATGGTAACTATTCGTTCCATCAAGATGCTTACGATACCATGAGTTTATAATGGGATAGTCAACCTTTTTCAACCAGCAGTCCATACCACTTGACAGGGTTCCGCCCTGTATACTCTCTTCTATCATCCTTTGCGCTTCAGGACCGTAAGTACGAAAAGCCACCCGGTCATTCTCCCAGGCATAATCGTCGGTTCGCTCTGGAACAAAGCGGCTATAAGTCTTCCTTGTCGGTTGGGGGATATCATCATGGCTAACCGGTACAAAAAGCTCGTACTCTTTCTCTTCTTTTGGCTCCAGTACCGGCTGAAATAAGATGACATCATCATTTGCTCCAGATCCCTCTGCAACGAACTGACTAACAAGAACCTGTCCTGAATTAGCATCTCTCACCTGTAAACGGGTAAAATCCTCATCACTTAAACTTGGAAGATCAGACTTCTTAACAATAATTGTTTCGAATGTTCTTTCTAGATCGAGGTTATTCTTAATCGACATAGTTGCCCTTTTGCTATCACTTTGACATCCAAAAAGACTACCAAGAATTGTGGCTATAAGAAATCCAAGAGCTATCTTTTTCATTACATAAAAGGTTTTAGTGGTTAAAAGAAGTTACTCATTTGATGGTTTTCCAATGGTAGCGAGTATTCCACCATCAACATAAAGAATATGTCCGCTTACAAAGTCAGATGCCTTTGATGCCAAGAAAATAGCAGCACCCTGTAGCTCTTCGGGTTCTCCCCATCTGCCTGCCGGAGTACGACTGATAATAAAATCATTGAATGGATGGCCATCAACGCGTATTGGAGCCGTTTGTGATGTTGCATAGTACCCTGGACCAATGCCATTGACCTGAATATTATACTTAGCCAATTCGGTAGCGAGGTTTTTCGTGAGCATTTTCAATCCACCCTTTGCGGCGGCATAGCCGCTTACTGTATCCCGACCCAATTCGCTCATCATGGAACATATATTGATTATCTTTCCACCATTACCTCTTGCAGCCATTCTCTCAGCGACATAGCGAGACATGATGAAGGGGCCATTGAGATCAACATCAACCACATCGGTAAAGTCTTTAGCCTCCATCTCAAGCAAAGGAATGCGTTTAATGATACCGGCATTATTGACCAGAATATCAATAGCTCCTACTTCCTTCTCAATCCTTTCTATTGCAGATTTTACCTGTGATTCCACAGTTACATTAAACAGATAGGTATGAACTTTAATGCCGGCCTTTCCATATTCAATAACAGCATTATCTAGTCTTTCCTGTGAGATATCATTAACTACAATCTGTGCGCCGGCCCCAGCCAACCCTTTAGCCATTGCCATCCCGAGTCCGTGTGTCGCCCCCGTTATTAGGGCTGTCTTTCCTGCGAGATTGAATAATTCCTGCATCGTTTCATTATTATGGTGTTAGCTATTTAATTTGATTTGGTTGTACAACATCCATGTCTCCATAATCGAGGTTTTCACCTGCCATTCCCCAGATGAAGATATAGTTCGATGTACCGGCTGCACTGTGTATTGACCACGAAGGTGAGAATACGGCCTGATCATTTTTCATCCACAGATGTCTGGTTTCATCAGGCTTACCCATAAAATGACAAACAGCCTGATCTTCTGGGACTTCAAAGTAAAAATAAGCCTCCATTCTCCGATTATGCGTATGTACAGGCATGGTATTCCAAACTGAACCAGCCTCAAGTTCAGTCATACCCATCTGCAATTGACACGTTTCAACAATGCTATTCACAATGAGTTTGTTGATTTTTCGGGAATTAGACGATTCCAGTGATCCCAATTCAACAATGTCGGCATCTGCGAGTGTAATCAATTTTGATGCAAATTTTTGATGGGCTGGAGCCGAATTGAGGTAGAATTTAGCCGGGTGAGACTCATCATTTGACGCAAAGGATACTTCTTTCGTTCCCATGCCAATGTATAAGGCCTCTTTGTAATTCATGTCATAACTGGTACCATCCGCCTTCACAATTCCCTTTCCTCCAACATTGATGATCCCTAATTCTCTCCTATTCAAAAAGTATTCGGCCTTCAGTGAATCGAAACTTTCCAATAAGACTGTGCCTGATACTGGACAGGCTCCTCCTACAATATATCGGTCATACAGGGAATACTCCAGTACTATCTCGTCTTTGACAAACAGGGTATCTACCAGGAACTCCTTTCGGATTTGAGCTGTATCATACTTTTTAAAATCATCAGGATGAACAGCATATCTTTCATTAAATTTCATAGCTGTATGGATTTTTGGGTTGATTGTCTAACTTTTATTTCTGGTTTTATGATTAATTCCTTTTTCATTTGCTTGGCCTGTCCGCTTTCAATTTCTTCGAACAAAAGTCTAGCTGCAGACCTGCCTAGTTCAATACTATGCTGATCAACTGAAGTCAGATTCAGCATGTCAGTAAAGGGTTCATTTGCATATCCGGCAACACCAACCTCTTCAGGAACCGATATGCGGTTTTCTTGCAAGGTTTGAAGTGCTCCCAATGCCAGGAAATCACTGGCAGCGAAAATCCCATCAAAGGGGCCTCGTGCATTCAACAGGTCATTAACTGCTTGCCCACCGCTCTTCTTTGTGATGTCTGTTACTATAATTTTTTCTTCTGACACAACCAAACCTGCTTCTTCCATAGCGCTCCGGAATCCATCAGCCCGTTCTTTGTAAATATTTACCGAAAGAGGACCGGCAAAATGTATGATGTCACTGTACCCTTGTTCAATCATGTGTTTGGTGACCGCATGAGCTCCAAAGAAATTATCATTCATTACCTTATTCACTTCCATATCGGTAAAAACCCGATCAAACATAACAAAGGGCAGTTTTCTTTCAGCAATTTCTTTATGTACACCAGCCCTTTCGGTTTCAATTGACAATGACATTAATATACCTGCCACATTGTTCGTCAGGAGCGTTCTTATGCATGCTTCCTCGTCTTCGAGGTTTTCATTTGACTGACAGATTATGATGTTATAGCCTTTTACTTTTGCCTCACTCTCAATCCCATGAATCACATTAGAGAAAAAATCACGATTAATTCGGGGAACAACCAAGCCTACCGTATTGCTTGCACCGCCCTGGAGCTGCCTGGCAACCAAATTCGGCTCATACCCCATCTCTTTCGCCTTGAACAGGATTTCCTGACGCTTCTTCTCACTGATCCCTGATTTATTGTTTAAGGCACGCGAAACAGTTGAATAGGCCGTGTTCATTTCGCGCGCAATATCCTTTATGGTGATCTTCTTTTGCATACGAATGACTCTCAATTTGAATCAAAGATAATCAATTGACGCAAACGTTTGCTTTTCTGTCAAATTATAATTTTGTTTGTGGAATACGGACAGGTAGTAATTTTTATTGGCTTCTCATATCATTGACACCACTGGCTGAGCTTGACTATGGAAGTGACTACGAGATCTTGGCTCTAAGAGACAATATCAACAGCACACTTATCAGAAAAGGGCTTGAGTTTTAAAATGGAAAAGCTCCTTTGAATACATGAAAGTATCCTCTAACTTTAGGGTATTTGCTGGAAGAATGTTGCCGATCGAAATAGTAACACTCACAAAATGAAATACTTTGTTTTAGCTTTTCTTATTTGCTCCACATTGGTGATTCAGGCTCAGAATGAAACCAATTACGATGAGTCAAAGATTCCTGAGTATACCATACCAGACCCCTTAATAATGGTAAATGGAGGAAGAGTAACAGATTCCAATCTATGGACAACAAAGAGGCGAACTGAAATCCTTCAACTTTTCGAAGACCACATGTACGGTAGAATTCCTGGAAAACTAGACATTTCATCTTTTGACATAGTTGAAGAAACCAATAATGCACTTGATAATCAGGCGATCAGAAAACAGGTAATCCTGAAGTTCAAAAAAAACAATACTGATTTAGGGTTTACTATTCTTATCTACCTGCCAAAAGGGATTGAAAAAGTTCCGCTTTTTTTAGGCTATAATTTTTTTGGAAATCACACTATAGTAAATGACAAGAATGTACTAATCACGCAGGCCTGGGTTCGCAATAATCATCAATTTGGTATCGAAAACAATCAAGCTACAGAGCAATTGAGGGGTGCCAGATCAAATAGATGGGCAGTAGAAAAGATTCTCAATGCAGGTTACGGTTTAGCAACTATCTATTATGGTGAAGTTGATCCTGATAAAAATGATTTCTCAGATGGAGTTCATCCACTTTTTTACACCAATAATCAGACAAAACCAACAGATAATCAATGGGGATCAATTTCTGCCTGGGCCTGGGGATTATCAAAAGCGATGGATTACTTTGAAAAAGATGAGGATATTGATGATTCACGGGTTATTGTCATGGGACATTCTCGACTTGGCAAAACATCATTATGGGCTGGCGCACAGGATCAAAGGTTCGCCATGGTGATCTCAAATAATTCAGGTTGTGGAGGGGCTGCACTGTCTAGACGTCGGTTTGGTGAAACAGTAGAACGAATGAATGTTCGTTTTCCACATTGGTGCTGTTCAAACTACGATGCATACAATAACAACGAGCATAATCTTCCCATAGATCAACATATGTTGATTGCACTTATTGCACCCCGACCCGTGTACATTGCCAGTGCAGAAGAAGACCAATGGGCAGATCCGAAAGGTGAATACTTATCCGGATTTCATGCTACTCCTGTCTATCAGCTATTCGGGAAAATAGGATTACCATCTGTGGAAATGCCTAAACCCAACAGCCCGATCCACAACACGATTGGATATCATATCCGATCAGGCAAGCATGATGTAACTGATTACGATTGGGAACAGTATATTCATTTTGCTAACCAGCATCTCTGAGACTATCATTTTGTGACCTTTGGCTCCACATTCTGCCATCCATCTTTTAGTATCTGGCTTAATTCCACAATAATGTCTGCATGTTCATCAGAACTTGACACGTTGGTATTCTCGTCTGGGTCAATATGCAAATCGTATAGCATATTTTCTCCATTTTCATATTCTGCATAATTATACTGTTCGGTAATCACACCATCTCCCTGTTTAAATCTTGAAAAAACAGCTTCTTTCCATTTTAAGTTAGGATCAGTCAACAAAGGAACAAAGCTGGTCCCCTGAAGGTTTTGACTGTCTGAATGGATGCCGACTAATTCACATAGACTTGGATAGATATCAACAAACTCGATGACTTTCCGTCAAGATCCTGGCTAGGTAACAACTACCGGTTTACCGCGAGCATAGTGGGTGTATCACTATGGTCAGAAATCTACACACAGTCAATCTAGAAAATCCTCTCTTATAGGATTAAAGCTATCAATTAATCTGACTCTTTCGGTAAGAAGCTGAATTGTATGCTTTTTGCCTGAGGGTACTGCGAACATGTCTCCAGCAACCAGATGCTGATCTTCCTCACCCTCACAAAAGAACATAATCTCTCCTTCAGCTACATAAGACGTTTGTTCATGCGTATGTAAATGAGGGGGCTCTGGTCTGTCCCAAGGTCCATCAGAAAAATCAATCAAAACAGTCATCAGATTATGGGTATTAATAATCTTTCTTTCAAGTCCTTCACGAACTTTTTCATATGGAATTTCATGAAATTTTAATACCCCCATTTTGTATTTTTAATTCATTTCTAATCAATTCGCAAGTAATAGGAGGAGTAAATATAGAAAACTATACGCAAACGTTTGCTTAAATTAAAATATTTGTACATTTGAAGAGAGTAAGTAGACTATCACCAATTAAAACAAGCCCATAATCATGAAAACTTCAAGTCTGAGAGTTATTACTAGCATCCTGGCTCTTTGCCTATTTTCCATTCTGTTACCGGCACAAGATGTTAACCCATCTGAAGTAAAGGAAACCATGCGTAGCGTTGCAGATTGGCAAATCGAGCATATCAACGATTTATACAGTGGACGATCTGTACCGCACCATCCACTGGCCTGGACCAAAGCAGCCCTGTATGTTGGAATGGTAAAATGGGCGGCTATGGCTGATAACGATAAATATTTCCACTGGCTGAAAGCCATCGGCGAAAATCACGATTGGAAGCTACACGAACGTCAGTACCATGCAGATGACCATACCGTCGGTCAAATGTATATTGAATTATTCAGAAAATATGGCGATGAAAAAATGATCAAACCAACCATAGACCAGTTTGATTTCATTATGATGCATCCTTCCCAGTCAGTGCTCAATTGGAGGACTCCCTACCATCAGGATAGATGGAATTGGTGTGATGCCCTCTTCATGTCACCGCCAGTTTGGGCCAAATTGTACAATATAACCGGTGAAGCAAAGTACCTCGATTTTCTAATGAAAGAATATCGGGCAACCACCGATTTTCTCTTTGATAAGAAAGAGAAACTCTTCTTCCGCGATGAAAGTTTTATGGGTAAACTCGATAATGGCACTAAAATTTTCTGGGCCCGAGGAAACGGGTGTGTATTTGCCGGTCTGGCGAATATAATGAACGAGCTCACACCCAAAAGCAAAGAGTACAGCTATTTCCTCAAGCTCTATAAAAAGATGGCCAAGAAACTGGCAGAAATCCAAACACCAGAAGGTCATTGGTCGATGAGTTTATTGGGGCAAGAGTATTACCCAACACCTGAAACAAGTGGATCCTCATTCTTTGTTTTCGGATTAGCCTGGGGAATTAATCAAGGAATACTCGATCCAGAAACTTATCTTCCAGTCGTTAAAAAAGGATGGAAGGCCATGGTAAGTCACGTAAGCAACGAGGGCATGCTGGGATATGTTCAGCCGATAGGAGCCAAACCCGGACAAGCCTGGCCAGACAAATCTGAAGTCTATGGAACTGGTGCCTTCTTGAGTGCAGGTTCAGAGGTGTACAAACTATTTGGTGGACAATAATACTTCATCCTGGGCCTGGTGATGCTTATTATACAGTAAATATTCATACCCAGTTGAAGTTCTACTTCAGGCTCTTTTTATACTTCACCACAGCCAGAACCTCCTCAATTTGTTCTGTTCGATTAATGGAAAAAGTTAGCGGGATCAACCTGCCGATTGGTTTCTGGGCATAGAACTCCTCTTTCATAGCATCACCTATCGGCAAGTCAACAACACCAGCACCTGTTTTTTCTGTGAAGTAGAAGGTTACCGTAAAACCAACCTGCCAAACCGAAAGCCAGAAAACAGTTTTCTTCTTAAAAGTGACTTTACAGAGCCAGGCTTTACCATCTTTGTAGTAGCGCCATTCCATATTCAGTCCTAATGATTCATTTACCACCTCTTTTGACAAGCGCTCGAAGGCTGGATAATAGCTTCCCATAAGAGATTCTAGAATCTCGGTTGAAGGATAGACACTTTCATCTTTCAATAGTTGGGTTTTCATCTTCTGGTTTTTAACATTCTATTTGATCGAGTACATTCAAGCCTTACAACATAAGCTCCTTTTTCTTCAATCTGGTGATAAAGTTGTAAATTTATCCTACTTATACAAAGCTTAAATACCATGAAAATCAGAACATCTACTTTGCTCATCATACTAATTACTCTCACTTCATGTGGGACTGATTGGGATGAATTTTATGGAGATTTAGTTAGCGGCGGCCCTGAACGGGTGGCAGAGTTGGTTTATATTGTAAATAAACGATCTGTGGTTATGTTTGATGGTGATGAAAAATCACCAACCTTTGGTGCTTCAATGCACTTCCCCGAGAATGCTGTGGCAGAAGGTGAAGAGGTGACTGCTGAAATACAACTGCAATCCGGCATGCAACTACCTGGCGAGCCAAATTCTATGGTTATCCTGCTAAAACCAGTAGATTACGAGTTCCACAAAAAAGTAACAATTGGTTTGCCTTTTGGTCACCTTCCGGATGTCAATACCGACGATCTCGTTACTGTACGATATGATCCCGACACAGAAGAAATGACTAAGCTGACATCCAGCGACTTAAGCACAAAAACCAATATTATTTATACTGAAGTTACTAATCTGGGCTATTTTGCCATCTCCCAGCAGAGCATTGAATTGGAAAGCTTTATAGATTCCAGAGAAGACAAGATCTATGAAATGGTTAGCATTGGTGACCAAACCTGGATGGCCGAAAACCTTGATTATGAAAGTTCTGGATCAATTTTGTACAACAATGATGCTGAAAATGCCAGCACATACGGCCGTCTGTATACCCAAAATGATGCCATAGATGCCTGTCCGGATGGCTGGCATTTGCCCAGCGATGCGGAATGGACAGAGTTAGAAATATTCCTGGGTATGGAGGCTGGAGACAATGATAAAGACTGGGATCGGGCCGAAGGGATCGGCGGAATATTAAAAAAAACCGGGACTGATCATTGGCTTTCGCCAAATGATGGGGCCATCAATACGGTTAAATTCAGTGCATTGCCTGGCGGACTGGCCGAAACCAGTTCCTCCTTCATCGAGATGGGTAAGACTGCCTATTTCTGGACATCCACCGAAGCTTCAATGGGTGATTTTTGGTACCGAATACTGTACTATGCCGACGACTACATTGGTCGATTATCCATTGCTAAGACCTTGTATATGTCGGTCAGGTGTGTTAAAGATTGAGCCTTACACCTGGCCAAAAACTTTCTGTAACAGAGCTGACGTCCTCTCCGTGACATCTGCCCGAATGGCCATTTCTTTCAATTCAATCTGATGGAAAAGGCCGTTCAGCGCTTGTTGGGTAACATACTCTTCAAGACTGTATTCCAACGACCTAAGTCCAAGTAGTGTACCAGCTATTGAATTGGCAAAAGTATTCCACCTACTCACCACCTCCTCCCAGGATTGCTTCGCCGATACACCTGCGACGAGAGGCTTACCCAGTGACTTCCCGACTTCTGGTGCATACAGATTAGTCAGTGAATTGTAGGTTTTCTGATGCAGGTAGGTAGTAGCCGCATTGGCTTCACCTCTCAAAATAGCCCAGGCATCCCCTATGGTCATTGAAGTAATAGCGTTGACAAGAATAGGCTGTGCCATTTTCGCTGCATCCTCAGCAGACCGGTTTAACTGTAAAACCAATTGTTCCAGCAATTGATCAACACCCGGAATCTTCTTGGCATGCTCAAGAATTTCTTGTGTTTCAGCAGGCAAGGCAATTTTCAAAGCTGGATTGAGATAGTATCCATCTGTGGTATTCAATTGTCTGACTGCCTCACGGGCGCCAATTTCCAGGGCTTGTTTCAAACCTGACGAAACCTGCTCAGTAGTTAGGGGAGCCTCCATCTCAGCCGCTGTACTAAGCACATGGAATAACACATCACAGGATGATAATACCATCATAATTGCAGGGATGAGCATCATTTTTTTAACCATAATTTCTGATTTTAGTTGCCAATAACAACATTCCATTTTCTAACAATCCATTCTTCGACTAGTCCATTGAGCACATAAGGATCATTTTCAGCGAATACCCGTACAACAGAATCATCCTTACCCTTGAAAACCAACAGAGCCTGATCAAAAGGATCAGACAGCGCTCCACCTAACACAAGGTCACCATGATCGAAACTGTGCTTGGCCATATCTAAGTGTTCTGCACGATATTTTTCTCGCCTTTCAATGTAATCCTCAGCTAATTTATAAATCAGGGTATAGTAATTCATGATGTTTATCGTATTGTTTACTGCATATTTTCCTGTATTCGTAGTAAGTTTATAAAACTAAATTGAAAAACAACCTGATGAAGTCAATAAAACCGCTACCATTCATTTTAATCGTGCTATTGTTATGCTCTTCTTGCGAAAAAAACAATCCTCCAGTTTTTGGAAGCATCAGTGGTACAGTGACAGATGGTCTTAGGGGTGGCCCCGTAAGTGATCTGCTCATCTATGTCTTAGATCGAGATCAGGAGATTGATACCATCAACTATGAGAACGATCAAATCATTGTCGACTCGTTACGAACTGATGCATCAGGTCATTTTCTGTTTGATAGCCTTCCTGCTGGATCTTACTCTTTGGCTCCCTATGCTCGAAACTACATGCTGAAACTGAAAGATACGACCCAATCACTTGATTTCGATATTGTGAATGGGGAGAACTATGAAATCAACTTTGACGCTGCCCCCAATTTAATGTCCTCTTTTTTTGACGTTAAGATCACATTAAAAAATGCACAAGGAAAGGAGTTTGATGACCAATACATTTCATATGTCATTGTCAGGAGACAATGGGTATTGTGGCTTCCCATGGGAGAAATGTATGTCACCAGTGGACAACTAGACCATAGTTCAAGCAATAATTATGTGATCAATTTCAGACCACAATATGGATCAACCTCCCTTCTGTACACCATGGACAATTATTTCAGGATCAATGCAACCATTCATGCCAACAATGAGAACTTTCGCTTTGCCCGAATCTTCAGCATTTACACACCGCTGGACTCAACACCAGCCTATATTGAATGGGAGTATGATTGTGTTACCCAAGAAGTCAAAAGGATTGAGTAAGGAGGGTCATTCGGACAGGTTTATCTTGCCTGAATAGTTAATTTTTCGAGCATCAATCTCTGTGTTCAACCAGTCCGGTAGGGCAGTAAATTCAACTTTGTCATCTTCCCCTTCAAATCCTGCAAAAACCAGATCGACAGCTAACAAACCTTTGATCTGCTTCATTGCCCGGTAGCTTTTGATTAAGTCATTTTCAGATTCAGCATCCAAGGTAATCACTATTTTTCCGTTCTCATGGCCATGTATTTCAAGCCCATCCAATCGGTTCAATTGGTGAGAGACCTCATGAAAATCATCCAGATTGACTTTCAATACAAAACTACAAACAACTGTTCCAGACATTACTTTATTCCTTCCTCGATCCGTTTATCAAGATCAGACTTGGTGAGTCCAAATTCTTCTCTGAACTCAGGTGTAAACAGGTTTTCAATCTCTGCTGTGATTTTTGTTTGCGGAACATGACACTGCGAACAGTTGAAATAGGCATTGTTAAATTCTGTCATCTTTTCTGTATGCACACTTTCTGAATCATCAGCAGTATATAGTTCTCCGTTTTTATTTAGATCGGGCCTGAGGTTTGTAAAATGGGTGTCTGGAAGCGCAACACCATTAATTTCTTCAGCTTTTTCAGGCATATGACACGAAAGGCAGATGTTGCTTTTGATTTTGATAGGTAAAAATCCTGCGGTTGTGTGAGGAATCAGCGGTGGAGCATTTTCAAAAGCCCGGTTTACCTTTTCACTAAAGCCTGGAGCATCATCAGGGATGGTTGCTTTCTTTCTTAGGTTGGTTTCTTCAGAGCTGACATCAGCAATAATAAAACCCAACTGGTCTTCATCAATCTGCTTATCCTGGTTAGTTGAGCCTGTACATGCTGCAACCATCAAAGCAATTATGAGTATGAAATTGATAGCTGTTATTTTCATATTTTCATCTTTTACGAGAAATCCCAAATATTCTAAATTGCAAAGCCTGATCGTCACAAACTTCAATGCACCGTGCACAATTTGTGCATGCTCCATACCGGATAAAACCACTGGAATGGCCTACTCTATCGAGAACCTGGACCTCTGGGCAGACCGCAAAACACGCATCGCAATTTGTGCATTTATCTTTTTTGTGGTAAACCTTTACCAGGCTATAGCGTGTGGTCACCGAATAAAACCCACCTAAGGGGCAGAGCTTACTGCACCATACATTCTCCTTAACGATCAGCTCGATCAGAAAGATTGCCCCAATTATTCCCCATCCCATCCCGATACCGAAGATCAATCCGCGATGAAGAATTGATATAGGATTTACCAACTCAAAAACCGCATAACCAAGTATACCTGACAGAATCAAACTTGCTGCCAAAATGTAATAGCGTATCGAAGAACTCATTCTGATTTCAATGAATTTCAGTTTCAATCGCTTGCCAACTGCATGAGCAAGGTCAATAACCAGATTAAGCGGACAAATCCATGAACAGAAAGCTCGACCGAAGAACACGGTATAAAAAACAAAAACAATGGCTGCACCAATCAATATGTCTACTCCCATTACGGCTCCCGCTAATAGCATTTGCATGGCAGCAAAAGGATCAGCTAATGGGATCTGGTTAATTACACTTGCGGCTGAATAATTTCCCCTGAGAATCGACCATTCTAAATAATTCCCTGCCATGAATACCAACATGACTGAAATCTGAATCAGTCTCCTCCAGAGCAAATAGCGCCATGTTGATAATTTAATCATCTTTCAAATTCTATTTCATCAGTGTTCAA
Source organism: uncultured Porphyromonadaceae bacterium (assembly GCA_964444375.1). Classification (GTDB taxonomy): domain Bacteria; phylum Bacteroidota; class Bacteroidia; order Bacteroidales; family UBA12481; genus JABHCC01. The sequence continues at coordinate 9,914 of CAYUGX010000026.1, read as the reverse complement.
ATAATCAAGAGCCGACTCAAGATTCTCACTATTCGGTTTGATGGGTTCGTTCATTTTTATCCGGTCTTCATCGTTCTCAATCCAGCTTCTGATGTAATGTTCTCCTATTTCACCCGTGACAGAATCTCTTGGAAATATCCTGATAGCAGACTTTTCAACAATGCATACTTTCTCACAGATTCCGCATCCTGTACAGACTTCACTATTCACCAAAGGTTGTAATTTTGCATGTCGATTCGTCACCTTGTTTTCGACATATTGAATAGTGATTGCCTCACCAATCAAAGGGCAGGCTCGATAACAGGCATCACATTGAATTCCCCAAAATGCCACACAAGTTTCTTTGTGTACTACAGCTAAACCCATTTTAGCTTCGTTTATGGACGGCTCCAGATCGTCTCCAATCAGTTCTGCTACATCGAGTGCACCCGACGGACAAGCAACTGTGCACGGGTAAGAAGGGCACATATAGCATGGAATATCCCTGGGTGTAAAATGCGGGGTTCCGTTTACATAACCACTGCCTGGTTCGGCAAGCTTTAAGGTGTCATACGGACAAGCCTCCATACATTGCCCACATTTTATACAACTGGCAACGAATGCTTTCTCCTCCAAAGCACCAGGTGGACGTAGGCCCATTGGTATCTCACCAACTTTGCTGGCTATCGTGCTAAATGCCAGTCCACCGGTCGCCATAACCGCTCCGCCCTGAAACAATTTCTTTATTACATGCCTCCTGGTGGTCATCGCTTATGCTTTATAAATAGTTACAGCACATTTCTTAAAGTCGGTTTGCTTTGATATCGGACAGGTTGCGTCGAGACAGACCTTATTAATAAAAACCTTTTCATCAAACCAGGGCACGTAAATTAAACCCCTTGGTACCCGATTCCTTCCCCGGGTTTCAATATGTGCTTTTACTTTGCCTCGTCTTGATTCAATCCAGATCAGATCACCATCAACCATCTTGAGTTTTTCAGCATCCTTAGGATTCATGTAACATAAGGCTTCAGGTACAGCACGGTACAATTCGGGTACGCGCATGGTCATGGTGCCGCTGTGCCAATGCTCCAAAACCCGTCCGGTCGATAACCAGAAGGGGTAATCTTTATTGGGTATTTCAGGCGGATCCATATAAGGTCTGAAAAAGATCTTTGCCTTATTCGGAAGGCTATGCTGACCCCTGGATGCAACAGGCTCTTTCAGATTGCCCTTAGGAACACTTTTTTTGGCCGGTCCGTAAAAAGCAAAGTTGCCAACCCCGGCTTTCTTGGCATATGCATCATAATCTGAATTAAATCGCCAATGTGTTTCTTTTCGGTCTATCACAGGCCATTTCAACCCTCTGACTTCGTGGTAGTGATCAAAATCGCTCAAATCGTGAGCATGATCCACACCAAAAATCCGGTATTCTTCCCATAAATACTTCTGAATGAAAAAGCCATATCCTTCGAATGGTTCTCCATCTGAGCCATAAACCTTTCTCTTGTCACCTTCGGCTTCTGAGTTCAGGGTATTCTCCCCTACCGGATCAGGCCATTGGTATGACTTTGCTTCTTGATTGGCAAATAAAACATCATACAAAGAATCATCAGGATCATAACCCATTTTTTGCGCTTCCTCAAGAACATCAGGTAATCCAGATTCCAAACCAGGAATTGGCTGACTTCCCCATACGTCTTTTATTTTAAACCTTTTCGCAAACTCAAGATATTGCCAGGTATCTGACATAGAATCACCAACCGGTGTAACCTGTTGTTTCCAATGCTGTGTTCTTCGCTCTGCATTACCATACGCTCCCCACTTTTCAAATATCATTGAGGTTGGGAGAATCAAGTCAGATACCTTTGCCGAAATACCTGGGTAACCATCGCTGCAGACAATGAAATTATCAAGCTGTCTTGCCGCCTTGATCCAGTGATTTGCATTTGCCGTGTTTTGATACGGATTACAGACATTGATCCAGGCAAACTTAATCTTTCCATCTTCAATATTCCGATGCATCTGCATCAAGTGAGTTCCATTAACTGGGTTTATTGTACCCTTTGGCACTTTCCATATTTCTTCAGTGAGTGCCCGGTGCGCAGGATTGACCACCACCATATCTGCTGGTAAGCGATGTGAAAAGGTACCCACTTCACGCGCTGTTCCACATGCCGATGGTTGGCCGGTCAAACTAAAGGCTCCTGACCCTGGTTTTGCTTGTTTACCCAACAACAAATGCACCGAATACATCAATTCATTAACCCAGGTTCCACGCGTATGCTGATTAAATCCCATCGTCCAGAAAGATGTTACTTTCCTTCCCTTTTCAACGTATAGTACTGCGAGGTTCTCCAATTTCTCCTTAAAAGAATCTATCGATTCCTCCGGATCACCTTTTGAAATTGCTGCCACATAATCCAGGGTATAGGGTTCAAGGGCAGATTTGAAATCTTCAAATGTGATTGACCAATGAGCTCCAGCTTGTTTGGCATGAGTCATCTGCATTTCATCACCCTCTTTATATCCTAGATAACTCAAACTAGGTGCTTCATCGGCTGAAACTGCTTTTGCCACCTCATTTTTCACCGTTTCTTTTTCACGATCGCTGAAATCAGGATGGTCTGGCTTACGCATTCCATAACCGATATCAGCATAACCAGTGGTGAAAATGGTATACTTTCTGACAAAATCCCAGTCAATCGATTCTGGATGGGAAATAACAATCTCACGAAGGATATAATTTAATATGGCTAGATCGGTTTGCGGTTTGAAAATGATTTCAGAGTCGGCCAGATCAGAGCAGCGATTTGTATAGGTTGACAGATTCACTATCTGAACCCGATCAATATTCTTCAGTTTTCGGTCGGTCACCCTGGACCAAAGTATGGGATGCATCTCAGCCATGTTGGCTCCCCAGGTGATAACCGTATCGGTTAATTCAATATCATCGTAGTTACCAGATGGTTCGTCAATTCCGTAAACCTGAATAAAAGCCGCAACTGCCGAAGCCATGCAATGTCGTGCGTTCGGATCAATATTGTGAGATCTGAATCCGGCTTTGATCAGTTTACTCATCGCGTAACCTTCCATGATGGTATACTGCCCAGAACTAAAAATCCCTATCCCGGTGGGTCCCAATTCTTTCAGCGCTTTTTTCATGTGCTTTTCCATCTCATCAAAAGCACGTTCCCAACTTACTGGTTGGAATTTTCCATCCTTTTTGAATTCTCCGTTCTCATCAACGCGCAGCAGGGGTTTAGTTAATCGATCAGCACCGTACATGATCTTGGCATTGAAATACCCCTTTATACAATTCAGCCCTCGATTGACAGGAGCAAGTGGATCTCCTTTAACTGCAACAATTTTATCATCGGCAGTTGCAATCATGATTCCACATCCTGTACCACAAAAGCGGCAGACAGCTTTGTCCCACTTCCAATCTTGCGGCTGTGAAACTCCAGCAACAAGATGAGCCGGTAGACTCACGCCAGCTGCAGTAGCGGCAGCTGCTATCGCTGTGGTTTTGAGAAAGTCACGTCTTCTTTGTTTCATATTTGAAAGCTTCAAGAGGTTCTTACTGTATTTTTTTAAGTCTGCTTAGACCAACGATCACATAGATAACCCCTCCCCATATGAGGAAGAGGGTGCCAAAAAAGGCAAAATACAACCAATAAGGTGCTTTATTCCCTGTAGACCAGATATGACGACCAGATATGGGATTTTTCCCAACAAAGGGCTTTAACATCTGAATAGTTTCAGTCTGTTTGATCGATGCATATCCCATTTTAGCTCTTATTAGGACTTCTTTGTTGCCCTCAGAATCACCAGGCATTTGATCATCAACATGAAAATAGCTGATACCATTCTCATTACTGATAACATCATCCAATAGGTAATTACCAAAGGTACCTATAAGATATGCTTTTACATTGACCCCTTCAGCGGGCAAACCCCGATCAAAAACTTTAACCACGATTTTATCAATGTTGGGATCAAAAGAAGTTTCAAGCGTTAATTCAGGTATATAAATACCCGTTAGATCTGGTTTAGGTTGTTCATACGAAGGGTTGAAACTTCTGAAAAAGGCTATAATCGACCATATTTCATCATCTCCAAAGACCGTGCTAAATGCAGGCATCAACTCACGTCCAGCCTGAATTTTGTGGAACAGAGCACCATCGGTCTGATCCTGAAATCGGGCATCAACCGGATCACCTGGAGAGGGAATCAGAATAGCATAATTAGCTTGTCCTGGATTGCCGTGACATGATGCGCATGATCGATTGTAGATAATACGTCCCTCATCAATTCGATCCTGATCAAATTCTGAAAAACTTATGATCTCACTGATCGAATCACTAACGGGCCATTCAACTTGACCCTGGGTTTTGGCACTTATTATTATGATTCCCATCGCTAGAAGGATTCGAAATGCCAATAGCATTGATTTGGGATTACTGTTTCTCATGAGCCTGACTTTCTTCTTTAATTTCCCATATGGGTATAACTGGAAATAGCTTTGATAAAACCGTAATAATGATTACCACTAGTACAAAAGACGCAATGGTGATCGCAATTTCTGCCAGGGTTGGATGATAATGCAACCATTGCTCCGGAACATTTTGTACCGGCAAATATGGGTCTTGCTGGGTTGGTATAACAATCAGGTAACGTTTGAACCATGCTCCAACAAGAACGATTCCAGACAATATGGTCAATGGGATAGGCCGGCGCACCTTCTTAAACAACATAAGTCCGAATGGAAGAACCAGACCACCAAACTGAACCAGCCAATATAAGAGTGATTCATGACCAGTTAAAATGGCTTCAACATGTGCCTTTTCAGCTACTTTAAATTTATAGGCAGGAACCAATATCTCATTGATATTGAAGTACACATAGACAAGTGAAACCAAAACAAACAACCTACCCATGAGGTCGAAATGTTTCAGGGTGATGTATTTTTGAAGGTGAAATTGTTGTCTGAAAAAGTACATCACCAGGATTACTGCAGCACAGCCAGCCACAAATGCTCCAGCAACAAAATAAGGACCCATAATAGCCGAATCCCAGCCTGTACGCAAAGTCATAGCAAAGAGCCACGAAGTTACGGTATGAATAGCCAGGGCAACTGGTATGATTAAAACCAAAACAATGCGCAAGTATTTCTTCAGCAATCTGTATTGCTCAGGCTTATTAGCCCAACCTAAGGATAATGCTTTGTAGATTTTTCTTTGGAGTTTGGGCAAACCAGTGGCTTTTTCACTAGTCACATTCAAATCAGGAATCAAAGCAATATATAATAACAGTAGACTCATGAATACATAGGTGATGACCACGGTAATATCCCAGACTATCGGTGATTGTAGTCGACCATGAAAGAATACATTCAGCAATCTGTCGGGTCGTCCCATATCGGTAATGATAACCAAGCCAGCTACCATAGCGAAGGCCACCGCAACAATTTCGGCGATTCGACTGATGGGTTTTATCCAGTCTTGCCCTACCATGCCAAGAACAGCACTGATGAGCATTCCAACTAAACTGGTCGCCACAAAGAACACAAAGTTCGATATGTACAATCCCCATGAAATGTAGTCTGACAGGTCAGTTACACCAAGGCCATCTCTTAGCTGCAGAAAGTAGAAATAGAGGCAAGCAAGAAAAATGGCAATCAAAAATGACAGCCATATCTTCGACCCGCGACTCCAGTTTACATGACCCAGGAGATCGGTTTCAATTGATTTTGTAGTGTGCATGTCAGTTCAGTTTCAGGTTAGGAGTTCTTATGAGGCAAATAATAAACATTTGGTTTCATCCCCAATTCAGGCATTAAGGTATACGCTGCGTTGTCTTCGAGCAGTTGACTTAGCCTTACCGTCTGCCGGGTAGTGCCGTTTGTGACCAAATCTTCATTCTCATCACCAAAGTAATAGACTCCATTAGGGCAAGAGGATACACAAGATGGCAACTGGCCTTCTCTTAGCCGGTCAGCACTGAATACACATTTTGTGACGGTTCCCTTGCGCTGAGGAACATTTTTCTCCATATCATACGTTACATCCGCATATTTATCAGCATCCCGGGGCTCTGTCCAGTTGAATGTTCTGGCAGAATACGGACAAGCAGCTATGCAGAAACGACATCCAATGCAGCGTTCGTTATCTACGAGCACAATACCATCTTGACGTTTGAAGGTAGCATCAACCGGGCATACAGTGCAACACTGTGGATTATCGCAATGCATACAGGTCTTTGGCATGAAATAACTCTTCCCATCGGTTGGATCCTCCATCTCAAGAACGTTAATATGATGTTGATCTGCTTTAAGTTGATGAGCAGCCTGGCATGATTTCATGCATTTACGAGCATTTTTACATTTAGCCAGATCAACCACCATCACGAATTTCTTACCAGGCAAACCTTCCCGGCCACGCTTTGATAGATATTTTTTATCCACCGGTTTAGAGGCTATAGTGATGCTGTTTGCATCTACTTCGACCAATTGATTATCTGCAGTTAAGACCTTGGTCTTTTCTTTTGATGACGATGAATCGCAAGCAGATAGAAAACCACTGCTTCCAGCAATTACAGCACCTCCCGTCAAGCCAACGTTTTTTAAAAATCTGCGTCGTGAGTTTTTGGGCGTATTTTCATCCATAGGTAATATTTAAAAATGAGGAAAATAACGAATTAGGCCTTCGAAAGATAGGTCATCACATCAAAAGAACTTGTATCATATGTTACATTTTATAGGCGGTCGTAACATAATTCCTTCCTTCAGCAATCAACTGGATAGGTAGAATCACCTAAAATCCCAGCACGAATATTCGACAATTTTCTGAGCTCCCCGATCTCCTGTTTAAAGGCCGGTTGTTCTTCTAAATGGTTACCTTGGCAGCCATATCAATCCCAGTGAGAAAATATGTCGACCGATAGTCAATCCATACAAGTCAGGAAAAACAATGGAGAACTGGTACCCTTCGATGGCAATAAACTGAAAGAGGCGTTACGCCGTTCAAAAGCCAGCGAACCGCATATCCAGTTGGTTTTAGATCAGGTAGTGTCAAGCCTTCAAGATGGTATGTCGACCAAAAAGATTTATCAGCTTGCATACAACAAACTTAGGAAGCTATCCGACCACAGTGCAGGTCGTTATCGATTGAAAAAGGCGATTCTTCAATTAGGTCCTTCGGGATATCCTTTTGAGCATTTTGTTGGCAAATTATTCGAAGCTGACGGTTATACAGTTAAAACAGGACAAATCGTTGAGGGCAAATGTGTCAAACATGAGGTTGATGTCGTCGCCGGAAAAGGCAATCGGGTTGTCATGGTCGAATGCAAATTTCACAGGTCTGATGGAGCAAAAAGCGATGTTAAAATCAGTTTGTATGTTAGATCCCGCTTCACGGATATTGAGAAAGGCATGACAAACAAACCAGAATCAGAAAACATTGATTTCCAGCCGATGCTGATAACTAATACCCGTTTCACTGAGGATGCAATTGCTTTTGGTACTTGTTCAGGTTTAAAACTAATCTCGTGGGATTATCCAGTAGGTAATGGGTTAAAAGAATGGATAGACAGAGCCGGACTATTTCCCATCACCGTGCTAAAATCTATCACACAAAAAGAAAAGGAATACCTACTTGGTCAGGCAATAGTTTTATGCAAACAAATTGAATCTCACATTGGTGAAATCGAGAAGCTTAAGATACCGGATAGTCGTTTCAGAAAGCTGCTCGACGAAGTTCGAGCAGTGACGCAATAAATCCTTATTCGAATCCACCCAATCCGGCCAAGAATCCGGCCTGTTCGTTTGAACTGAGATATTCGGTATCAACCAATTCCTTGGGCATATCCGATAGGAAATACTTGACCTCATCGTCATCACCTAGCGCCGATCCGCCAAAGAAGATGTTTCTATCGCGATCCCCGGCGCGGGTAAGGATTAGTTCATTCTCTGCTCGTGTAAGAGCCACATACAATACACGACGTTCCTCTTCAATTTCATCGCCGCTCTTCATTGAGCGAGAATGGGGATAAACACCCGGTACCACCTGTGGTATCATGCAAACCGGTGCCTCTGTTCCTTTCGCGCTGTGCACGGTAATGATGACTACAGCGTCATCCACCACCGGAGCATTGTGGTCTTTGTTGTAAACAGGATCCAAAGTATAGGTCTCAAGAAATTCACCCAAATGCAAATAGCGTTGAGCAAGTTGCTGAATGAGATCCAGATCCTGTGACCGGGCTGACCACCTGTCGTAGCGTTCAGACAGCAAGGGTACCATATGGGCCAGTCCTTTTTGGATGGCGATAGCAGGTTTTGCAATATTTTTACGGATGTCACCCACAGCTTCAGCCACTTCAGGCTGGTGGTCAAAAAACTTTGCCAGGGCTTCATATCCCTGATCATCCTCTGTGTGACTGATAATCTGCTCAATTGCACGTGCAGCAGTCACATCTCCTATCCTGGGCCACATTTTCAGATATCGAATCCAGGCCAGCTCGTCGCGGTAGTTCAGCGCCACACGCAACAAACTGAAAAGGTCGCGTACATGGGCCGATTGCATCAGCTGTGTACCACCAATGAAAATATAGGGTATCTCCTTTTCTACGAATACCGCCTCAATCCTACGTGCCAGAAAGGCCGTTCGCACTAAAATCATGAAGTCTTTATAGGGTTCACCACTGTTGTGACGCTGTTCAATAATATCGCCATACCAGGCTGCCTCGTCAAGGTAGTTCCTGAACTCGTATAGTTTGGGTTTATCCCCATTACCACGGTGAGCGGTCAATTCACGCTTGTACTCCAGCGGAGAACCATCCAACAACCAATTGGCCAGATCCAGTGTTTCCTGAAAGCTCCGGTAATTTAAATTCAATTGCAGGATTTCTGAATCAGACATCCGGTCGGTGAAGGCATGTACATTTTTGAAGTCGGCCCCACGAAAAGCATAGATACTTTGGGCATCATCGCCAACACAAAACAAAGCTGCTGGATTAGCTAAATTCTCCAATATACCCCATTGCAACGGATTGGTATCCTGCATCTCATCAACCAGTATGTGTGAAAATAAAGATTTCAAGCGCTCCAATAAGGCTGGTTTGCTGGTGATTACCTGCAGGAAAATATGGAGAATATCATCGAAATCAATATAGTTCCGCTCCTTCTTACGTGCCTCGTAAAAAGCGAAGAGTTTCAATAAACTCTCCATGATGGATTCATCATAATCTGAAAACTTGATTAGATAATCTTTAGGCGACATACAGGTATTGCGAGAATAAGAATACAAATTCAATGCGGTAACCGCTTTTGGGAAACTCCGTTGCTCATCCTTTTTCAACAATTGTCCACGCAGCAGGCGGATCAAACTCATCTGATCATCCCTATCGATAACAGTAAACTGTTCAACCCCAAAGGTTTTTGGGATTTTCTTCATGATGTCGAGACAGAAACGATGGAAGGTTCCGGCAAAAATGCCTTTAGACAAATCTCCAACTTCAACCTCAAGTCGATGGGTCATTTCAGCAGCAGCCCGCCGGGTAAATGTCAGCAATGCAATCCGTGGAGCAGGCACCTCATTTCTTAATAAGTGTATGGTCCGTCCGACGATGGTTCGGGTCTTTCCCGTACCCGCTCCAGCCAGCACCATCAGGTGTTTTGCGGGCCCTGCATATTCAGCTGCTTGCTTTTGTTCAAGGTTCAATTCCATCATCCGAAAGGTAACAAAAACAAGTCGATCAGCCTAGTTCGATTAGCGCTCCCCTTCTGTCCCCATAAGTAACTTATTAATTTTAGGAATGGCCAGCAACCGGGCAACCCGACAGTTTACCCCATCGCTACCACCACCCGAATAATCTTGTCGGAATAGAATAATAATGCCACAATTGCTCACCTGTTTGGGCCCGGTAAACGATGCGAT
>CAYUGX010000025.1:0-25118 GCA_964444375.1 uncultured Porphyromonadaceae bacterium | reverse complement strand
AATTCAATATGGTGAGGGCTCTCTATGAATTTCTCAACGTAAACCGTCCCATCTCCAAAAGCAGCTTCAGCTTCTGATCGTGCTCCACGAAGAGCCGGTAGAATTTCTTTTTCATCCCGCACCAGGCGCATCCCTTTTCCACCCCCACCGGCAGATGCTTTGAGCATAACCGGTAATCCGATCTCCTCAATGATACGAAGGGCTTCTTCATCATTTGACAAATTCTCATTGGTGCCGGGAACGACAGGTACTCCTGATTTTGTCATGGTTTCTCGGGCCGTGATCTTATCGCCCATGGTGGAGATGACGGCCTCACTCGGACCGATAAAAATGATTCCCTCCGATTTGCACCGGTTTGAGAACTCAGCATTTTCAGACAAGAATCCATATCCTGGATGAATGGCATCGGCCCCACTCTTTTTGGCGACCTCAATAATCTTGTCCTGATCCAAGTAGGACTCAGTCGAAGGTGAAGGTCCAATGTGATACGCTTCGTCGGCATATCTGACATGCATTGAACTGCGGTCGGCATCTGAAAAAACAGCCACCGTCTGTATCCCCATTTCACGGCATGAACGTATGACCCTGACCGCGATTTCACCCCGGTTGGCTATCAGAATTTTTTGTATCATAATAACGCTAATTTACAATCAGGAAACTGGCATTAGGTATTGAAGTGGATAAATATATAAATTTTTATATAGAACTATTAGTTCATCAATTAATCCTTTATATTCGTTTGCGGAATATACACAAATAACAAAGAGAGCAATGAAAAAGTTTTCAGTTTTATTTTTTACAAGTCTTCTGCTTTGCAGTATGGCTGCGGCGCAGGTGAGTTATTCTCCCTATTACAAAGTTGCCGATTATGATGGAAATGTTGAACAGGCAATTAGCGCTGTAGAGACCCTGTTGGTGGACAAGGGTTTCGAGGTGTTAGGAAGCTATCATCCTGAACACAACAAAGACCTGGGAGTCTTGGTTTTCACCAGTGATGATTTGAAATCAATGACTGTCAAAGCCAGGAAAAGAGGGATACACGCTGCCGTGGTTCGCGTTGGTTTTGTAAAGAATGGCGCTAAAACTACTATTTCATATACCAATCCCGACTATTTTAATCAGGCCTATTTGCAAGACGACATTAAAAAGGCTCCTGCTCTGCGACGGGTAAATTCAGCTATTAAAACGGCTTTCCGATCCATGGGTTCGCTGCGCGGTTTTGGCGGTCGGATTGAGGCTGACAAGCTTAAAAAATATCGGTATATGGTTGGGATGGAAGGCTTTCGGAATCCTGTTGAGTTGAATACCTTTTCATCATTTTCTGCTGGTGTTAGTAAAATTCAGGCAAATCTGAAACGTAAACTGGGGCAGACAGAGTTGATTTATTCAATCATTGACACAAAGAATCAGGTTGCTATTTTTGGAGTGGGTCTATACAACAAAGATAAAGGGGAACCTCATTTCCTTCCCATTATTGGTGAAGAACATGCGGCTGCCTTGCCTTATGAGATTGTATTGGTAGGCAAAGAGGCCAACATGCTTCACGGTCGGTTCAGAATAGCTTTGCATTGGCCAGATCTGACTATGGGAACCTTTTCAAAGATTATGTCAACACCAGGAGATATTAAGGACCAGCTTGAAGCACTCACAAAATAGATTGGTTCGACTCGCCAGTAACCCTTTTCACTGTGACGTTCTTTGATTAACTTCTTGGATTGAGGTTGGTCTTAGTTTTGCTGTATTTTTTCAGGTAGTACTGATGCATGAGGTGAGCTTCGAATTTGGGGATGCTTTTGGCTCCACCCAGAAATTCGGCCTCGATGAAAGCTTTACAGGATTTCTCAAGAATTTGCGCAACCACAAAAGCTTCCTCCAAGTCACGGCCAATGCAAATGGCTCCATGATTGGCAAGAAGAGCCGCGTTCCTGCCTTTCAAGGCTTTCAGCGTCACTTTAACGATTTTTTTTGTGGATGGGAGCGCGTAATCAGCCACACGAATTGTAGGACCGATGATCTGAGCCATATCATCTAATATCGGAGGTACTTCACGACGTGCTGTGGCTACGGTTGAGGCATTCATCTGGTGCGTATGGATAACAGCGTTGATCTTATGGCGACTGGAGTAAATAGCTGCATGGAGTCCCTTTTCAGAAGAAGGTTTAAGCTCTCCCTGATAGCTCAAGTCGTGGTAGTTGACCAATACAATATGCTTTGATTCTAATTCCTCATAAGGTATTCCGCTAGGGGTAATTGCCATCAATTGATCATCAATTCGAATACTTACATTGCCCCAGGTTCCTGAAACCAGGGTGTCAGCCAGTAATTTTTTACCGGCATTACATATGAGATCTTGAGCGGTTCTATTATCCATTGTGCGCTGTAAAACGGTTACTGTTTGCTTTTTTATATGTGGTTTTCAGGTCTTTATAGACGTCTTTGTAGAGGATGAAAAGTTCATCATAAATACTGAAGTTTTCTGCTTGAGGTTCAAATACTTTGTCGGTTTTCACAAATTCATCCATGCATGAAAAGTCAGCATAGGTGCCGGCACCTACCAATGCCACAGCAGAAGCCCCAATAGCCCCAGCCCATATGGGTTGAGTGGTGGTGACTATTTTTCGGTGGGTAACATCGGCAATGAGTTGCATCCAATCATTTTTCTGGGATACCCCTCCTATTACCCGGAGACTGGGGATGTTAAAACCGAAGTCTTTTTCAAAGTTTTCGATGATCCAGCGTAAATTATAGGCGATTCCTTCGCCCATGGCCTGAACCACATGACCCCGTGTATGTTGATGGTTGAGGTTGAAAAATGTTGATCGGGTAGTTGTTGAACTGAAAGGGCACCTTTCTCCCAACATCCAGGGAGTAAAAATCAGATGATCTGATCCAGCAGGTATGGATAATCCTTCCTCATTGATTACCTGATAGACTCCTTCAATTCCAGTCTCTTCCTTTTCTTTATGGTAAAACTTATCAATCACCCATTCCAGATTTATTCCTGCAGATTCAGTGATACCGACGACAATGTTTCGCTCAGGATCGGCACTTTGCAGCGTAACCGCTCCATGCTTAAACTTTGGATTTCTTTTTGTTGATACGGCAACCCAGGCTGAGGTTCCCAGGTAGATGTGTGCTTCACCTTCATTGATGGCTCCCGAACCCATCGCAGCACTTTGCGTGTCATCACATCCCCCAAATACGGGAAGACCTGGCGCTAAACCCAGTTCAGTGGCGACCTCAGGCAGGAGGCCACCTACCTGATCGGTGGATTTAACCAGTGGTGGCAGTTTATTCATATCAAAGCCTATTGCTCTGAAGAATATCCGCGTCCAGTCTTTTTTCTTCAGGTCAAAGGTATAGCTGCAGGCTCCTGACCATTCAAATGCCAATTTCCCGGTGGCTTTGAATTTGAGAAAGCCATTGACATCTACAATTTTGTTGGTTTTGGTATAGATTTCTGGTTCATTTTCTTTGAGCCATATCAGTTTGGGGAGCACATCCTTTCCGGTAATCTCAATGCCAACTATACCTTTAAAAACTTGCCTGCCCAAAAACATATTCATGATCTTACGAGCTTGTTTTTCAGCCCGACCATCTACCCATGAGATATTGGGTCTGAGAACCTGACCACTTGCATCCAGTGGGATGATACCCATTGCCTGGGTGGTAAAAACCATCCCGATGATGTGTGCTGGATCAACAACCTGGGCCTGTATTACTTCTTTAGTCGCACCGACAATAGCCGACCAGTAGTCTTCTGGGTCTTGTTCAACCATGGCAGGCCCTGGATAATATAGGGGATAGCTCGCTTTGGCAGCGTGAAGAACTTTGCCATCGGCTCGAATTAAAACGGCTTTTGCACTACTGGTTCCTACATCGTAGGCGAGTACACAGGATTTGCTTTGGCTCATGGTTTGTTGATCTTTGATAATACCCGATCAAAACGATTCAAGGCTTCATCGATGACTTCATCGGTGTCTGCCAGACTGGTATACATGCGAGATCCTGCCAGAGTCACCAGACCTTCAGCCATATATGCTGCGCCCATTTCCTCCATCATGTGTTTTCTGGCTTTGATTTCTTTTAAGACTTTGGGTATGTTGATCCCTATCTTCACGAAAAGGACTCCTGCTGTTTCGAGGTGACAAATAGATCCCTGGTTATAAGCTACAAAGGGTAGATCATAGTTTTTGATCAGCGCTTGTAATCCCGTTGTCAGTCGATCTCCTGCTTGACCTGCTTTCTCGCAGGCTTGATGTTCATCGATCGCTTTTAATGTATAATACCCAGCGGCCGAGCTCATCGGATTGGCTGCCAGTGTGCCACCAACTAAAGCCCGTTTTTTTGCCCCCTGTATACCGGCTGCGAGGTAGGCCATAAGGTCTTTTCGTCCCCCCAATCCACCAGCTGCCGGATAACCCCCGGCAATCACTTTGCCAAAAACAGTGAGATCGGGCTTGACTTTGAAGTAGCCCTGAGCACCTCCTAAACCAATGCGAAATGCAGTAACCACTTCATCAAAAATCAGTAAGGCACCAAATCGATCACACAATTCTCTTACTGCTTGGTTAAAATCGTAATCCAGTGGATGGGTGCCACTTTCAGGTCCCATGGGTTCGATAATCACAGCAGCAGTTCCTCCGCGAAGCCGGTTTAGTCGCAGCTTTCGTTCAAGACCTGCGAGGCGATTTGGTTTGAACTCCTGGCTGTGGCGGGTCACTGATCGGGGAATACCATGCGCTTCAAGTCGCCCTGTACCCGGGATTCTTAGTCCATAAACCATTTGATCACTCCATCCATGGTAAGCACCACCCATTTTAATGACCTTTCTTTTGCCGGTAGCGAGTCGGGCAATTCGAACAGCAGCCATTACCGCCTCTGTTCCGCTACCCAACATTCTGAACATTTCAACTGAAGGGATGTGCCGGTTCACTTCTTGGGCCAGTTTCAATTCATACTCATGAAACAATCCAGTTGTAGGTCCGCATTGTTTGATTACATCAATCACTTTCTCTTGCACCGGCTTGAAATTGCTGCCAAGTACGGTCGGTCCACCTGCCTGAAGAAAGTCGATGTATTGGTTTTGATCCAAATCAGTTAAATAAGGACCTTCGGCCTGAGTAAAAACCAGGGGAAAAGGATAATTGAATGCGAGATTGTGTTGTACACCACCAGGTATCAGTGATTGGGCCTGTCCAATCAGGGCTTTTGATTTCTTGCAATTATCATTAAACCACTGCAGGTATTTATCCATTTCATCCCGATCGATCGGGTGAATGGGTTTAGATAATAGGTGGTCGAGGCTTTCATAGACCTCTTTGGTGTTGTGATAAGTTGATATCCCGAATCCTGTTTCCATGTCACGAAACTAGCCAAAAGGAAGGAGAAATGGAATTGAGATTGGCCTATATTCTGTTCGAAAAGATCAGCTATACAACATCTTATTCAGTTTGAATTGAATCGGCCGGATTAAGCCGGGCAGCTCGGTTGGCGTGAACGCTGATGGTCAGCAAAGTCAAAAGAAAGGCAATGAGCCCTGGATAAATAAAAACGAAAATGCTCAGACCTTCGTGGTAGACGTAATTTTGCAGCCAATCGTGCATGAGTTTTCCTGCAATTGGCATGGCAATAATCATGGAGATGATTACCAGGACGACAAATTCTTTCGCAATTAAGGTGACCACCTGAACCTCAGTGGCACCCATGACTTTGCGAATGCCGATTTCTTTTGTTCGCCTCTCCACAGTAAAAGAAGACAGGCCAAACAAACCTACGCAAGCAATTACTATGGCCAGTACGGTGAACAGGGTGAAGATAATTCCTCGGTTTTTATCAGCACCAAACTGTTCTTCAAATTGATCTGATAAAAACTCGTATTCGAAAGGGTGATTCGGAAATACTCCTGACCACACTTGACCAATGGCTTCAAGCGTACTTTGGTCGGTATCCTCGGCCAATTTCACATACATCAGGGGATTGATTTCACGATACAACCACATCAAGGTTTCAACCTCGTTGTACATCCCCGTTTGATGGTAGTCTTTCATGACACCAATAACCTCGGCCCTTACGGTATTCTCATCGCCTACTTCAACCCTTTTTCCCAGCGGCTCCTCCCAGGCAAATCTATCGACCATGGTTTCATTGACAATCACAGCAAGCAGGGTATCAGCCGGTCGATCGGGGGAAAAGTCACGTCCTTGAATTATATCGATACCCAGTGTTTCTGCGAAATCATGATCTACTACCGTAAAATTAACCCCCCGGTTAGCCATTCCCTCATTGGTTTCAATGTTCATAATTACTTTGGATGAACCTTGTCCGAGTGATGTGTTGGTATTACTAACGTAGCGCACTTGTGGATTCTTTAGCAATTCTTCTTTCAGTACCACCATGCTTGATGCAGCTTCGTTATTGGGCAACTGCATACTAATTACCTGATTCATTTCCCACCCCTGATCCTTGTCTCGGAGGAAGTTCAATTGATTGTATACCACAATGGTACACACAATCATGCCAATTGAAAGGGTAAATTGGATTATGACAAGGATTTTGCGTAAGACCGACCCCCCTTTGCCTGAAATCGATTCTCCACGGAAAGCAACAATCGGAGAGAAGCGTGATAAGTAGAAGGCAGGGTATGCCCCTCCAAGAAGACCTACTAAGACAATCAGTCCGACTAAACTTCCCACTAAGATTGGACTACCCAGTACCTCAAGTCCAAATTGCTTACCTGCCAAAGTATTGAAGCTGGGGAGTAACAGCATCATCAATACCACGCTGATCACAAGTGAAAATACGGCTAATACCATTGATTCAGTCAAAAATTGCCAAATCAGTAATCCTCGCCCAGAACCAACCACCTTGCGAAGCCCGACTTCTTTCGCTCGTCGAGCCGATCGGGCTGTTGACAAATTCATGTAATTCATTACAGCAATCAGGATAAGGAAGAGCGCTACAATTCCAAAAATAAGGACGTAGGTAATGCTACCAGTAGCTTCAGGTTCCTGGGGATTGTCTGAATACAAATGGATGTTGGCAATGGGCATCAGTTCGTAGGCGATGGTAATACCAATATTTTCAAATATGCTGGCCATGTATTTGTCATACATTTCTTGCATCTTAAGCTCAAAAGCTTCAACATTGGTATTGTCTTCAAAGAGAAGGTAGGTGAACACCCCGAAATTGCCCCAACTGCCAAACTGTTCTGGCAGAGAAAGGCGAGATACCAGGCCATCAAATCTGAAATGAGAATTGAACGGAACATCTTCAATGACTCCGGTTATTTCGTAGAAGGTATCTCCCGATTTAAGTGATTTTCCTATCGGATTATCGGTGCCAAAGTATTTTTCGGCCACCGTTTCAGATAGCACCATGTCGTTTGGGCGACTTAGACAGCCTTCAGCTGATCCATGAATGAAGCGATAGGTGAAGATATCGAAGACGGTTGTATCGGCAAAATAGATGTTTTCTTCAAAAAACTCTTTGGCATCCTGAGCGAATAGGGCACGTCCAAAATTGATGAATCGTGCTGTACTTTTCACCTCCGGATAATCTTGAATAACCTGTTCAGCAAAAGGAACCTGGGCAATGATCCAGGTGAATTCATCGTCTGTTTCGGTGATGTGTGATTGAACCCTGTAGATTTGATCAACCTGATCATGATAGCGATCGTACGACAGTTCATGGCTGATGTAAAGAATAAGGAATAAGGCGCTTGTTAAGCCCAGAACCAGACCTAATACGTTAAGCAGGCTATAGCCCGCGTTTTTCACCATGTTTCTGAAGGCAGTTTTGATCAGGTTTTTTATCATCTGAGTATGTATTCGTGAGTCAGTATGTGTTTGACTCGCAACAGGTATAATTGTTACAATTCACGGGTATTTATATAACAGTTTTTTACATTTACCTAAACTAAACGATAACTTATGAAACGCATACCCTTCCTCTTGTTATTTGCATGCCTGGGTTTTAGCTGGACGATTTCGTCGAGTCAGGTAGTGCGAGATTTCAATACTTCCTATGAGAATGAGTACTTGAATCGTGTGGCATTTCCACTCGGTGGTATCGGAGCCGGTATGTTTTGCATCGAAGGTTCAGGTGCCTGGTCGCATTTTTCTATCCGGAATGAACCGGATGTTTTTAATGAACCCATGTGTTTTGCTGCCCTCCACATCAAGGGACTGAAAAATGGCACCAAAGTGTTGCAGGGTCCCATTCCCAAGTGGAAAGTTTTTGGCCCTCCCGGTACTGGAAATGGCAAAAGAGAGCGATCATTCGGTTTGCCCAGATTCGATGAGGCCCGTTTTTTGGCTCGATTTCCTTTTGCTGAGATTGATTTGATTGATTCGGATATTCCAATGGATGTGAAACTGATAGCCTGGTCACCGTTTACTCCCGGAGATGAGGACAATTCAAGCTTGCCGGTAGGGGCAGTGGAGTACCATTTCACCAATACCGGCGACGAGGTACTGGATGCTGTTTTCAGTTGGAATACCACCCAAATCATTCGACTCAATAGCAACAATGAGATTCAGCCTTTTAGAAATGGATTGAAATTGTATCAGGCCCCACAAGAGGATAAGCCTGAAAACGAGGGCTACTTTGCCGTATGGGTGGATGACCCAGCAACCACAGTCGATCACTGTTGGTTCAGGGGTGGATGGTTTGACGCCCTGACTATGGCCTGGAAGCAAATTGAATCAGGAGAACTCATCAGTCAGGATCCGACAGGTCAAAATCCTCCTGGTGCTTCGTTTTACGTTCCCATTTATCTGGAACCAGGTGAATCCCGGGTTTTACCACTGAAGTTTTGCTGGTATGTTCCAGAAACTCAATTGGCGATTGGTTCCCCAGCTCAACCTTCAGGTCCGGCATTTACGAATACACCCGCACCAGGAACTGCAGCAAATCAGCAGGAGGTTAGTGGGTACGAAGGACTGGGTTTGGTGAATACTTATTATCCACTGGGCGATGGCCAAACTGGAATATTAACCTCAAAGGAGTTTGACATTGAAATGGATTTGATTCGCTTCCTGATTGGTGGCGGTTCCCATGCCGGTTTAACCTGCATGAATTTACTGATTGATGATCAGGTGGTGAAAACTGCAACAGGCAAGAACTTTGAAGAATTGAGTTGGGCCGAATGGGATGTTGAGCAATACAAAGGTAAAAAGGGCAAACTCCAGATTGTTGATCAGGCAATGGGGGCATGGGGCCACATCAATGTGGATCAAATCATCATGGTGAACAAGGGACAAGTTCGACGTGAACGGATCATCATTGAAGATTTCGAAAGCGGTGATTACAATGGCTGGGAGTTATCAGCGATTCCTGAAACCGAAGAGCCCTGTTGTGAGGATGCAGAAGGGTGCTGCGAATCCCAATACTACAAACCCTGGTATGCCGGTCGCTTTAAATCAGTCGACCAGGTGGCCAAGTACTGGAACCTCCATTACAATGAATTAAGGCGTACATCGATGTTATTCAGAGAGAGTTTCTTCTCTAGTACCTTGCCTTCTGCCGTAATAGAAGCGGTATCAGCGAATCTGTCGATTTTGAAATCTCCTACAGTTTTGCGTCAAACTGATGGCCGTATGTGGGCATGGGAAGGATGTAGCGATAATTCGGGATGTTGTGCCGGTAGCTGCACGCACGTCTGGAATTATGCACAGGCCATATGCCATTTGTTTCCAGGTCTTGAGCGGAGTCTGAGAGAGACTGAATTTTTTGTTAGTCAGGATATTTCTGGACATCAAACGTTCAGATCGAAATTGCCTATATCGCCCGTGGCACATACCTTTCATGCAGCCTCCGATGGACAATTGGGTGGAATCATGAAGATTTACCGGGATTGGAGAATCAGTGGTGATACTGAGTGGCTTAAACGGTTATATCCGGAGGTGAAAAAGAGCCTAGATTACTGCATGAAAACCTGGGATCCGAATCAGCAAGGGGTGTTGACCGAACCGCATCACAACACCTACGATATTGAGTTTTGGGGACCTGATGGCATGTGCAGCAGCTTTTACCTGGGTGCGCTCACGGCCATAGTTGAAATGAATAAAGCCCTTGATGAGCCCATTGAACCTTATCAGCACATATTGAAAAAGGGGAAGAGTTTTGTTGAGAAGGAGTTGTTTAATGGCGAGTATTATATTCAGAAAATTCAAACTAAAGGCCTGGTGGCTGCGAATCCCATGATCTTGTCTGAGGAACAAAAAATGCGTTATCCACCTGAAGAATTGAATCGCTTGCTTACCGAAGGGCCAAAATATCAGTACGGCTCAGGATGTTTGTCAGACGGTATTTTGGGTATGTGGATGGCAACAGTATGTGGATTGGAAGAAGTACTCGATAATGAACAAGTGACGGCCCACTTGAAGGCGGTTCATCGCTATAATCTGAAATGGGACTTGCGAGACCATGTAAATCCCCAGCGGCCCACTTTTGCCTGTGCGGATGACGCCGGCCTGTTACTTTGCTCATGGCCCCATGGAGGCGCTTTGAGTTTACCCTTCGTATACAGCAACGAAGTCTGGACCGGTATTGAATATCAGGTAGCCAGTCACCTGCTCTTCAAAGGAGAAATCGAGAAAGGGCTTGATATCGTCAAGGCCTGCCGCAGCCGTCACGATGGGCGCACAAGAAATCCTTTCGATGAGTATGAATGCGGTCATTGGTATGCTAGAGCCATGGCCAGTTATGGTCTGATTGAAGGACTGACCGGTATTCGGTTTGATGCAGTTGATGGAACTCTGTATATCGAATCCCGGATTGGGAAAGATTTCACCAGCTTTTTATCAACTGATACCGGATTTGCTAATGTCGGTCTTCGTAAGGGTGAGCCTTTTATTGAGGTCAAATACGGTTCAATACCCGTTAAGAAAATAGTAAACCGGCTACCGTAAATAAGCCTACCGCAACACTGGCAGAGATTACAGCATAGGGCAACTGAGTTTCGATGTGCCTCACCACGTCAACCCGGGCCGAGATACTCGTGATCACGGATGTGTCGGAGAATGGAGAAGCGTTATCTCCAAAAACTCCGCCGCTGATACAGGCGGCAAACATTAGGGCCATATCAATTCCCATGGCCTGAGCAACCGGAATGGCCAATGGGACCATGATACTAAAGGTACCATAAGAGGTTCCCGTAGCAAAGGAGATCAAACAACTCAGGATAAAGAAAATGGCGGGAGCCAGAAAAACCGGTACATTGTTGCTGGCCAGGCCGGCAATATAGTATCCCGTTCCCATTTCTTTGCAGAGGTCGCCCAGGGTGAGCGCCAGGGCAAGCAATATACCTACAGAAATGAATTCGCCCATTCCCGCATACATGGTTTCTTGTAGCTTCTTTGCACCCGTTTTCTTGCTAAGGATCAATTGAAATGACAAGAAAAGCATCGATACGATAACGGCATAGAACACCGAGGCCGTTCCTTTTCCTTCAGTTAGTTTGCCATCCCCTGTAATAATCAAACTGGTAAGCAGTGTAATTACCATCACCAGTACGGGTAAAATAACCAGCCAGGCATCTTTTTTTTGACCGGGTTTTGATTCCTGAATCGGCGCTTCGGCTTTATCCGGCAGGGGTGGGGTATACTTCGCCTTGCGCATGGCTCCCAAATTCCAGTCAAATACCATGGCAAGGAAGATCACAATCAAACTGACGATGCAATAGAAATTAAAGGGCATGGCTTTCAGAACTACACCAAAGGGATTGTCAATTCCCTGACCGGATAACAAGGTCATGTAAAAGGCTCCCCAGCTGTTGATCACAATCAGCGCAACGATGTTTATGGATATACTGTGTATGAAGTAAGCTAGTTTTTCACGAGGTATTTTGAGTCGGTCGTATAGGGGTCCAACTGTGGTACCATTCACCAGGATATTGCTCCAGTTTTCGAGAAACATAAAGGCTCCAATCAGCCAGGTCAGGCCAAATACCCGTTTTTTTGACTGCTTGCCACCCGATTCAAGGAGGGCCATGAGGCCTTTGAATCCACCGGCACTTTCCATCATCTTCACCAGACTTCCAATGAAAATACTGAAGAGAATTAGCATCAGGTTATCGGGATCCCCGGTGACCCGGATAGTACGATCAAGGAAAACAAAGAAAAAGTCAAACTTTTGCTGACTTAGAATCAAGGCACCAACTAAACCGCCAACCAGTAAGGCAGGGATGATTTGTTTTTTCCACAATGCCAACCCCAGTGCCACTAAGGGAGGCAGGATACTAAGTATTCCGACGTGTTCCATTATTGAAATAAGGCTATGGTTCCACCTGTGTGCCAAAACAGCACCTTATCATCTTTACTCAATTTTCCTCTTTCATAATAATCAAAAATAGCGGCTGCAGCCTTACCTGTATAGGTTTGGTCGACCAGTATTCCGCATTGTTTGGCCAGCATTTCTTCGGCCTGTATTGATGCAGATGTAGGTATGCCATACCCATCGCCAATATAGGAAGTATCGACATGGATGTCGTCTGCTTGAACGAGGTTGGGTGATTGTATGCGTGACTCTATTGGTCGTGTCGCATCCAGGATAGCGGTCTCCAGTTCTTGGACTGAACTGTCTGCACTGATGCCTATGATGTCTGCTTTCAGTCTGAATAGTTTCTTTCCAAGAATCAAACCGCCCTGAGTACCTCCCGACGAACTGGCGTGAAAAATAGCATCAAATTCAAACCCCAACTCTTTTTCTTGTTTTTTTAGCTCCTGCACGGCATGAACAAAACCCAGTGTTCCGAACTCATCTGAGGCACCCAGTGGAACCACATAAGCTTGTCTCCCTATTGACTCGAGTTGGTTTGCCAGTTCATGCATTTTCGGTTGTCGATCTTTTCTATCTCCTACCGGATGAATTTCAACACCCAATTTTTTGTTTATCAGGTAATTGGCCGCTGGTGGATCTGGAGGTGATCCGTTTAGCACCAGGATGACCCTGAATCCCATTTGTATGGCAGCCTGTGCAGTTGTTCTGGCGTGATTTGATTGCATGCCACCCGTTGTGATGATGGTATCGGCACCCTGGGCCTTGGCTTCGGCCAGCGAATACTCCAGCTTTCTGAGTTTGTTGCCCCATACAAGCGGACCAATAAAATCATCACGCTTGATATACCAGTTTTTTGCACTGGTCTGAAGACCTTGCAGTTTTTTCAGGTGTTGCACCGGGGTATTTAGGGGAGCCAAACTTGCTCTTGGGATGGCGGAGAAGTTTTGGATGTAGGTTTTCATGGGACTAAAGATACCTTTTTTCAATTTTGAAACTGCTGTTTTCCATTGTGGTGAACTTTTCTCTGTTTTTAGTAGTTTAGGCACCTAATAAGACCAGTACCCATGAATATTCCGGTTATTTGCGTTGAAGAAAAAACCCTGGCTGAAGCCTATGAAAGGGTGCTTATTCGTTTGTATCACGAGGGAACCCAGTTTCGTACTCAGTACGATAAACCTGGTGACCCTTTGAGTATTGATTGTACTGCCAACATCACTGTGCTCGAGCCGGAGACTGATCCCATGATTCACAAGGCCTTTCCGGGAGGAATTGATGACCTGAAAGAGTATGTCATGGAGCTCAAGGGCTTCAAGGATGACTGGGTGAAAAACATGAATGATCCGGATGACACACGATGGGAATATACCTATCACGGACGGCTGGCTGCATATGGCTCATGGATGGTCTTAGCCGATCTGAATGATAAAAGTTCATCAACGGTTGCAGGTTTCTCGGTAGATCAAATAGAACTCGTTATCCAAAAACTAATTGATCAGCCTTTCACCCGCCAGGCACAGATGATCACCTGGATGCCAAACCTGGATCCTGAAGTCTATGATCCACCCTGTTTACAGTCTCTGTGGTATAGGATACTTGAAGATGAGGAAGGACTTTACTGGCTCAATTCAAATATTCGTTTCAGAAGCATTGACGCCTGGGGAGCCAATTTTATGAATATGTTTGGCTTTGTACAATTTTCTCGAGAAGTGATTGCGGATGAGATTGAAAAGCGCACCGGAAAGACGGTTAATCTGGGACGCATGAATTGGCAGGCCGATTCATTTCATATTT
The DNA here is from genome assembly GCA_964444375.1 of uncultured Porphyromonadaceae bacterium. GTDB lineage: Bacteria > Bacteroidota > Bacteroidia > Bacteroidales > UBA12481 > JABHCC01. The sequence continues at coordinate 11,045 of CAYUGX010000025.1, read as the reverse complement.
ATGGTCGTGACCTTGATAAAGCCAAGGGCCTTTTATTTGACCGGGTTGATACACTGTCTTTTGAAGAAAGAATCTACAATTTCAACGATGAATTCATTCAGGAAATGTATCAAATGGCTGAACCCATGATACTCCAGAAAATTGAAGAATATAAAAAGCGGCATGGACAGTAAAATCTATTTCTGTGGTTCAATCAGAGGGGGACGTAACGATCGAGCCATCTATTTGGAGATTATCAGCTTTTTGAAAAAGCACGCTCAGGTATTAACTGAACACATTGGGGATCAGACACTAGATGCAGATCATTCCCTTACTGATCAGGAAATCCACGACCGTGACATGAGCTGGTTGCATGAAGCGGATTTGCTTGTGGCTGAGGTAACCCAGCCAAGCCTGGGTGTTGGTTATGAAATCGCCTCTGCACTGGCTGAGAACAAACCTGTGTATTGCTTGTACAATCGCAATTCTTCACATCACCTGTCAGCCATGATTGCTGGTAGTACTCAGATTCAGCTGATTACTTACAGTTCGTTGAATGAAGTATTGGCAGCACTTGAAAAAATTGTTGTACCTTGAAAGAGCACCACAGCTTTTAAGCAACATGAAAAGAGTAAAAATCCCATTCCCCGTCCTGGCATTAGGTCTTGTCATTAGTATTCCCTTTTTGGCTTTTGCGGATCGATTTATGGCTAAAGATCCGGTAACTAATTATGCCAACCATTGCTCAGGATGTCATGGAACCGATTTAAAAACCTTTACCAGCAGGACCTGGAAATTCAGCCAATCTGTGATAGAGGTGAAGGAAATCATTCAGAGTGGTATGCCAGATTATGGCATGCCTGCCTATCAGAAGCTTTTTAGCGAAAAGGAAGTTGGCGAGTTGGCTGAACTTTTGTGGGCCGAGTCAAAGAAAAGTGAGAAGAAACAGTCTATTCCAGTCGGCCTGGATAAAATCAGATCGGCAGACCAGGCATTTGGGGTAGATACTGTTGTTCAGTCTTTGAAAGTACCCTGGGGTATGGCATTTCTCCCCAACGGTGATCTGCTGATCACCGAGCGACCAGGTGAATTACTGGTGTACGAGGCTAATGGTACGCTGAGTAAGGTTGGCGGGGTCCCTGCGGTGTTTGCTAAAGGTCAGGGCGGTTTGCTGGATGTTGAGTTGCATCCCAATTACCATTTGAATGGTTGGATTTATCTGTCCTATTCCTATCCGAATCAGAATGGCAGTGAGGGAAACACCGCCATCATGCGGGCCCGGTTTAATGGTGAAGACCTCTATGATCAGGAAGTCATTTTTACCGGCACTCCCCTGAGTCGAAAAGGAGTTCATTTTGGCAGTAAACTGGTATTCGATCGCGAGGGATTTCTGTTTTTCACGATTGGTGAACGCGGAAATCCACCCAACGCCCAGCTAATGACAAACCATTCGGGTAAAATCCACAGGCTACATGATAATGGCGACATACCTGCTGATAACCCATTTGTCGACATGAAAGGGGCTAAAAAGAGTATATACTCCTATGGTCACCGAAATCCACAAGGTATTGCCATGCATCCCGAGACTGGCAAGATCTGGGTTCATGAACACGGTCCGAAAGGTGGCGATGAAATAAATATCATCCAGAAAGGGGCAAATTACGGCTGGCCAGTTATCACCTATGGAATTAATTACGATGGGTCAATTATTACAGAGAAAACTCACCAAGCCGGAATGGAACAACCGCTGCTGTATTGGGTGCCTTCAATTGCACCCTGTGGAATGACCTTTGTTAGTGGAGTCCGATATCCCGGATGGTCCGGTGATTTATTGGTCGGGTCACTTAGTTTCACGTATTTACATCGTGTGGATTTAGATGGCAGTTTAGTGGTAAAAGAAGAAAAACTACTTGAAAAAATTGGTCGCGTCAGGGACATCGAAATGAGTCCCGATGGCTATGTCTACCTGGCTGTAGAGAGACCCGGACTCATTTTAAGGCTGATCCCAATAGAAAAAACAGGAGATTAGTCGAGCTTTAATCCTTTCATTTCAGTAATGGATCCATCGTTTGAATTCACCACTTTGATGGTGTAGGTTCCTTGGGCAAAAACCTGGGGTACGAAGGGACTGGATTGGGGACGTATCGCATAGACCAGCTCACCACTTTGCTCATGAAATACCTGCACGTATTGCGTTTCTGGATCAAGTTCAACGGCTGGCAATTGACCCAATTCACGCTGGCCATTATTGTCTAATTGATTAATAGTTGTTGGCCAACCCTGGAATTGATTGGCTGGATCGCTTCGATTTTCGAAGTCGGCCAGGAAACGATAGGCCTCTGACTTTATCGTTCGTTCTGTTTGATCAAAATGGATCAAGCCAAATCCAGAGGAGCACTTCTGAGCCCTTTGATACCGATTTGGATCACGGGTATCATCAATCGGATTTCCGATAGCATAAACATAGGTTGGGTGTCCAAATGGATCACGGTATTCACCCGTATTGGGCAGGTCGTGATCCGGGCGATTATGAATGGGCCAACCCAAACGTTCGGGTTGAAATCGTCTTTGATAGCCAACAGCAATGGCTGGTGTACAAAATGCCCAGTTACCGTCTCTGTATTGATTCGTTCCGTATTGGACCAATGACGGGAGATGCTGATCTCCAGCAACATGAAATGCAAAGCAAGAGCGTAAAACCGAAACGAGTTCGTTCCGTGGTGTTATTGGCCAGGCACCTGAATCCAGATCAGCAAGTAAAACCATTTTATTGCCTCCATGATGCGTGGCGATATTGGTGAATATGGTTTGACTCAATAAGCATTTCATTGAGGCTCCGTCCCAATTCTGAGACCAATTTTTTAGAAAGTTCATTTGTCTATCCCCCATCAGGGTTAATCCGGGCGGATCAAGTTTGGCCATGTTCTTTAATGGCTCTTTCATGTGATCTTGGCGACCTGTCCAGAATGCCACTTCATTCGGACCTGATTTAAACATCCGATCTCCTGCGATAGCAAAACTAACCTGCCCATAAACCAGTTCGGTGAAATAGGCTGAAATTCCTTGTTTCATTGGTGTGGGATCATAGGGATCAGGGAGGTGGGCACATTGGGTTCGATGTACGGCGTTCACCATTTCAAGGGGTTCAACATAGCCCCCACTGGTTCCATGGGTTTTCGAAAATGTTGCAGGCTTAATATTGGCTCCTCCATCGCCCCAGAGATTTCCCTGAAACACATCGTGGTCATCGGGTATGCTAATGGTTGGACGGTCTCGCATCACATCACCAAAAGCCCATCCGAACATGTACCATTTACCCAGGTAACTCAAGATGGCTGAATCGGCAGGGAAGCGAATAATTCCATATCCTCCATTGCCTTCGTAGAGCTGGTCACCTGAGAAATACAACAGGTCTGGATCAGAAACCGTCAGGTTTTCAACCAGTGGCCGATAGGGGAAACCATAATGATACTGACAGGTCAGTCCACCTAAAACCAAAGGTTTGTCAATGGGATCCTTTCGTATGATCCCTTCCCGAAAGTGGGCAGTTTCTCCACCGGTTTTGTCTTTTTCATTGTAAACCAAGCGATATTCATGATCCACGCTGGCATCCCAATCTTTGACGGTAAAAAGTGCCGTTCGACTAAAGGATTCAATTTGCTCTGAGCTTTGAATAACCCAACTGTTTCCTTCTTTGATATGCAACTCAACCCACTGAGTATCTTTGGTTCCCAGGGGGGGCATTTGGGCTGTCATTTTAAGGATACCCTTGTTTAAGGTATACATCGACCAAAGGATAGGTCCAAATTTATGTTCAGGACGGTATTCAACAGCTGAACCCGAAACCGAAAGGTCGTCAAACCAGAACCTGGTGTTACCTTTATAGTGTCTGCCTGAAGGGTGATGGTTAACCAATGCCAGGGCACCAGAGAATGATTCGAGATCGTCTTTTTCGAGAATGGCAGAAGTAACCCCGTTTTCATCGGTAGCCTGTACCCGCAAAATAGCCTTGTTTTCGTGCTGAACACCATCCACATGCAAGGTAAAATCATTCAAGTCAAAGTTCTCTGGCAACATCAAAGACCGCTCAGCCAGGAAAAGCTGACGATCGGTATCGACTCCAATATTAATTCCAGTGCCGAAATAACACAGGCTCCTGATATCCATGTCGGTGTCATCCTGCAAACCGACAATGACCCCACCTGAACCAGGATTATCTCCACGAGCCAGTAAACCCATTCGAACATTAATCAAAAAATCACCCTGGTCACTCATAATGTGACTCAACAACACGGTTTTCATGTTGTTTTTTTGACCGGTGCATTCCAACCGACCGTCATTCACCTGCCAGTTTTCAATGGGTATGGTCCATAAATCCGGACTAAGCCATTGTCTGTCGTGAATATGGTTGAAGTCTTCGGTAAAATTCGCGTTTTTTGTACAGGAGCTGAGACCCAATGTGGTCAGCAAAGCCACTGAGATCAATGGTAAGAACAGGCGAGCTTTCATGGTTTCTACTTATTTTTTCGTGATGGTCAGGTTCTGGTATTCAACAGACACTTTGGCTTGTTTTGGAATGGAATCAACAGTAAGAGTTCCTTCTTTCATGAGTTCATTCATCATTCCACCGGGTAAAAAACTCATGTTTTCTATTTCGAAAGCCACATCCAGACGACCCGGGAGCAATGCTTGTTCGTCAGGAAACAAAAAATCGATCGTATACGATCCTGAAGAGCGGGTAAAAGTCTTCATTCTCAATAATTGCGCGGTTATGGGATTGACCCAGAACTGCGCGAGAATGATATCTGATTCGATGGATTCAGGAATGATTTTTATAATCTCTGTATCCACCTCCCGGATGGATTCAGTTCCGGCTGGGATGGCGGTATAGGCAGCCCGAATCAGGCTGAGATATTCCATCTGAATGCCATTCTTAGGCAGCAGAGCCAGTCCTTTGGAATCAAATTCAAACTGGTCAGGTGCTGTAAATTTGATCCTGACCAGCCGGTCTTTTATATCGATGAATTCAACATCAACCTTTATGAGTGCATCCGCTTCAAATGATTGAATCTGGTCAAGTCGATTCAACACTCTGTTTAGTAATTCATTTGTCTGATCCTGTCCCATTCCCTGCCAAGGAATAAGAAGCAAGAACAGAAGCAGAATTGAAAATCCTTCTTTTCTCATGATTAGCTCAATATATCTTTCCTACGGAAATAGCTTATAGTAACAACCAGGAAGAGCACAATATAGGATACTTGAATAATAATGGCATGCCATATATCCCCCCAATCCAACGTGGAATAGAAAAACAACTGCCAAGAAGGCAAATAGGTAGTAAAAAGGTATTTATTTACCGGGCCCAATAGTGTTGCACCAACTGTACTGATCAATGTGATACCTATAATCAGGGCAATGGCTCCAATGATCGGTCCAATCGAATTGTTGGCGAAGGCTGATAGTAAGAATGAAAGCGCCCCAACAGTCGTCATAGCCAATAAACCATAGCCATAGGCCAGAACGAAGCGCCAAACCAGATCATCTGAACTAAAGATATTAACCTTATCGGTGACAGCAATTAAGTCTCCTGTTCCGAAAATCAGCGATCCGAGTCCCAGGCTTAGAAAAAGCATAAGCAGTATCAGGAGAAAGGTATATGACCATCCCGCAATAAACTTGGCAATTACCAACTGCAGGCGACTCACCGGCCGGGTTAAAAGTACCCGGTAGGTTCCACTATTCGCTTCCCCAGCTAACAAGTCTCCGGTTACCAGGGCTACCAATATGGGAACATGAAACCATAAGGTATTCAGTATGACATAAGCAATCAGATAACCATTGATCACCTTGCCTTCAAAGAAGAATCGATCTTTGATATTCTCTATCACAAAATCCATCATTTGATCCCCTTCAAGGCTCAAGCCCAGACTCATGGCAACAATGATGATGAAGATAGCACCATAACCAATGTAGGTACGCGGTTTCGTGAATATCTTATAGAGTTCTATTCTAACTAGTTGTATCATTATCTGTTACTTGTAAGAAGTAATCCTCCAACGATCGGATAGGTTCAATTGCGGTGATCAACACGTCCTTTTCAGCCAGGAATCGGTTGAGTTGGGGTATATCAGATCGGGAAATTCTAAAAAAGAAGCGTTCGTGAGCAATACGTACGAGATGTTCAGCCCATCTGGATTCATTAATTAGCGTTTTGGCTTCCTCGGGATTGGCTACACTCAAGGTAACTTGTTGCTCACTTTCCTGTATTAATTCAGCCACACTGCCTTCAACCACCAGCTTGCCCCGATTGATTATCACCATCCGTGAGGCAATGAGTTCAATCTCATGAAGGAGATGGCTTGAGATCAATATGGTAATACTCTTATTCTGCTTTAAACGGATAATCAGGTCGCGAATTTCTTTTTGTCCCTGTGGGTCAAGTCCATTGGTTGGTTCATCCAAAATGATCAGGTCGGGATCATGTAGCAAAGTTTGGGCGATACCCAAGCGCTGTTTCATCCCTTGTGAATACGTTCTCACCCTGCTCGATCCGCGGCTCGTTAAGCCAACGATGTCGAGTACTTCGTCAACTCGCTTGTGGAGTTGGGATACACCAGAGATTCTTCCGAGGATCTCAAGATTTTTTCGGGCTGATAAATACTTGTAGAAATCCGGTTTTTCTATTAAAGCACCAATCCGGTGCAAGCCCTGATTCTGTTTAAAACTGACGGGTTGGCCGAACAGCTTGATCTCTCCCGAGCTGGGTTTGATTAATGACAGAATCATGCGGATTGTGGTACTCTTACCAGATCCATTGGGTCCGAGAAACCCATAAATGTCTCCTTCCTGAACCGTCAATGAAAGATCATTAACGGCTTGGAATTTATTGTAAAACTTCGATACGGCATTCAGTTCGATGAACATCCTACAAATATAGTCTAATCGGTGAATTGGGAAATGGCCAAATGCGGAAAAACATGGTACGCTCAGGATTGAGTATATTAGCAGCAATGGAACATATAGCTATGGACACAATGATCAACAGAGTTTAAGAATATATACTATGAATAAGAGACAACTTTTACTTGGAATTCTTCTTGCAGTCTTTATACTGCAGGCTGATAATGCCTATTCGCAAAAAACCGTGTTTGCCAATTTTCAGGAGGCCCTTTTTGCTGCAGGCCAACTGCGGGGTCAGGCCGGCCCAGCAAACCTCACCTGGATTGAAAATGGAGAAAAGTATTCCTATACGAAAAACAACCAGGGCGCCCAGGAGATCTGGACACATGACATGAAAAAAGGTACGGAAAACCTGGTCTTTAGCACCAAGGACCTGACTATTCCGGGAACCGTTCAACCCTTTAGATACAATTCCTTTCAATGGACCACCGACTATCAGTATCTGTTGTTCCAGACGAATTTCAGACCCATCTGGCGTTATTCAGGGAATTCTGATTATTACTATTGGAGTGTGATCGATAAAAGTTTAAAGAAAATTGCTGAGTCTGCTTTTTCTGCAGAAATATCTCCCGACGGACAGAAATTGGGTTTTGGCCAGGAAGGTGAGCTTTATGTATTTGATTTTAATACCGGTCAGACTGATCAATTAACCGATGATGCAGCCCCTCATAAATATAATGGACGGTTTGGCTGGGCGCAGGAAGAAGAGTTTGGTCTGGTTCAGGGATGGATATGGTCTCCCGATAGCAAATACATGGCCTACTGGCAATCAGACGAAACAGAAGTCCCCATATACCGACTGACTGACTTTGCTGGTCAGCATCCCAGCTACATGGAAGTGCCGTATCCTAAAGTAGGTGATTCGGCTCCTGTAGTTAAAGTGGGTGTGCTTGACACTGATCAAGGGAAACAAAAATGGCTCGATATCGATCTGGAGGGAGGGTATATTCCACGTATGTACTGGACAAACACTCCTGATCTCTTAGCTGTCGTGTGGATGAATCGCGAGCAGGACGAGCTCAAGCTGTATATGGTCAATGTGGTGACCAATGAAAAAAAGGTGGTGCTTGAAGAACATTCCAAAACATGGATTGATGTATCTGATTTTTTTGCCGGTCGCTTGCACCATTTCTATTTCCCCACAGAATTGGAGTCATTCTTTTTTGTGTCGGAAACAGACGGCTGGGCCCATATTTATCACTATGACTACAACGGTAAATTGCTGAAACAAATCACCGAAGGAAACTTTGAAGTGATCGGAATTGATGCCATTGATCTGAAAAAGAAGCGTTTGTTCTATACGTCTACTGAGGTTCATCCAACAGAGCGGCATCTTTATGTGATTGATTTTGATGGTCAAGGCAAAGAACAATTGACCACAGTTGCTGGTCAACACAGCGTGTCTGTGAGTCCAAATGGTAAGTACTACCTGGATGTATATTCCAATGTGCAAACACCCACCCAGGTTGAACTCAAAAAAACCACCGGTAAATTGATCGAACACATGATTGATAACACCTCTGTTAAAGATTTTATTACCAAGACATCCTATTCCAATAAGGAGCTTTTCAGTTTTACCAACACTGACGGTCAGGAGCTCGATGGTTTTCTGATCAAACCCATAAACTTCGATGCCAACCAGTCTTATCCATTGGTATTAAGTGTGTATGGGGGACCGGGTTCTCAAGGTGTATACAACAGCTGGGATGCCACACCCTTTTCTCAGTTTTTGGCCCATCAGGGTTATGTGGTAGCCAACGTGAATAATAGGGGAAATGGAGGATACGGTGATCATTTTGAGAAATGTGTGCATGAGAACCTGGGTAAATTTGAAAGCCAAGACTTCACTGAAACTGCTCAGTATTTGGCTAAAACTCATTCCTGGATTGACGGGAATAACATGGCCATCTACGGACATAGTTATGGTGGCTATACATCAAGCTTTACCATGCTGACTCATCCTGGAGTCTTTACTGCTGCTATTGTTGCTGCCCCGGTAACTGATCACCTGTTGTATGATTGCATTCTGACCGAGCGTTTCATGGGACTTATTGACAAGAATCTGGATGGCTATAAACAAAGCGCAGTGACTACCCATGCGGCTAAACTGGATGGTGCCTTATTACTCGCCCATTCTTTGCTTGATGAAAATGTACATCCTCAACATACCTTTCAGTTGGTTCAGGCTTTCAACCAGGCCGGAAAAGATTTTGATCTGAAAATCTATCCACCCGGGGCACACGGAATCGCAACTGATTTAACGACTTATGTCTTGCTTCAGAATCAGTACTTTGCCTTTTTAGAACGGCATCTGAAGTAGTTCTAGTTAGGCAGAATCTGAAGGGATCTGACGTGTATCTTTAACGAGAATAGACCTTTTTCACCAAAAACGCGGTATTGGGTGAGCGGGGGCTGTTTATTGATCAGTCGTATCTGGTCAACTGCCAGATCCAGCGGGTTCTCAAATCCGAGGCTATTGAAAACCCAATTTCCTCTTTCTGTCTGTATGATCAGTCCTGTGCCGATATGGGATTCATCCGGCAGGTAATAGATAAAATCAGCTGCATTCACCAGGTAAAGCCTGAGTGTTTCACCTTCCCAGGTGGCTTTTGTACTTTTTGGAGTAAAAGGCATGGTAAAGCTGGGTTGGTTTCTGACCAGACTACCGGATGGCTGGTGTGCGGGTGTGAGCACATAAACATTTCGATCGCGGAAATCTTCTGGCATTAAAGCACCTTCATGGGCGATTTGACAATCCAGAAACCAAGCTGTCCACCACTCTAGTCCATGCTGCGTGATCACCAAATCAGTACTGCCAACACGATTAAGTTGTGCCAATTCGTTCAGTTCTTTCATTTGTAGCTGTGAAATGGAAGGAGGCTTGCGACTGCTAAACAGCACGATCACAGAAGCCATGATCAATCCTGTCAAGGTAAAACAGGTGATCTGTCTGCTGGTTTTCGAGAATGCCTGCCAATTCAATATGATCACATAGCTCAGGGGAATATGAGCAAAGATCAATAGACGCAGGTGCCATTCGTGGCCTAGTAAGGGTGATGAAAGGAAAACTGCCAAGAGGGCCCAGGGTAGTGCTGATTTCATTTTAATGGCACTAATCAGCAGCACTACACTGAGAAGGTGGGTGATCAAGCCAAAGCCGATAACGAGAGGTGTATATACTGCCTGACCCCTAATCCAATACAGGAGCACTGGATGGCTGAATAGTTCAAAAGGATGGCGAAGCAGTTCCAATAGGCGAGTTCCCCGGCTTGGTATCAGTACATAGATAATCAGAGCAGCTACCAGGACAGAGATAAGAACCAAAACCAGTCTTTTGCCAGTTGGGATGCTGTTGTTTTGAGCCAAAATCAGAGCGAAGAACGTTCCGATAGTTGCTATCAACAGAGTTCCGAAATGAGTCAAGCCAGTAATGAGTAGGAAAATGCCCAATATCCACAGTTTTTGTCGTGATGGATTTTGCAGATAGGTGATCGTAGTCGTGAAGGTTCCGGTTAAGCCGATCAGAGCAATTGCATTTTTCTGGGCATCACCAGTGAGGAGGTAGCTAACCGGGAAGTAGAGGACTACGAAGGCAGCGAGAAGCAGTGGCAATAGTTGATTTTTTGTGATTGACCGGGCCAGCAGGTAAACTGGAAGGGCAGCCAGAACAGGGAGAACAGAATCAACTATTTTGCTGGCATGCAATACTGCCAGATCAGGATCATTTGAAAACAATGAGATGAGTTCACTCGTTACCGACTCGATCCAAAATAGCAGGGGAAGATCTTGAAAAGCCATTGAAAAGAAACGGCCTAGCCCGTCGGCTTGCATCATTTCCCTGACCATTAGTGGGTAGTAACCGCCGTTGATACCGGGGATTAATGGTGTAGAATAATGGAATAAAAGTCGAAAAAAAACAGCCAGTAGAAGAATTCCTGTCAGAATTATCCACTGGCTGTCAGTTATTTTCTTATGAGACATTATTCTTCGGTCACCACAATTTTGGTGATGTGGTCACCTTGTGCTATGTCGTCAATTAAATCTAGTCCGTCGACTACTTTACCGAAACAGGTATGGTTGCGATCGAGGTGTTGAGTATTCTGTCT
>CAYUGX010000024.1:0-26353 GCA_964444375.1 uncultured Porphyromonadaceae bacterium | reverse complement strand
TCTAAATTAAGATTTTCTACAAATTTTATAATATTATCAATATGAAGATCAAAAAGGTTTTAGCCCATGAGGTATTGGATTCAAGAGGAAATCCAACCGTTGAAGTGGAAGTTAGATTAGAAAATGATGTGGCAGCTGCTGCGATAGTTCCATCTGGTGCATCAACTGGTGAAAAAGAAGCAGTTGAATTGAGAGATGGAGATAAATCCCGGTACCGGGGTAAGGGTGTTTTAAAAGCTGTGGATAATGTCAACAGTAAAATTGCTCCAGCTATTACGGGATTATGTGCTTATAATCAACGTAATATCGACTACACCATGATTGATCTTGACGGAACACCGAACAAGGCAAATTTTGGGGCCAATGCCATCTTAGGCGTATCTTTAGCCGTAGCGCATGCTGCAGCAAAAAGCATGAGTTTGCCCTTATACCGTTACATCGGAGGAACCAATGCCTGCATCCTGCCGGTACCCGCAATGAATGTCATCAATGGTGGAGCTCATGCTGCCAATAGTGTAGATTTTCAGGAGTTTATGATTGCTCCTCATAATGCGCCAAATTTTGCCACAGCTATCCAAATGGGAGTTGATACTTTTCATGCATTGAAATCAGTACTTACGGCTAAAGGATATTCTACAGGTATAGGTGATGAAGGTGGATATGCACCCGATCTTAAATCGAATGAAGAAGCCATGGAGGTGATTCTTGAAGCGATTGTAAAGGCCGGTTATAAGCCAGGTGACGATATTTCAATCAGTCTCGATCCCGCGACTAGTGAAATGTATAAAGATGGGAAATATCATTTTTTCAAATCTGACAAGTCAACTAAGTCATCTGAAGAAATGATTGCTATCTGGAAAGACTGGGTCAATAAGTACCCCATTGTTTCAATTGAGGATGGCTTGGATGAGAATGACTGGACCGGCTGGCAGAAAATGAACGCCGAACTGGGTGGTAAAATTGAATTGGTTGGTGATGATTTACTTTGTACCAACAAAGCCATCCTGCAAGAAGCTATTGATAAGGATGCCGCTAACTCAATTCTGATTAAGTTAAATCAAATTGGTTCACTCACTGAGACGCTTGAGACTATTGAGCTTGCCCGCAAAAACGGTTACCACTACTTTATCTCTCACCGTTCTGGCGAAACCGAAGATACCACTATCGCTGATCTGGCGGTTGCAACAGCTGCTGGTCACATTAAAACGGGTTCAGGTTGTCGTGGCGAACGAATTGCAAAATTCAATCAATTGCTTCGCATTGAGCGTGAATTGGGAAGTGCAGCCGTATTTGGCGGATTAAAAGCTTTCAAAAACGCCTAACAATACGTTTATAACGATCAAAAAGGGCTCATTTCGAGCCCTTTTTTTGTTTCTTTGGTTTCAGTGAGTAAGCACATAACCTCAAAAATTGTGATTACCGGTGCTCCTGGCACTGGCAAGACAACTCTCATAAAAAGACTCGAGCAGGAGGGTTATCCGGTTTTCCATGATGTCGCACGAATGATGATTGAATCAGGTTGGGAACCACCCATCTGGCAAAAAAAACAAACCACGGATTTTGGAAGAGCGGTACTGGAGAATAGAATTGCTCAATACATCACTGCTTCTTCGTCAAGCAAGTGCTTTTTTGATCGAGGTATACCTGATAGCCTGATTTTTAGCTTTTTTATGGGAAAGAAGCCTGATCCAAACCTGATTGATGCTATACGCCAGTATCGGTACCACACCCTCGTCTTTATTGCTCCTCCGTGGCAAGCCATCTACCTGCCAGATGCAGTAAGAAAGGAATCGTTCAGCGAGATTGTTGAACTCGATAAGATCACGCGAAAAGTCTATCAAGAAGCTGGATACCAGTGTATTGATTTGCCTGAAACTTCGACTGGACTACGTGTAGATTTTATTCATCAAGTGATAAACCAAGCCGATTAAGTCCTATATCCCAATGAAGGGGCAGGGGACACTCAATAGTAACCTCTTCATCAGAAAACGGGTGTAAGAACTCAATTTTAGTTGCGTGCAGGAATAGCTGAGACAATTCGAGTTGTTCTCTGAAAAAGCGGTTATGGGCCCGGTCTCCATATAATCGGTCACCAGCAATTGGGTAGCTTTCGTGCTTCAGGTGTCGTCTGATCTGGTGTCGTCGTCCTGTGACAGGCAAGGCCCGGATCAGGGAATAGCGTGCCGATTCAAAGGGACCTACCGGATGGGGCAGTTCAGTTTGGTCAATCTGTGCAAAATAGGTAATTGCCGGTTTCCGTTCGCGTTTGCGGCCTTGTGGAATTGGATAATCAGTCGTTCTGTCTGACATCCAGCCACGTACAATAGCCAAATACACCTTCTTCAATTCGTGATTACTAATCATTTTCCCGAATTCAGTGGCACTCTCATTGCTTAACCCAAAGAGCAATACCCCAGAAGTTGCCTTATCCAGTCGGTGAATGGGAAAAACCCATTGATTTAATTGATTTCTGAGGATTTGAAGGGCAAATTCAGTTTCCTGTGGAGCCAGAAAGGTACGATGCACCAACAAACCTGCTGGTTTATGAATGGCCACTAACCAGGGATCCTGATAAAGGATTTCCAGGTTCTTGGTCATTGTGTATAGTTTTTTGATAATCCCACCGTTTTACCCTAAAGATGATGCATAGAATATATTATTTTTGAAGGCCTTGGCAGCATTGTGAATGGAAAAAATTCTGGCGCAAATATCGGAAAAAAAGTATGGTTTTCTCGGAACACTGGCGTTTCACATGCTTCTCGTAATTATCTTTCTGATATTCAAGGTGAATGGAGAAAGACTGGAGATTTATGAAGGCATCGAATTAGACCTGAAGACGCTTGAGGAATTGGCTGAGCTCCAGTTTTTAAATGAGTTCGATTTGCCCGACCAATCCGAACAATCAAGAAACATCGCGGTAAATGAGGCCGAAGACCGCATCGAGAATTTTGATGATTATTCGAATTATGAGCAGTCGCGTCAATCGGTAACCCGTGTAGTTAATAACCTGATCCAACAAGACATCAACGATATTATTTCAGAAAACAACCTAAATCCGAATGATACTGAATTGCCTGATATCACCACTGAGGCAATTCATGTATACAAACCTGAAGATTATAATGAAGAGCAGGTGTATGAGGGCCCCACAAATATATACTACAACCTGGAAAACAGAAAGATATCCTACTTAAAGGTTCCCGTCTATAAATGCGAGGGTGGGGGTATAGTCCAGGTCGAAATACGGGTAAATCGCCGGGGTAAAGTCGAATGGATCTCAATCGATACCGCAACTTCAACCACCAAAGATCCCTGCCTGATTAAAGCAGCCCGGGAAGCTGCTCAATTAACTCGCTTCAACTTCAGCACCCAGGCCCCTCTGTTACAACAAGGAACTATAACCTATCGCTTCGTCGCACAATAAAAGAAGGTGGATTGGTTGATTGGTTGACAATTACAAGTATTCTTAGTCTTAAGAATAATCTTAGCCTTACTCCTAATCCTACTCCTAAGTTCTAAAAAAGGGCCTCCCTTTTTCCAGGAAGGCCCTTGTCCGAAAATGGTTTTCGGCATATATGGAGTTACTTTTTAATAGCGGCGAATCTGATCGCGGTCGTGGATGACGATCTCGGGTTTATCTTCCCAGATGTCGATCAGGCCAACTGCCCATACATGTTCATCCTCAAAATGCCAGGTAGGACTCCAGGAGATATCCTTGGCTATGTGTCGTGGAATCACAACTGAAAAGTCCTGATAGGGGAATGGTGCACCAAAATACAAGGTATATGTTCTGTCTTCAGCTGAATAGTATACTTCTTCAACTTTTCCATAGACTCTTTTGACTGAACCGATGTAGTTTATCGCGTCGTATGCGGATACAGATTCGACATACCTGCCATAGTCCATACTCCAGCGTTCATGCAAGGGATAGTAATACATGAAGCGTTGGTGAAGCCAGGGTGTCCAGCAAAGGTCGATATGAACCGGCCTTCTGTAGGGGTATCTAACCCGGCGGAGTTCAAGCGCCAGCGGAGCGTGGTAGTGGTAATTGCGAATCACGACCTTACGAACGTAGCGATTATGATGCCAGTTGTAATAGTTATTGTATACTCTTCTGAAGTCTCTAGACCGTCTGAGTTCGCCCATATCACGGTAATCTACTTTATATCGACGTGAGGCGAAATACTCATCATTCTGATGTCTGAATTTCTCACCGTCTCGCCTGACATAGACTTTTGCGCCTTGCCGGTTACTGCGGTTGAAAGAATCAGATGATGCAGATCGGGCACGTGTACTATTGGCGTTTGATTTGATCTTTTCGGTTGATCTTGCGTTAATGGCTTTCTGACTGGATCTGTCGCTACCACTTTTAACACTTACTCGATTGGCTGTGTTTTCAGAACGACTTGAGCTTCGTGATGCAGAAGATCCAGATGATGACCGGTTGCTTCTCACCTGGTTGGCCGAGCGGTTTGCACTTGAAGACCGGCTTTGATTGGCTTGTGATCTGGAGCTGCTACCTGAACGGTTTTGGGTGGCCTTTGCTTTAGAACTATTTCCAGATCGACTTTGTGTAGCCTGAGATCTGGAAGTATTGGCCGATCTGCTTTGATTGGCCTTTGATCTTGAGCTATTTGCTGATCGACTTTGAGTGGCTTCTGACCTTGAGCTGTTAGCTGATCGACTTTGAGTGGCTTTTGGCCTTGAGCTGTTTGCCGATCTGCTTTGAGTGGCTTTTGAGCGACTGCTGCTTGATCTGGATTGTGTTGCTTTTGGCTTAGAGCTGCTTGCTGATCGGCTTTTAGTGGCTTTCGATCGATTGCTGCTACTTGATCTTGATTGAGTCGCTTTAGCGCGAGAACTACTTGATCCCGATCTAGAACTGACTGATTTACTACTACTGCTTTTGCTTTCTCTAGAACTCCTGGAGCTCTGTGGGTATGCAGTTAACCCGGCTGCCAGGATCATTAAGAGGATTATATATTTTTTCATGGCTTTGGAATTTAGTGAAACATCTACCCCTAAAATGCAAATGGCTTGCCAAAATGTCTGGCTAAGGCTGAATGCGTCATTTGGATTCATAACTGCGTTACTTCACTTGATAGTTTATTGGTATATTCGTTCAATCCGTGAATTGAGCGAAACATTTTTTTTACTGAAGAATGAAAATAAGGGGAGCTTTTATCGGTCTATCTACACTTGATGTTGTGTATTACACTAAGCATTTTCCTGAAGAAGACACTAAATTATATTGCACCGATCAGCAGGTAATTCCTGGAGGTATGGCAACCAATGCTGCTATTACTTTTTCAGGTCTACAAGGCCAGTCTAGTCTACTAACATGTGTTGGTGAGCAAGATCAGTTTGGTGATACCATCCGGGAGGAAATAAAAAAGAGACAAATAAAACTACTCGATTTTGCCGATAAGGAATTTAATCATATTCCCATTTCATCGATACTGATTAATCAAACAACGGGTTCCAGAACCATATTAAATAAGCCATTTATACCCTATGCCCCGGTGTTGATCCCACCTCTTGATCTATCTGAAGTGGATATTCTGCTGGTCGATGGCTTCTATATCGATCTTGCGATTGCCGCAGCGAAAGAGGCAAAAAGACTGAGCATACCGGTAGTTATGGATGCCGGGAGCTGGAAACCTGGATTTGAGCGACTTCTGCCACTGGTTGATATAATGATAGTATCTGCTGGATTTAGGCCGCCTGGTCAGGTTTCATTTACAGAGACACTTGAATATTTGCTTAAATTCCCTTTTTGTGGAATGGCATTTACTAATGGCGCTGAGTCTGTGGTGGCATATTCAGGTCAGATTCGTCATGAACTTCAACCTAAACAGATATCACCTGTTGACACACTGGGAGCCGGGGACGTTTTGCATGGCGCTTTCTGCTACTATTTCGGGAGTAGCGGTGAATTCATTCCCAGTTTAGAAAAAGCAATGAAAATAGCTTCAAAATCCTGTGAATTCATTGGACCACACACATGGATGGAAACTGATTAGAAATCAACATGCTGCCCGGTACCTGAACGAATGGCTTTTTTGTACAGGTATTTTGCCGCATACAGGTCAAATAAGGCCATGCCAACAGATTTATACAGTTGCGTGTCGCTCGTGTCAACCACCAATTGATTTGATAGAATATCACTTAGCAATTTGATCTGAGCAGGGTGAACCAGGTTTTTGGCCAACGGATGGATCAAATCACCAGATTCTTCAATGGCCATGTCCACATCAATAAAGCATTGCTTAATTAAAGAGAAAAGTACATCCGGTATTTCAACCATTTCTGATTTGTAGGATCCGATCGCTACAATGCATTTTCTTTCCAAGTATGATTTTATATTTGGCAGAACAGCTTCAGTGGCATTGGTTGCGGTAATGATAATACGAGATTGTTCACACAATTCCTCAATCGTATCAGCGATATGAATCTCAACTTGGGGTAGTGCTTGATGCATTCGTTTTGCCGTTTCGGACAGGTCTTTTACCCAGGGATCGAAAATACGTACCTGTTTAATCGGACGATTGTTGCATGCAAAAAGCACCTGATGATATCCTTGAACTCCAGCACCTACCAGTCCCAGTGTATCTGCGTCTTCTGGTGACAAGTGCTTCACTCCACAAGATCCCACAGCAGCTGTTCTTACAGCAGTCAATTTTGCACCGTTGAATATAGCCAAGGGTTTGCCACTAGCACCGTCGCACAAGACAACGGTACCATACAATACCGGTTCATTTCGTTTGGGATTATCTGGAAACATGGTTACTAGTTTCGTAGCAAAGAAATCGTCGCTACTGGCTGGCATCAATAGTAGGGTGTTTTTACCAAAATCGACATGCATACGATCAGGCATAACGAAATTACCTTTCGCATAGCACTGCATGGCAGATTCCATGGTACTGGTCAATTCGACAGGATCACATAGTCGTTCAATATCTTTTTCATTAAGTATCAGCATAACACAAGGCTCAATTAGGTTTTTTGAGATTGTTTTCGATTTGTTTTGCCGTGGGTGTGACCGCCAATCCTCCCAGGGCTGTGCACCGTAATTCTCTGGGCAAGGCTTTGCCAACGGAAAGCATCGTTTGGATTGTCTCTGACAGAGGGATGATAGGGTCCACACCACCCAAGATGAGATTTGCACTGCTTAATGCATTAGCACCTGCTTGAACATTGCGGCTCAGGCATGGAATCTCAACCCGGTTTCCTACTGGATCACAAATCAGGCCCATCACATTTTGCATCGCAATTGAAGCTGCTCCTAATGCTTGTCGAGCTGTACCTCCAGCCAATTGTACCAGTCCGGCGGCTGCCATGGCTGCTCCAGCGCCTGTTTCGGCCTGGCAACCTGCTACTTCAGCAGCGAAAGTAGCATCCCGGTTAATGAATACCCCGATTAGACCAGCTGCCAGAAAGGCCCGGGTAAGGGAGTCTCGTGATGCTCCAATCTCTTCGGACATCGCAATCAGGGTTCCGGGCAATCCACCTGCTGCGCCAGCAGTGGGTGCTGCAATGATCACTTCCATGGCCGATTTTGCCTCCATAATGGCCATGATATATGTGCTGATCTTGCTTAGTGGTCCAGCCGGCAGCAGAGCTTTATCAAGGTGGTGTTGATTGAACTGAGGCGCTTGTGCCTGAATGATCCGGTCATCATAGGTGGTGCCAGCTAAACCGGTTTCAATTGACTGCTGCATCAATTCTATTTGTTGATCCATACGGCGAACAACTTCTTGATCTGAAAGGCCTGAACGAGCAGATTCATAGCTAATTGCCAGTTTGGATAAATCTCCATTCATAAAGTCTGAACGCTTTTCAATATCACTGGCTGACAAAAAAGGAAGTGGACTGCCTGTATAGCCTAAAACGGGATATACAGGCTCAATTAGTATGCTGTCCAACCGGTCATCCCGGGTCAGGTTTTTGGGCTCGGTCAGTTCTGAGAATTCATGAATGACCAGGCATTGTGAATCTTTTTCAATTTTTTTCTGCTTATAGAGCAAATTCTGAAAGGTACTGTCTGAGGCGAGAATGGTGAGCCAGGCTTCTACCAAATGGCTTTCTCCCTGTGTGAAAAGAACGGGCAAGTCCATGGGCAAAGAACAGTCAAAACCTTGAAAATTAACGACCTCAATTAGACCACCACCTGTTGAAATTGCCGTTAACTCGATTGAATCACCCGAAAGGGTAAGCAAGTGACACACATAGGTATTGGGGTGATCAGCTGGATAGTCGTCAATGACGAATGAAAGATTGATTCCCGCCTTGGCTGCCAGTTTGAGTGCATTCGGCATATCCCGATCAGTCATCTGCATGCCGATTATTCCCGCTGCTAATCCAATATCAGAGCCCTGGGTGTGGTAGGTGGTGGCCAATGATCCAGTGGCATGAAAACGAAAGGTGACTTCCTTGATCTGGTCTTGTGCCAGTTGCCTCAGCACACAGCCAATTCGGTATGAACCAGCAGTATGCGAACTTGAAGGACCACGCATGACAGGGCCCAGTGCATCGTTAAAGATTCCCGGGGGATTTATTGATTTCATTGACACGAATATAAACTCTATTACAAAAGAAACTTAATTAACTTTAATGTTGCTTAAATTTAGCTATACAAAATTCTAATTTTATGAAGAAAGTTACCCTCTTTTTAATGTTTATTGGCGCATCTTTGCTGGCCTTTCCCCAGGTTCAACAAAGAACGCTTGAAAATCCCCCCCCCAGAAAGCTGCGCGCTGATGAAAATAAGTATCAGCAGCAGCAGACTGTGAAAAACCTGAAAACAGGCGAAGAGCTAATATTCTGGGAAGAACAGTTTGATTGGGAAGATCCCACTGTAGAGGCCGGATGGAAGCTACCGGATGGTTGGACTGTTGAAGACCCAACCGATGTTGGCTACCACTGGCATTGGGCCAATGATACCCTGAAAGGGGTATATACCAATGAACCCATCATGAACTCCACTTCGGCTCACAATGGTGTACTTGCCCTGAACCTCGATGGGTATAACTCTGATATTGCCCATTATAGTGAATATCTGGCCGTTGATAATTCAATTATCAGCCCACCAATTGATTGTAGTGGACATGCTTCTGTTTTAGTCAGGGTGGAGCAACGATTCAGATACTGGTCAGGTGCAACCATGTTGTTTGAGGTGACTAATGATGCCGGAGTCCACTGGGCTGCCTATGATATGAAAATGGGCACATTGATCAGTGAAACTGTGGCTGGATTAGGCCCACAGGAAAAGGTGGATCTATATCTAAATGTTACCAGTGTTGCGGCCGGTATGCCGGAAGTACAGTTCAGAATAACCTGGAGAGATGCTCGACTATATTATTGGATGATAGATGACATAGTATTCATGGAAGGATGGGACCATGATCTTCAAATGTTGTACTACGAAGCAGATTATGATAATGGGACTGATGATCCTGAAGGATTCTTCTATCAAGTACCTTATAACCAGTTATCTGGATATGATTTCCATTCTATTGTTTGGAATTTTGGTAACGAAGACCAATGGGGTACACACATGAATGTTAAAGTAACAAAGAATAATCAGGTAATCTGGGATCAAAACACCGATCCAATATTATCTGTGGCCCTACCGGATGTTGCTGATACCCTATATTTAAAGGAACAATTTGTTCCTGAAGATTTTGGTCACTATCAAATCGATATTACTGTTGCGAGCGAGAGTGAAGACGAACGTCCAGACGATAATTCAGCAGTTTTACCGTTTCACGTAACAGACAGTGTTTTTAGTCGGTCTGATACCACCAGGGAACAAAGCTTCTCGACTTGGGGCTGGTATACTGTTGACCATGAAGGTGATTTCATGGGAACCTGGTATACGCTAAAAGAAGATGTTGAGATCAATTCGATTACTGCCTACATAAATGGTGCTGATGTCGAATACAGTATTATGTATGCGTTGTTTGGACTCGATGAAGAGACTGGTGATCCCATTGAGCTGTTAGTCAGTGATTTGGTTGGTGTTGATTCTACCATATTGGAAAACCACTGGTTAACTTTGCCATTGGAGAAAGACGGGGAAGGAGAGTTCTTAGAGGCCGGTAAATCCTATATGGCGGCCGTATATTTCTCCAGCCCAATGACGTATGAAGAGGCCTACGATTCACGTAGATACTCAATCGGATCAGACCGCTCAAACTTCTATCCTTCAGGTAAATGCTGGTATTATTTCGCAGTTGATGATGCCTGGTACAGCAGCGGAAGTGATCTGTTCATGATTGCCATGAATTTCAATGACGATTCAAACATCATTGATGGTACTCCACTGACACCAGCTGAAGGATTTATGCTCGAGCAGAACTATCCCAATCCATTTGCTGATCAAACCACCATACAGTTCAGTCTACCGGTGGAATCTGATATTGAATTTATTATCATGGATTTGACTGGCCGTAAGGTTTATGAACAAAGTCTGGGCAGTAAACCAGCCGGTATCAACCAGATCGAATTGAATGCAAAAGATTTTGAATCAGGCACTTACTTCTATACAGTTAAAGGAGAGAACTTTAAGCAAACTAAGCAAATGATTATTACGAAATAAGATCATATTTCAAAAAAGAAAAAGGCTGACGTCACCACGATGTCGGCCTTCTTTTTTATCACCCAGCACCCAGCACCTAGTTTTTCATTTCTTCCGCAATCTTCTTCTTGAGTCCATTAAATTCTTCCATATTAAAAAGCCGGGTGAGGTAGACAATTTTTCCATTTTTGTCTATGAGGATGTTACGCGTAACACCAGCTTTGGGCTCAGCAAACTTTCTGAAGATCGATTCATCCTCATCCAGGGCCAGAGGATAGGTGATTTTCATTTTCTCGGCGAAGGCTTTGACAGTTTCAATAGGTTCACCACGATCAATGCCTATAAGCACCAGTCCTTTGTCTTTGTAGGGCAGCCAGATGTCTTTTTCGATGTGGGGCATCTCTTTTCGGCAAACACCACACCAGCTTGCTGTAAACTGTAGCATGATTACTTTTCCCTTGAGTTCATTGAGACTTGTTTTCGATCCATCCTGCAAGACCAAATCAAAATCAGGGCTTGGATCTCCTACGTTAACAATATAGCCCCTGGTGTCTTTATTCTGGCCAGATAGCATCAATGGAATGCATACGATCAGGCTTAAAACTACTTTTTTCATACGATTGTTTTTGCGGGAACTAAAATAGTTGAATCATTTTAATAATCGCATTGATAAGGGATACTTAACCTGATGGCCACCAAGAAAACGTAAAATATTGATAGTAGTGGTGATCCAGATCATCAATCCAATCATGGGAGCCAGGATAATACCAATAAGGATAATTGACGATATTCCCGCGAGCATCAGTAAAAAAAACATGCTTATTTGGAAGTTCAGAACCATGATGCCATGCTCTCTAATCTCTGGTACCTGATTCTTCTTGTAAACATATATTAGTAGGGCGGGTATGATAACCGGAATGTAGTTTGTCATGTGTAATAGTAAGATCCAGAGCCTGTTATCTGTGTCGTCTTGATCTAATAATTCAAGTGGATCGATATCCAGTACACGTGCAATCTCCTGGATGGTATAGGTGCGTGGATCCACCTCTCCGGCTTCAATTCGCTGAATAGTACGTACATTGATGTTTGCCTTGGCCGCAAGTTCTTCCTGAGTCAGTCCTTTCTGTTTTCTTCTTTCAGCAATTCGTTGTCCTAATTCTTTAGTTGTCATTAGCTTAAATTTTGCGACAAACATAAAACCAGACCATGATAAAACCCTCTGTCACAGACCCGACTTTAACCCGACATTTTGATCTGCCCCCTTAAATATAGTAATAATTAGTCGTGCATCTCATTTTTGATCTAACCAGCCAGGTCATGCTCACCGGTCTCTGGGTATGTTTCAAGAATTGTAACAATTGTAACAGATTGAACTTCTCAAAGTGCTATCTTTGATAGCCAATGAAACGCAAGAAAAGACTAGCCCTCACGCTGTCAGTGAGTTTATTTATTGTATTCATATTAAGCATGATGGAGATTCAAATGGATGAATCTTTGTTGATGCTAAACCGCTTCTTTTCTGGGGGTGGGTGGTTACAGATTGGGATTTTGGCTGTCTATGGAGGTATTTTAATGTACAACATGCAAGACGCAGCCAAATCTGCAAAATGGCGGAAAAGATCGTGGTTGGCTTTCTCCATAGTATTTTTCACCCAGTTTATTTTGGGATTACTTGCCGACGAACGCTTCCTAATGTCAGGGATGTTACATGTACCGGTTCCTTTCATGATCGTCGCCGGACCAGTATACCGGGCACAAATGACTATAATGCCCATACTATTAATGAGTAGTATCATTCTTACAGGACCCGCGTGGTGCTCACATTACTGCTATTTTGGAGCTTGGGATCAGGTAATAGCTCAGAAGAAGACCAAGAGAGGTGGGGGACAGATAGGGACAAAGGAGATGCGAATTCCGATACGGAATAAGTGGATGTGGAAATGGACCTTTTTGGTACTGCTTATGGTTTTTGCTATCGCTTTCAGATGGTTGAATTTCTACGGATTACAGACTTTGATTCCAGCTTTGCTTCTAGCCGGTATTGGACTTGCGATTATGATTTTTATTAGCCGGAGAAAAAAGAAGATGGTTCACTGCACAACCTTCTGTCCAATAGGCACTTTGGTGAATTTAGCTAAGATAGTATCTCCCTTCCGGATGAAAATTGAATCGAGCTGCACGAATTGCATGCGGTGCATACCGAGCTGTCAGTATGATGCTCTCAATGGCGATGATATAAAGGCACGAAAACCTGGGCTAAACTGTACTTTATGTGGAGATTGTGTGACGACGTGTGAGGTAAGTGCCATACAGTACCGATTTTTGCGCCTATCCCCTGCAGTTGCAAGGAATCTGTACTTGTTTCTCACCATTGCACTCCATGTTTTATGCATGGGACTAGCCAGGATATAAGCCTTATGACCAGGATCGGGCTGCCGCATACGCAGTTGAAAAGGCAATTTGGAGGTTGTATCCACCGGTTGGACCATCCAGATCCAACAATTCTCCGGCGACATATAATCCTTTGATAGACATAGACTCCATGCTTTTTTGGTTGATTTCTGATGTACTCACTCCACCTTTGGTGATGATGGCTTCAGTGAAAGGCCGGTGACCTTTAATACGAATCACATAGCCTTTAAGAAACTGATGCAGACGTTTTCGTTCTTTTGCACTAATCTGGGCACCCAAAGTATCAGCTGCCAGTCGTGTTTCCTGCAGACAGACTGTAATCAGTTTCTTTGGCATGAGCCCACGAAGTATTGATGACAGGGGCTCGCCACCGCGGTCATCTAAGTCTCTGAGCAATCGGGCATCCAGCTTTTCAGTACTCAGACCTGGTTTAAAGTCAATCTTTATCTTTAAAGCCTTACCTTCTTGTAATAGAGCTACAACCGTACGGCTCAGTGTCAATACTATGGGACCCGATAATCCAGTATCAATGAAATGCAATTCACCAAATTCAGTGGCAATGGTTTTACCAAACTCCAAAATTTGAGCCTCTATATTCCTAAGTTCCAGTCCTCTCAACAATGTACTCAGTTGTTGATCAATTTCAAGGGGCACCAAAGACGGTATGCAGGCTCCAACGGTAACTCCCACTTCTCTCAACATTCGATGGCCGTCTCCATCTGATCCGGTAGCCGGATAGGACAAGCCACCGGTACACAACAGCACTTGTTTACAAGACATCGACTCAACAACCTGCTCTTTACCAAAACCCATTCCCTTCATTCGCTGTATCCCTTGTACTCCGCGAATTCCATCCCTGCCAATCAACAGCTTTGTAACCTTAAAATTCATCACGAATTGCACGCCATTCTTTATGCACCATTCGTGCAATCTGCGAGTGACTTCCGGGGCCGAGTTATTCGCGGGGAAGTATCTTCCACCTCGTTCGAGCTTCGATTGAATACCGATACGATGTAAAAGCCCAAGTAAGTCATCAGGGCCGAAATTCGACAAAGAAGAATAGAGGAATCTACCGTCGGGCTGAATTTGTTCAACAAATTCGGCTACCTCACAGTGGTGAGTGAGATTGCAGCGTCCTTTACCAGTGATGCTCAGCTTTCTGCCCACTTGATCCATTTTCTCAAGCACAACAACTTTGTTGCCTTGTTCGGCAGCTAATCCTGCTGCCATCAATCCGGCCGCTCCGGCTCCAACAATAATTATGTCAGGCATGTGACAGTCGTTAAAAGTGAGAATAAGGTTATGTAAACAAGTAAAAATAGGGTAAAGATTAGAATATCGGGGTGAGATCATAAAGAATAGTAACACTTGTTACAATAATAACACTAAACATGTCTTACATTTGAATGGAAAATAGCTTAAAACCTGAATATGGTCAAGAATTTATTCAATTATCTGAAGCCTCCGGGCGAGTGGAGGCTCTATATCAACCTACTGCTAGCCAGCATGATAGGGTTGGTATTATTTATTATGCATGTGTCGAAAGCCACTTCATATTTGTCAGACGATCCAAAAACTTGTGTGAATTGCCACATCATGGCCCCACAATACGCTACTTACACCCACAGTTCTCATCGTGAATGGGCTCACTGCAACGATTGTCATGTGCCTCATAATAATGTATTTAACAAGTATTATTTCAAGGCCAAGGATGGTTTAAGACACGCTACCATGTTTACTCTTAGGAAAGAACCTCAGGTTATATTCATTCACAAAGCGGGTAGGGAAGTGGTTCAAGACAATTGCATCCGTTGCCATGAGAAACTGCTCAGAGATGAAACCATCATCGCAAGGAATGACGTTTTCCACCACAATCGGCTTGACCGTCCTTGTTGGGAGTGCCACCGCGAGGTACCACACGGACGAGTGAATAGCCTTTCTAGTGTACCGAATCCTATGCTATTTCTTCAATCAGACAAGACAATCACATACGAATCAAAGAAAAATCAATAATCAGCTATGACAACTCTCAGAGAATCGATTAAACAAAAGCCCTGGTTAGGCTGGATACTGTTTACAGGAACAGTAATCGTTGTTTTCTTACTGGGTTTACTAGGCTCATCAATCATTGAGCGCAAAACCGAATCAGTAATGGCCTACGTTCCACAGATTGAACACGGACAATTTGAACCAAGAAATGAAGTTTGGGGAGAGAATTATCCCCGTCAGTATCAGAGTTATAAAAAGACAAAAGATACTGCCTATCTGAGTAAATACAACGGCAACGGCATGATCGACATGCTTGAAGTGGATCCTCGATTAGTGGTTCTATGGGCTGGCTATGGCTTTGCCAAAGACTATAATCAGGGTAGGGGACACGCGTATGCAGTGGAAGACCTAAGAAATACACTTCGAACAGGAGCTCCTGTCAATGGGGCCTCCAGTCCAATGCCAAACACCTGTTGGGCTTGCAAGAGTCCGGATGTGCCGCGCCTCATGGAAGAAAATGGAGTGGCAAACTTTTACGCTGGTAAATGGGAAACCAAAGGCCATGAAGTAGTGAACTCGATTGGTTGCGCCGATTGCCATGATGCCAAAACCATGAATTTGAAAATTACGAGACCTGCCCTGGTTGAAGCATTTGAGCGAATGGGCAAAGACATCAATGATGCCAGTCACCAGGAAATGCGCTCATTGGTGTGTGCTCAATGTCATGTTGAGTATTACTTCAATAAGAAAAAGGTTGAGGGTGTGCCCTATCTGACATTCCCCTGGGATAAAGGGATGAGTGTAGAAGCCATGGAAGAATACTACGATGAAATTGAGTTCAGTGATTGGACTCATGCTGTAAGTAAGGCTCCGATGTTAAAAGCTCAACATCCAGGTTATGAGGTATATCTAACAGGAGTTCATGCAAGTAGAGGGGTTTCCTGTGCCGATTGCCACATGCCTTATATGAGTGAAGGGGGGCAGAAATTCACAGATCACCACGTACAGAGTCCATTGAATAATGTGGCAAACTCATGCCAGGTGTGTCATCGCGAAGAAACCGATCGCCTGATCCAGGATGTGTATGAGCGGCAAGACAGAATCATCGAGAACCGAGATAAGCTTGAAGAATTGATCGTCCATGCCCATGTAGAGGCCAAATTTGCCTGGGACCTTGGAGCTACAGAGGAACAGATGAAAGAGATCTTGATGGATATTCGCCATGCCCAATGGCGATGGGATTATGCTGCAGCCAGCCATGGCGGATCATTTCATTCACCTGTTGAAACTGCTCGGGTAATCTCAACCGGTATCACCATTGCACAGGAAGGCAGGTTGAAACTCGCCAGGCTGTTGGCATCTCTCGGACATAATGAGCCTGTACCATATCCTGACATTACTACTAAAGCTAAAGCGCATGATTTCATTGGATTACCGGTAGATAAACTGGAGACAGAAAAGGCAGAATTCGTGAAGAAAGTGCTTCCAATCTGGGATGAAAAAGCACAGGAACGAGAGGCTGGATACATGACCAAATCGATAAACTAAAACGCTACAAATAATGAAAAGAGCAACTATTACAGTGCTGCTTATTGGATTAGTATACTGCGGTTTACAAGCTCAATTTAAACTATCAGGTGAATTCAGGCCAAGAACCGAGTATAGTCATGGTTATAAGACTTTATCGGCTGCTGATCAGGCAGCATCCTTATTTACCAGTCAGCGAACACGACTCAATGTAAGGTATAAAACAGATAGACTAACAACCAAGTTGGTCCTTCAGGATGTGAGGAACTGGGGATCACAGCGTCAACTGGTAGGTAATGAAGATCTTGCAACAAGTGTACATGAAGCTTGGGCTGAAGCTAATCTGGGTTCCGGATTAAGTCTGAAAATGGGACGTCAGGAAGTTATTTATGACAATCATCGAATCTTCGGAAATGTTGGTTGGGCCCAGCAGGGGAGGAGTCATGATTTATTTTTAGCCAAATACACTGGGGCAATTTCCGTGCATTTAGGCCTGGCATATAATCAATCCGGACAGCGTACGAGCAATTTCTATTTTGGTCCGGATGCCTACAAAACACTGCAATTTTTGTGGTTAAACAAAAGCATTAACAAGCTATCTGTAAGTATATTACTACTAAATAATGGTGTGCCTTATGCCTCACAGGTCGATCAGTCGGGCAACATGATCGAACAAGGTATTTATTACAGTCAAACGATGGGTTCATACCTGAATTACAAACTGGGTAAATTAGCCTTATCTGGAAACGTATATTACCAAATGGGAACTGATGCAGCCGGAAATGGGCTTCAGGCATATGAAGCTTTGGTTGAAGCCCAGTATACCATTTCAGATAAAACCAATATTGGGCTGAGTTACGAAGTGCTGTCCGGTAATGAATCTGGATCTGATGAGGTCAACCGATCTTTCACGCCTTTTTATGGAACCAATCACAAGTTCAACGGGCACATGGATTATTTTTATGTAGGCAACCACATGGGTTCAATCGGATTGCAAGACATCACCATTAAAGCATCACAAAAAGTTAAGGACATCACATTGAATGCACATGTTCACGCATTCATGAGTGCGGCTGAAGTGGATGAAAATCCTTTCCTTGGTACAGAGCTTGACCTCTTCGCAGTTTATCCAATTCTCAAGCAGGTAAAAATTCAACTGGGCTACTCACAAATGTTTGCATCTCAAGGGATGACAGCTATCAAAGCCGGCCAGGTCGACGGCATGCATAATTGGGGGTATGTGATGTTTAGCTTCACGCCAGAATAGAACATAGGATTAATACTTAGTAGTAAGGCAAAGATTAAGAATACAATTAGTCTTTGCCTTTTTTGTTTGTGATACCTCAACTCAATGGGCTCGTTAGATTGAATACCAATCACTATACATAAAAATACTCTTAGCCTGACTTCTATTCCTAATCCTAAGTTCCAGGACTAACGTCTTATAATTAATATTATGTTAAATTGGAAGTTCAAAGAGAAAGGAAGTCCTAAAGAGACTCCCTTCCCTGATATGCTTATTTCAGATCGTCGATCTTTTTGTTAATGTCTTCTAGCTTATCATTCATTTGGAAACGATAGTAGATTTCTTTTAAGGCTGTCAACACGCTACCGAATGTCGGATCTAATTCATGTGCTTTTTCGTAGAAAGGCAACGCCTCTTTGAAAAGATCATCACGTTCAGCAATGGCTTTGTTGTATCCCTCTTCGTCTGAAATTGGAATATCCATGGCCTTGTTGTTTGCTTCTACCCCTCTATTGAAATAGATGGTACCAATATTATAATACGGATCGAAGAATTCAGGGTTAATCTCGATGGCTTTCTTATAAGCCTTCACTGATTCTTCAATATCAATATCTTCATACGCTGATCCGTATACATTCCACAGAGAGAAGTTATTCGGATCAATCTCAAGTGCTTTGGGCACATATTCAGCAGCTTTATCCAGTTCTCTTTGCTGTAAATGATAGTTAATCAGCTGAATATATAGGAAAACACAATCTTCAGGATAGGCAGCTACCCCTTCTTGGTACATTTCCAATGCTTTGGCCGTATCACCTTTAGCCATATATACTTCAGCTACATAGTGATAGGTATCGCTACCCATGTATCCAAACTCAATTGCTTTAGCATAATACTGCAGCGCCTTGTCATACATTCCGGCCTGGTCAGCAGCAATAGCTGCATTGAAAAAAGCTCCGGTGTCAACCTGATTGATATAAGGTAATGATCCAATTCTCAGCACGGTTTCAAAAGACTCGAGAGACTCCTTGAATTTCTTTGTCTCGTACTCCATAGAGCCTTTATTAAAAAATTCTGTTCCGACAACAGTTAGTTTGAACAGAATATCTTTTTCGTACCTCTTCTTAGTATCCAGTTCCTTGGCTCTTATATAGGCGTCTTCCGCTTGCTTCAAAGGATTGGGATCCAGATCTTTAAACTTCTCTTCTTTTGTTTGAAATAACTTGTGGTATACTAGCCCTCTGTAGTACCAGGTCTTAGGCTGAGCTTGAGTTTTTGGATGCACGGTTGCCAGGTCAATGGCTACCTTTGCTTTATCCAGCTCATTATACTCTGGTTTCATGTAATTCCAGGCGCTCACAACTTTGTTGCTTTGCCCGTAAACGAGACCAAATGCCAGGGCTAAGGTTAGTGCTAATGCGATTCTTTTCATGATTAAGAAATTAATAGTTTTCGTAACGTTCAAAAGTAGTACAATAATAAAACTCAGTCAAATCCTTTACGAATTTATTTACCGCAGGTGCAAACTCAACTGTCGGATTCAGTAGCCTGATTTTCATCATTTTCTGATTCAATTGGAACCTCTTCTCCATTGCTGGCTACCTTCTCTACCGAAGCGATCTGATCACCATCTTTAAGGTTGATCAGTCTCACCCCTTGTGTTGCCCGCCCCATTGTTCGTAAAGAACTGACGGCTAAACGAATGGTAATCCCCGACCGGTTAATGATCATGAGATCATCTTCATCCGTTACGTTCAATATGCCAATGAGCAAACCGGTTTTATCTGTGATATTCTGAGTTTTAACTCCTTTCCCACCCCGGTTGGTCACCCGGTAATCCTCCAGATCAGATCGTTTTCCGAATCCATTTTCTGAGATAACCAGGATGTCCTCATTTTCATTTTCAACACAAATCATGCCAACCACCGCATCGTCAGCAGCACCAAGGGATATACCGCGTACGCCTGAAGCTGTTCGGCCGATGGGCCTCACAATGCCTTCATGAAAGCGAATCGCTTTGCCATACCGGGTTGCAATGAGAATTTCGTGATCTCCATTAGTTAGTACTGCATTGAGTAATTGATCACCATCTTTAATGGTAATAGCATTTACACCATTTACCCGAGGCCTTGAATACGCTTCAAGCAGCGTTTTCTTAATAATCCCTTTCTTGGTGGTGAGTATGATATAATTATTATTGATGTAATCACTGTCTCCAAGGTCTCTCACATTGATATAGGCTTTTACATTGTCATCCGGATCAATGTTCAGCAAATTCTGTATAGCCCGACCTTTTGAAGCTTTTGTTCCTTCAGGAATTTGATAGACTTTATGCCAGAAGCACCTGCCCTGCTCGGTAAAGAACAACATGGTATTGTGCATGGTGGCAATAAACATATGTTCAATGAAATCTTCGTCACGGGTGGTACTGCCTCGGGCCCCTACTCCACCTCGTGCCTGAATTCTATACTCTGTTAGTGGTGTACGTTTGATGTAACCCATATGTGATATGGTGATCACCATTTCTTCATCGGCATAGAAATCTTCAGGATTGAATTCTTCAGAAGCATAGACGATCTCAGTTCTCCGCTCGTCGCCATACTTTTCTTTTATCTCAATCAATTCCTCCTTGATTATATCCATCCGCATGGTCCGGTTCTCAAGCACCTCCTTTAAATGATCGATCAGTTTCATGAGCTCAGTGTATTCTGCTCTGATCTTGTCACGTTCAAGTCCGGTCAGTTTCTGGAGACGCATATCAAGAATGGCTTTCGCCTGGATTTCTGATAGTTCAAAACTTTCAATCAGGCCATTTTTGGCTTCTTCAGGTGTTTTAGAGCGTCTGATAAGCGCAATAACCTCATCAAGGTTATCCAGTGCAATCAGCAGGCCTTCAAGAATATGAGCCCGTTTTTCGGCTTGCTTTAGCTCGTACTGGGTTCGTCTGACGATCACATCATGCCGGTGTTCAATGAATTTTTCGATCAGGTCTTTCAGGTTGAGTAACATGGGTCGACCATCAACCAAAGCAATATTATTCACTGAGAACGACGACTGCAATGGCGTCATCTTGTAGAGCTTATTCAATACTACATTGGCAATCGCATCTTTCTTAAGATCATATACGATACGCATGCCCGTGCGATCTGATTCATCGTTTACATTGGCAATACCCTCAATTCGTTTGTCATTGATCAAGTCGGCAGTTTTCATAATCATTTCTGCCTTATTGACCATGTATGGAATCTCGGTGATGATTATTTTTTCCTTACCGGATGCTGTGGTTTCCACTTCTGCCCTTCCGCGAAGAACAATTCTACCTCGACCGGTTTCAAAAGCATCTTTTACTCCCTGATAACCATAAATAAGTCCTCCGGTAGGAAAATCCGGTGCTTTAATATAGGTCAGTAACTCATCCATTTCAATATCCGGGTTGTCGATTGCCGCAATGGTTCCATTGATAATCTCAACCAGATTATGAGGAGGCATATTGGTTGCCATACCAACGGCGATTCCAGATGTACCGTTAACCAGTAGATTGGGTATTCGTGTTGGTAGAACCGTTGGCTCTTCCAAGGTGTCATCAAAATTAAGCTGATAATCAACAGTTTCCTTTTCGATATCGGCCATAGTTTCTTCAGCCAGTTTCTGAAGACGAGCTTCTGTATAACGCATTGCTGCCGGACTATCACCATCGATAGAACCGAAGTTTCCTTGTCCGTCGATCAATGGGTACCGCAACGACCAGTCTTGTGCCATACGCACCATCGTCATATATACACTGCTATCACCATGTGGATGATACTTACCCAGCACCTCACCCACAATACGAGCCGATTTTTTATACCCCCGATTTGACATCACACCCAGCTCATGCATCCCGAATAATACACGGCGATGAACCGGCTTCAGACCATCCCTCACATCGGGTAATGCCCTGGCCACAATCACTGACATTGAGTAATCAATGTATGACGAACGCATTTCATCAGCAATACTGATCTTAACGATCTTTTCTCCTTCTGCCATAAGTAGCTAATTATTAAATAAAAAACGGATATTGCTATCCGAAATTAAGACGAGCAAAAATACCAATTTTTTAACTAATATTTAGGTATTGAGATAACTTCTTTCAAACAGGGTCTGTTAATAATTGGCTTGCTTTTTGTACTTCATACCAGGGCATTAGGCCTTATTTTTACAAATAGTTAGAAATGCTTGAAAACAAAGGACTAAGGGATGTTGTTATGCTAGTTATAAAAGAATACTGGCTGACAGAAATGCAGCCTGGTCTATAGTTTGATCAAGTTGTCAGCAAAAGAAGAATAATAGATATGGATTCAAAGTTTTCGAAACGGATCAAAGATGTGCTGAGCTTCAGTAGAGAAGAAGCTATCCGTTTAGGTAATGATTATATTGGTACAGAGCATATATTCCTGGGCATTCTGCGGGAAGGCGAAGGAATCGCCATAGATTCTTTGGTGAACCTGGGCATCAACTTGCCTGAAGTAAAAAGACAATTGGAGGGTAGAATCAAACCCAACCAACCTGACTATGAGTCAGCGCCCGAGAATATTCCCTTGATTAAGCCGGCAGAACGAGCCCTAAAGCTCATCTATCTTGAAGCAAAGGCCTCTAATAGTCCGCAGATCAATACCGGACACCTGTTGTTGGCTATCCTGAAAGACGAAAATAGTTTAGTCACGCAAATTCTGGAGGACATGCATATTGATTATGCTACTCTGCGGCAGCAGATCGTTCAGGACCTACCTGTTTCACGAGGTGATTTTACAGATGATGATGATGACAGCGAGGAGCCTGTTGAGCCCCCAAAAGGCGCTGCAAAAGCAACGAAATCTAGTTCAGAAACGCCTGTTCTGGATAACTTTGGCATTGATATTACCAAGGCTGCAGAAGAAGACCGACTCGATCCTATCGTAGGAAGAGGTCGTGAAATTGAACGACTGGCTCAGATTCTGAGCCGCCGTAAGAAAAACAATCCGGTTTTAATTGGTGAACCGGGCGTTGGCAAATCAGCTATTGCTGAAGGACTTGCATTGCGGATTATTGAGCGTAAAGTTTCCCGCGTTCTGTTTGGTAAACGGGTTGTTGCCCTCGATATGGCTTCGATTGTAGCAGGCACCAAATACCGTGGACAATTTGAAGAAAGAATGAAAGCCATTCTGAACGAATTGTCGAAAACCACCAACGTAATATTATTCATTGACGAAATTCACACGATTGTAGGAGCTGGCGGAGCAACTGGTTCACTTGATGCAGCCAACATGCTGAAACCAGCACTGGCTCGTGGCGAAATTCAGTGTATTGGTGCCACAACCCTCGACGAGTATCGTCAGCACATTGAAAAAGATGGCGCCTTAGAACGACGTTTTCAGAAAGTCATGGTTGAGCCGACAACTGCCGAAGAGACCATAGAGATTCTACATAATATTAAGGATAGGTATGAAGAACACCATAATGTAGAATATACCGATGAAGCTTTGGATGCCTGTGTGAAGCTGACTCAACGCTACATTAGCGACCGTCACCTGCCGGATAAGGCCATTGATGCATTGGATGAATCGGGATCACGGGTACATATTTCGAACATCAGTGTACCGGATAAAATTCTGAAGTTGGAGGATGAAATTGAAGAAACTAAAAAGATAAAGATCGAAGCGGTTAAAAGTCAGGATTTTGAAAAAGCGGCCCGTCACCGAGACCGCGAGAAGTCTTTGTTGCTCGATTTGGAGAAAGAAAAGCAGGTGTGGGAAAAGAACCTGATGCAGAACAGGGAGGTTGTTGACGAAGCCAATGTTGAAGAAGTGGTAGCTATGATGACGGGTGTTCCCGTGCAGCGTATCGCTCAAGCTGAAGGGGCAAGATTGCTCAACATGGGAACTGAAATGGAGAAGCGTGTCATAGGTCAAAATGATGCAATTCATAAAATCGTTAAATCGATTCAGCGTAATCGAGCAGGATTGAAAGATCCCAACAAACCGATTGGAACTTTTATCTTCTTGGGACCTACTGGAGTTGGAAAAACCCAGTTGGCTAAGGTTCTGGCAGAAACACTGTTTGACAGTACCGATGCTCTTATTCGCATCGACATGAGCGAATACATGGAGAAATTCTCTGTCAGTCGACTCGTAGGAGCTCCTCCAGGCTATGTGGGCTATGAAGAAGGTGGGCAACTCACTGAAAAAGTACGGCGCAAGCCATACTCAGTCGTGCTGCTTGACGAAATAGAGAAAGCACATCCCGATATATTCAATATCCTTTTGCAGGTTCTGGATGACGGACTCCTGACCGACAGTCTGGGACGTCGTGTTGATTTTAAGAACACCATCATTATAATGACCTCAAATATTGGTACTCGTCAGCTTAAAGAATTTGGCCGTGGTGTTGGATTTACATCCAAGTCAATGGAAGAATCAGCAAACGATTATCAAAAAAGTGTCATTCAGAAAGCCCTGAATAAAGCTTTTGCACCCGAATTCCTGAACCGAATTGATGATGTGGTTCTGTTTAATGCCCTCACAAAAGAAGACTTACACAAGATCATTGATATTGAGCTGAAAGGCCTTCTTGACAGGGTTGCTGGATTGGGATACAAATCAAGAATCTCTCCAGCTGCCAAAGATTTTCTTGCTGAGAAAGGGTACGATCTGAAGTTTGGTGCAAGACCCCTCAAACGATCAATTCAGAAATATCTTGAAGATCCATTGGCCGAAGTGATTATTGAAAGTAAAACCGGACAAGGTGACACCTTGTCAATTGGCTTTGATAAAAGCAATCAGGAGATCAAGATAAAGGTCATTAAATCAAAAGAAATTGTTAAAAAAGAGCCAAAAAGCAAGGAAGAATAAAGAAATAGCAAAAAATACACGTAGCAATAAACATTTTGGTACATCGTTTGTTCTACATGTATAGATGATTAGATTACCAAAAATCTAGATCATCGCCACGGACAGGTCTCTGTCAGTGGTACTTTTTCATAGGTTTAGTTTTAGGTTTAGGTTTCTGTAAGGCCCTCCTCCCAAGAGGGTCTTACTCTTTTATAGCAGGCTCAATTATTTTAGTGCATAATCCCAGAACGACAAATCATTCAGTTCACTGATCATTTGCTTCTCCTCTGCAGTAGTTAACGAAATATTTGGAAGACGGGCCGGACCACAATCAATACCTAAGTGTTTCATAATCATCTTTCCAGCTGCTAGTCCTCTGAATTTTGAATAGACCTGAATAATGTGCATCGATTTCAACTGCAGTTGATTTGCCAGCGTGAGATTACCCTGGTTAAAAGCTTCGATTATCTCATAATACAATCCTGGCATGAAGTTGTAGGTGCTCCCTACCCCACCTTTTGCACCCAAAACCAATCCACAAATCAATGATTCATCTCTCCCATACAATACATCTAATTGTCCATTTGCCACCTGACGGCACAATTGAAACTCCATTTCATCTTCATAGGTGTACTTGATACCCGCCAAATTGGGTATTTTTTGGACAGCTATTTCCAAAAAACGCACAACAGGTAGGAAGTTTTGATTTAATGCAGGTATGTGATAGTAATAAAATGGGAGCTCAGGGGCAACTGATGCCAATTCTGCCATATAGTCGACCAATACAGCTTCATTAGCCGGTTTAAAGTAACTCGGTCCGGTTGCAGCTATCGCTTGAGCTTGATTATCAGCCGCATGAGCTGCCAAAATGGCGCTCTCTTTTACTGAGTTTGATCCCACATGAACCATTACCTTTAGATCAGAATCCTGAATAGTTGTCCAGGCTTCTGTTAGTGCCATTCGTTCTTCGATCGTGAGTGAGGTACCTTCTCCTGTGCTGCCTGAAATAAAGACACCAGTCAGCTTGTTATTTGCCAAACGTGACTTGTATTCAGGTATCATGTCGACATTCAATTCACCGTTCAGTTTCAGTGGTGAGTAAGGTGCTGCAATGAGCCCCCTGGTTTCAGTTTGTATCATTCTGTCGCTAATTTGTATGACAAATATAATAACTCTAAAAAAAATTTGGCATTTAATTTCATTAATAGTAATTTTGCCAAACCTTTTTAAGGATGATTCAGTAGCTCAGTTGGTAGAGCACATCCCTTTTAAGGATGGGGTCCTGAGTTCGAGCCTCAGCTGAATCACAAAGCCTGAAAGTTATACTCTTTCAGGCTTTTTTTGTGCCTATTCTGACTTATTCGCGGTATCACCTGTTTTGACTGTTGAAATTAGCAAATTTGATCTACATTTGCCGCGTACATTACCATGGGATTTATTCTAATTTGCATACTCTGTTCAACGGGTATCCTGATTGTTTTCAAGCAGGTTAGCCTAAACAACAGCAAAGTATTACCAGTTATCATTGTCAATTATATAGTGGCCAGTTTTTTAGGCTTTGCGTTATACTGGCGACACAGTGATTCTGGATATGGATTTGGATTTGGATCGATTGCCTGGTGGCCATTCGCGGCGGCCATTGGTATATTGTTTATTGTATTGTTTTTTGTGGTCGCACGAAGCACAGTTGTATCTGGCATGGG
Organism: uncultured Porphyromonadaceae bacterium; assembly: GCA_964444375.1. Classification (GTDB taxonomy): domain Bacteria; phylum Bacteroidota; class Bacteroidia; order Bacteroidales; family UBA12481; genus JABHCC01. The sequence continues at coordinate 52 of CAYUGX010000024.1, read as the reverse complement.
CATCTCCTCCATCGCGACTATATTGTCGGTGATCTTTCCTGTGCTCTACAGC
>CAYUGX010000023.1:10251-27815 GCA_964444375.1 uncultured Porphyromonadaceae bacterium | reverse complement strand
CACAAAAAGAGGAAACAAGAATGTGTCTTTCATTGCAGTCAATGACGGATCGACCCTGGATAATATCCAGGTGGTAGCGGAAGCCAAGCAATTCGATGAAGAATTGCTCAAGGGAGTAACTACCGGTGCCTGTGTCAAAGTGGTTGGTAAGCTGGTCGAATCGCTGGGGGGAGGCCAGTCAGTTGAAATACAAGCTGAAACGATAAAGCTATATGGTGGAGCTGATCCACAAACTTACCCCTTGCAGAAGAAAGGACATTCTCTTGAATTTCTGCGTGAAATCGCCCACCTGCGTCCTCGCACCAATACTTTTGGAGCTGTGTTCAGGGTTAGGCATGCCATGGCTTATGCTATTCACAAGTATTATAACGACAATGGATTTGTATACCTCCATACTCCCATTGTTACCGGTTCTGATGCGGAAGGAGCAGGCGAAATGTTTCGGGTTAGCATTTTGGATCCAAAGAATCCACCACTCACCGAAACAGGACAGGTTGATTATTCACAAGACTTTTTTGGTAAGGAAACCAATCTGACTGTTTCGGGTCAATTGGAGGGAGAACTAGGAGCACTGGCATTGTCAGAGATTTACACCTTCGGACCTACTTTCAGGGCTGAAAACTCAAATACACCCAGGCACCTGGCTGAATTTTGGATGATTGAACCCGAAATGGCCTTTTATGAGATCAAAGAAAACATGGATCTGGCTGAGGATTCGTTGAAATACCTGATCACATATGCCCTGGATAATTGCAAGAATGACCTCGATTTCTTTGCAAAGATGTTTGACAAAGATTTGTATAACCGACTGGATATGGTACTGAACAACGATTTCGTTCGGATGTCATATACTGAAGCCATTGCTATTCTGGAAAAGTCTGGACAGTCATTTGAGTTCCCCGTTTCATGGGGTATTGACCTCCAGTCTGAACACGAACGCTACCTGGTTGAAAAGCATTTCAAAAAGCCGGTAATTCTAACCGACTATCCTAAAGACATTAAAGCCTTCTACATGTACCTGAACGATGACAACAAAACGGTCAGGGGCATGGATGTTTTATTCCCTGGTATCGGAGAAATCATTGGTGGATCTCAACGTGAGCATCGCTACGACGTGCTGGCAAGCCGAATCAAAGAAATGGATATTCCAGAAAAGGATATGTGGTGGTATTTAGAAACCAGGAAGTTCGGTACTGCACCACACGCTGGCTTCGGTTTAGGCTTTGAGCGCCTGCTCCTGTTCATTACCGGAATGGCCAATATCCGTGATGTCATTCCATTCCCACGTTCACCACGTAATGCTGAGTTTTGACAAATTTGCGTAAATTGCGGTAGGCAATTAGACGCCCGGAATTATGCTTAAACAACGTCTCCAGCAGAAGCTGCTTCAAAAGCTGTCTCCTCAGCAGATACAGTTGATAAAACTGTTGGAGGTACCTACTATTCAACTTGAACAACGGATAAAGAAAGAGCTGGAAGAAAACCCTGTATTGGAAGAGGGACGAGAAGAAGATCCGGATTATGACGATCAGCTAGATGGTAGTGAAACCGAAAAAGATGAGTTTTCTCTGGAGGATTATCTCGAAGATGATGACATCCCAAATTATCGCCTGAATAGTAGAAATTATAGCAAAGACGATGAACGCACCAGTGAAATTCCTTTCACAATTGGCATATCGTTCAGAGAGAATCTATCGACTCAAATGGGTCTGCGTGGCTTATCCGTAGAAGAGGAAGCCCTGGGGCAGTATATACTTGGGAACATCGATGACGATGGCTACCTGCGAAGGGAGTTGGAGAATATTGTTGATGACCTTGCATTTTCAATGAATATCTCAACCACCGAAGAACAACTGGAATCTATTCTCAAAATCATTCAGGATTTTGATCCTGTCGGTGTCGGAGCTCGTTCTCTTCAAGAATGCCTGCTCATTCAAATAGACCGTATTATTGATGCGGGTCGCAAAGATGATCACATCACCACTGCCCGACGAATTGTTCAATATCATTTCGATGAGTTTACACGAAAGCACTACGATAAGATTCAATCCAAGCTTGACCTGAGTGATGAAGACCTGAAAACTGCCATGGGTGAAATTGTACGCCTGAATCCAAAACCAGGTGGTACTTACAGTGATCCCATGGCCAAGACAACGGCCCATGTCATTCCGGATTTCATTCTTGAAGACAATGAGGGTGAACTTGAATTAAGCCTGAATGCGCGAAATGCCCCGGATCTCAGGATCAATCAAACCTATGCCAACATGCTGATGGCATACAACCAGGAGCGCAAAAACCAAAGCAAAGACCACAAAGATGCGGCTACCTTTGTACGGCAGAAGATGGATTCAGCAAAATGGTTCATTGATGCCATCAAACAGCGGCAACACACACTCATTCTAACCATGAATGCCATTCTTGAGTTTCAGCGGGCCTATTTTGAGTCAGGCGACGAAATGCATTTGAAACCCATGATTTTGAAAGATATCGCCGAGAGAACAGAGCTGGATATTTCGACCATCTCTAGGGTGGCCAATTCAAAATACATTCAAACTAATTTCGGAATTTACCCCCTGAAATACTTCTTCTCTGAAGGTCTTCAGACCGATTCGGGCGAAGAAGTATCTACACGCGAGATTAAAAAAATCCTCGAAGAATGTATTTCAGCTGAAGAAAAGCGCAAACCACTCACCGACGATAAACTGGCTGCAATTCTCAAAGAAAAAGGGTATCAGATTGCCAGACGAACCGTGGCCAAGTACAGGGAGCAGCTGAATATTCCAGTTGCCCGGCTCAGGAAGGAATTGTAAGTGAAACTTTCCAAACTGATCAGTTATATCAGCCACCCCTTTATCATGCCCCTGATCGGGGCCCTAATCATCTTTCAAAGCGGTGCCTGGGTCAGTTATTTATCAGGAGAAGCCAAACAATATGTTCTGCTCGTTACCTTTACCGCCACCGCAATCTTACCCTTCGCTTCGAACCTGTTCATGAAATACAGAGGAGTAATCACTCATGTCTTGTTCTTGAAAGGAAAAGAAAAACGAATTCCCTTGATGCTGTGTTCCTTTTTTACCCTAATAGGCGCATTCGTCTTGCAGAAAGTTTCAGCACCCTTGGTTTTTCCCATTTATTTAAACGGATTGTCTATCGTGATCCTCATTACCGCTCTGCTATCAGGATTTTGGAATATAAGCACACATATGCTGCAGCTTGGCGGACTGACAGGTCTGGTTCTGGCGATTGCCCTGAATTGGATGATTGATCTTAGACTTATCCTGGGTGGTCTGATTTTGTTGGCCGGTGTAACAGCCAGCGCTCAATTGAAACTTGAGCACCACAATACCCTTCAACTGATCGTTGGCTTTTTGCTTGGCTTTCTGGTTGTTTTTCTAACGATCAGATTAATCTGATCCTCCAACAAATTTATATCCAACTCCTTTAATGGTTTGTATCTGAGAATCGCCGATCTTCTCACGTAACTTTCTTATATGGACATCAATAGTGCGATCTCCTACAATGACCTCACTGCCCCATATTGCATTGTAAATCTCTTCACGGGTGATCACCTTATTCGATCTCGAAACCAGCAAATTTAACAGTTCAAACTCCTTTTTAGGCAAGTTCAGGGTTTCTCCACTACTGACGACGACATAACGATCGTGATCAATCTGAAGGTCTCCAGCTTCGATAACATGGTTTGATCCGGCTGAATGACTATCCATATTGGGTCGGTACCGTTTCAATAAAGCCCTTACTCGACTCACCAGAACCTTTGGCTTAATTGGTTTTGTTATATAATCATCAGCTCCAGCTTCAAATCCAGCTATCTGAGAGTAATCTTCTCCCCTGGCGGTTAAAAAGGCCACCATCACATCCTGCAATTCAGGGATTTTCCGGATCTCTTCACAGGTCTCAATACCATCCATTTCAGGCATCATGACATCCAGGATTACCACTTCAGGTTTTTCTTTTATTGCCACGGCAAGCGCCTCCTTACCATTAACCGCAGTGAATACCTGATATCCCTCTTTGCGAAGGTTGTACCCGATAAATTCAAGAATATCAGGTTCATCATCGACTAATAATATCTTTGGTTCTTCTTTTCCCATATTCAGTTCATGTTACCTGAGGTACAGCTCAAAAGTAGAGATTGTGATGAAACAGCAAGTTAAGAAATCATTAACAATCTATGTGCAATCGGTTTGAAAATTAGACTGTCATGATGCGAGCTTATCATATGATTCACAGCCTGATCTGATCTGCAGGTTATGGAATACCGGAGTTTGCGGATTATGTTTTATTTTTGGGGATGGCTGAATATACGGTTAGGGTTCATTACGACAGGAAAGTGGTATCCCTAAAAGCATCGGCAGGCACTAATCTGCTATCCCTGTTTCAAACAAATGGCATTACCCTTGCCGCCCCTTGCGCCGGCAATGGCACGTGCAAAAAATGCACCATCCATTCACACACCCAAACCCACAACCACACACCCACCCTCAAAAACTTGTCTCTTGCTTGCCAGACCAACATTGAATCTGACCTTGATATCACCCTGCCAACTGCTCCTTCAGCCCTGATTCAATCAGAAAGCTATTACCCGGATTTGCCCATCGTTTTCGACACCCATAGCAAATCAGCCTTTGGTATAGCTGTCGATATAGGTACAACTACAGTAGTAGTCTATCTCGAAAATCTTAAGACACATGTAAACCAGGGGGTAGCCAGTTTTATAAATCCGCAGCAAAGCTTTGGAGCCGATGTCATTAGTCGAATAAGCTATGCAACTGAAGCCAATCAACTGACCGACCTGCAACAATCCCTTGTGGCCCAAATCAATCAGGCGGTCGAAGCACTCTGCAAGACGCATGGTGTGCCAATTAGCCAGCTAAACCGGATGAACCTGACTGGTAATACCACCATGCTCCACTTGCTGAAAGGCGTTGATCCATCTCCTTTGGCGCAATATCCCTTTATTCCGGTTTTCCTTGATACACAAAAGCTGTCGGCTGGTGAGCTGGGTTTTCATCTCCTCCCGGATGCTCAACTCATGTTGCTTCAAGGCTTATCGGCCTTCGTGGGTGCAGACATCCTGGCTGGACTAGCGGCCACTGAAATACCTGATGAAGATCCATATTCACTTTTCCTTGATATTGGAACCAATGGAGAGATGGCTCTGGGAAACAGACACCACATTCATACTTGTGCCACTGCCGCGGGTCCGGCCTTTGAAGGGGCCCGGATTTCGTGTGGTTTGGGAGGCGTAGCCGGAGCAATTCATTCATTTGATTCAAACGGTTATCAAACCATCGATCAGCAAGCTCCTGCTGGGGTATGTGGTTCGGGCCTGATTGATGTCGTTGCTTTTCTTCTCAAAAGCAAACAACTTGATCCAAGCGGTTATACCGAAAAACCGCTGGCATTCACAGAATCGCTTAGCCTGACACCCCAAGATATCAGGGAGGTACAACTGGCTAAAGCAGCCATTGCAGCGGGTATCCAAACCTTAATCAAGCGCGCGGCTATAAATGAAAATGAAATTGCTAAGGTCTATCTGGCTGGAGGCTTCGGACATGCCATCAATCCTCAATCAGCTGCAGACATTGGCCTCTTGCCATCTGCTTTGGTTTCAAAAGTCATTCGGGCTGGGAATACCGCTGGACTTGGGGCGCGTTTATCACTGCATGCATCAGCTTTTATCGACAGGTTGCAAATGGTTAAAGAAAAGTCAGCGTACTTTGAACTGAGTAGTGATATGGATTTCAATGAAGCTTTTGTGATGAATATGAACTTCTGATTCACCTGCTACCGCCCACAATACTTCGAGATTAGTAAATAAGCTTCCTCAAGGCCCAGTTCTCCAGCTTTTGAAAGGGCTAAGCAGCCCGATTGGTCTTTGTCGTTCACTTTTATTTTTGTGATTCCCAGATTTAGCCAGGCTGCCCCATAGTCAGGAACCAACTCGCTTGCTTTATTGAAATCGGCGATGGCAGCCGTTAAATCACGCTGGTAGATGTGGATAACTCCACGATTAAAATAGACCAGGGCCACATCCGGTAGGTACTGAATTAAAAAATCATAGTCTTGAATCACTTGATTATAGTCAACCTGCTGATGAATCTTTTTTTGGGGCTGAGCTACGGTATTGCCCAACTGCATCGGTACCAATTGATTGATTGATAAGGTATTCTTAACAAACTCAATCATGTCGAAGCGGATCTGGGCCCGAACGAGAAGTGCTTGATAATCTTTCTGAGCCACTATAGGATCGAGCAGGGCGGTGGCTTCATTATACTGATGTTTTACTGCTAATTCTAAGGCATTCCTTATCACATCCTGGTTCGGACTAGTCATAAGTTTTTTGGCATTCTCAAGCAAAGCAAAGTTAGCTCCTCCGAAATCAATTTGTAAAAAAAGTTCTTCATTAGATTCGGGTGCAGCATCCTTTGTAACCCTTGTTCTTGACAGCCCAACAATCTCTCTGGCCATTCCACCGGTTAGTTGAGCGTCATTAAAAGAATTCTCAAAAACCGAATTCAGTCGGATCAGATCGGCGAACTGGATGGTGGTATCGGCATAGTTCATGGCCAGGTCATCTTCATCTTTTCCCAAATTGGCTGTAATCTTTTCATTGGCAAGCATAAGGTCAGTTTGTGCACCCAGGTCATCGCCCAGCTGCCGCTTAATCGATGCCCTAACCTGATATGCCCTTGCAAAATCGGGATAGATCAGAATGGCCTGATCCATATCATACAGGGCACCGAGTTGATCTCCGGTCTGCCTTCGGATTAATCCCCGATTGAAAAACGAAAGAATGTGATAGGGGTGTAATTCATTTACTTTCAGGTAATCTTCAATTGCTCCATCGCTATCACCCAGTTTGGCACGAATGATGGCCCGGTTGTAGTAGCTCAGACTGTGTCTTGGATCGCGCTGCAATACCCGGTCGAGATCGTTCAAACAGGAATCAGTCCTTTTCATTTCATACCACGAAAGGGCCCGCAAGTAAAAATGCTGCGGATTGGTCGAATCGCGCTGAATGGCTTCACCAAATGATACTAAAGCCTCCTGGTACTCTTTCATGTGGTAATACAGCAATCCCTTTCGATTATGGGGGTCGGGTAAAAACGGATTGAGCAAAATAGCCTGGTTATAGTCGCTAAATGCTCCATCGTTATCCATCATTTGGGCCTTGGCGATGCCCCGGTTCACATAGGCTGAAACCATTCGCTCATCAATTCGAAGGGCTTCGTCAAAATCGATAATGGCCTGGGTGTAGCTGCCCAGACGCAGGCGTGTACTGCCTCGGCTATAATACAGATTAGCATGATTCGGGTGAATCCGGATGCCTTCGGTAAAATCGGCCAAGGCCCCATAAAAATCACCTCTCATGTCTCTTATCACTCCTCGCATCAAAAACAAGTTTACAACCGCCGGATTCAATTTAATGGCCTCATCCAGGTCGTGTGAAGCACCAGCCAGGTCGTTCTGATAAAACTTGGTCAATCCCCTTAGGTACCAACCTTCAAAGTTTTCCGGGGCCACCCTGATAATACGAGAAAAAGTCTGCATGGCCTTCGAATAGTTCTTTTTGGAGAGGTCATTTCGTCCGGTCTCGAGATAGCGATCAACCCTGATTTGTGCATAAGAAAGGGAGGGCAGGCTCAAGAGTACAACCAGAAACGAGCAGTAGGTGACAAGTAAAGAATTACATAATTTATTATTTAATTTATTATGTAATTCATGTTTCTTCATTCCAGGATTATTCAGACAGGATAAAAGTGGTCTTAAAAAGAGTTAATACGGGTTAACTTGAGTTAAGATGGGTTAAATCCTTGTGATATTCTATGCTTTAAAAATACGAAATTTCAGTTAGCCGGTTGGCCAGTTATCCAGTTATCCAGTTGGCCGGTTGGCCGGTTGGCCAGTTATCCAGTTATCCAGTTATCCAGTTGGCCGGTTGACCAGTTATCCGGTTGGCTGGTTGTTAAGATGAATGGGGAAATAAAGAAAGATGGTCAATTTTTTCCATTTGTGCGAAAGTAATACATCAATATACATAGACCCCGTTAAGATAATTTGGTTTCCATTGAGTGCTATGGTTTGCATAAATAACTACAAGGAAATATGGGAATTGTGATTGTTGTTATGGTTGTCGTTGTTGTTTTAGTTGATGCAAAATATGAAGTCCTATAAAGATCTGGAGATTTATAAACTGGCTTCTCTTATGTCGGTTCAGGTTCACCGAAAAACCTATTCATTACCTAAGCACGAAATGTATGAGCTTGGTTCTCAATTGCGTAGAAGCGTGCATAGTATCAGGGCAAATATTGTTGAAGGCTATGGTAGGCGTCAATATAAACAAGACTTCATTCGCTATTTAGTTTGGGCTCATGCCTCATTATTGGAATCACAATCACATATAGAAACTTTAGATCGTCTGTATCCAGACAATCACTGGTCAAGTTTGTTGACTCCCATGCAAAGTCTTGGTATAAAGCTCCACAACTTTATCATCTACGTAAAAAACAACTGGAAAACCTGATAACTGGATAACTGATCAACCAGCCAACCTAATCGACAACCACAACAACCACAACAACAACCACAACAACAACAACAACAACAACCACAACAACAACAACAACAATATCAACACCAACAACAATGCCCCCCATCTTCTCAGATGTCCTCGATTTTCTCCTCCCTCGCCTGTGCTGTGCTTGTGATTGCAAGCTGCATGTCTGGGAAAACCAGATTTGTGCGCTATGCCTAATGGAGATTCCCTTATCTAATCATCATTTGGATCCTGATAATTTGCTGGCACAGACATTTTGGGGACGAGTAGAGATTGAGCAGGCTGGGGCTTGGTTTCTCTTTCATAAAGACTCACGATTTCAGCGCATTTTATACAGGCTGAAATATGAACATCGTCCGATGATCGGCGTGGGCTTGGGTCGCATTTTTGGGACTCAGCTACTTCAGTCGGGTGTTTATACCCTACCGGATTTAATTGTTCCTGTTCCCCTGCATAGAAAGCGGCAACAAAAAAGAGGGTATAATCAAAGCGCAAAGATCGCAAGAGGTTTATCAATCAGTACAGGCATACCCCTTTGTTCAGACTTGCTGTTGAGAACCAAAAAAACCAAAACGCAAACCTCGAAAACTCGTGAAGCCAGATATGAAAATGTAAAAGGAAAGTTCACGACACCTAAACCAGATGAATTAGAAGGCAAACACATCCTGCTGGTAGATGACGTGATAACCACAGGTGCCACCATAGAGGCCTGTGCAGAAATGCTCCTGGCCGTTGAGGGAGTCAAAGTAAGTGTCGTCTCCCTGGCCTTTGCCTCAAAATGGTAATCAGGCTTTTCCTTGTCCCCATTGATACCCCTCGGTCTCAAAATCGGCCAATTTTAAAACCCGTTCTACCACAGTCATGGCCAGGGTTTTTATATCGGCTGGTTTTGAGTAAAAACTGGGATTGGCGTCACAGATGATCCCACCCGCTTCTGTAATAGTAACCATGTTTCGCAAATGGATCAGGTTATACGGAGTTTCGCGGGTCACCAAAATCAGTCGTTGCCTTTCTTTCATCATGACATCGGCAGCCCGGGTAATCAGGTCATTGGCCTGCCCGCCAGCAATTCGGCCCAGGGTGCCCATGGTGCACGGAATCACAATCATCGTATCATAGCCGGCAGAACCGCTGGCCATCGGTGCCCAGAAGTTGGCGGGCTCATAAATACTGAAGCCATATTGCTCAGGTGCCTCCTCAGGCAGCTCATATTTCCATACCCCTTTTGCCGCATCTGAAAAAACCAGATCAACTTGAGCATACTGATCTGGAATATCCATCAGTTTTTTTAATAGCAAATCGGCATAGAGGGCGCCTGAGGCGCCGGTAACCGCAACAATGATTTTTCTATTCCTGCTCATGGCGTTCCGTTTGTGCCGAAAAGCCTAATAATCTTTTATGCAACGGATAGGTAGGCCGTTTACGCGCTGGTAGGTATCATCCTGGAAATCTGGTCGACCAACATATACAGACTGGCCAAGAGACAAGTGATTGATATCTGGATTGATAGTACTACTCCATACATAACCACCCTGGGTAATGTCATAGTATTTGCGCTCTGCAAAAATGAGGTATCCTGAATAAAGCATTTGGAATCCTGATCGGGAGCCAAGGCGCAGGTGATCACCCGCACTCACACTTAGCTCTTCTTCGTAATACAGCATTAGTTCTCTCCACTCATCAAATGATGGGATATGCCATCCGGGAGGACAAATACCAGGAGCTCCTTCAAATTCGGCATAGCCCATTGCTTCATCCCATTGGTATAAGCCACCATATATCTCACAGTTAGACTCATCATTATTATAACAATACTTCTCTATTTTTTCATTGTCGCGCTGATAACCATCTCCGTTTTCACCGCCAGAACTGGCATGGATCATGTTTCCAATATTCAGGTTCTCTGCCATCCAGATTTTCTCATTGATCTTAACGGTTTTGTATACTTTGCCATCTCGTGGATCAGTGATAGTTCCCATTTCGTTAATGGGTGTATTGGTAGTAAAGCTCCATACTGGTCCTTCAATGATGTGTTCGTAAGGATCCTTTGCAACGACTTTCCAGAAGTATTCGGTACCATATTCCAGGGGCAAGCAGGCATAGCTATTGGTTTCAACATCAGATGCCACCTTTGGTGGATTAGCTGTTGTACCAAAAAATACATCATAGAGTAAGGCATCATTCTCAGGATCATTACAAGTCCATTCCAACACACAGAGTGTTGAGTATGCTGGATCCTGATTGCTGGGTACTGGACTTTCAGGCGGATTTGGTTCCTGATTCAATCCACCAACCATCAAGGTATAGGTAATGGTAGATCGTAGGTCTTCACTGTCTTTCACCTCTAAAGTCACATCATAATTCCCGGATTCTGTGTATTGAAATTCAACTACTTTTTCAGTACTGAACTCGGTTTCCCAGGTACCATCCCCTTGAAAATCCCAGCGAACTTCCAACGAAGCATTATCATCTTCGAGGTCACTCGATGAAGAAGCATCGAAAACGAAAACATCCTGCAAATATCCAGCACCGGGGCTAGCGCTAAAAGAGGCATTTGGCGCTCGATTCGTCCAAGACACCCGTAGAAAGTCTGTTTTTCGGGCGGTTAATCCTTTCGAATCCTTCAGATCGACGGTTACGTAGTAGGTTCCCCCAATGCTAAACTGGTGTTCAATCACCTTATTCGTTGAATACTCTGTATCAAATATTGAATCTGACTCCCAATCCCACCGCACTTGCAAGACCTCAGCAGGATCCTCCAGGTCTCGGCATTCAGTGGCATCAAAAGTGAAAACAGTGTCGACATTTCCATAAGGGGGAGCAATGGTAAACAGCGCCACCGGAACGGTATTGTGCTTTTCATCACATGATTGCATAAAGAATGGGGACAAGACAAACAGGGTAATCAGGCTGAGGGTTGTTATTTTTTTCATAGTCCTGATTATTTAATGTAGGGTAAAGATAGTGAATTTATGTTGTCATGTTATCAAGTTATCATGTTGTCATGGGTGTCGTGGTTGTTGTGGTTGTCATGTTGTACTAGTTCTTTATACATCTCACCGACATAGCCAGGTACTTATCGTTTAGCCATCGCGCGATGTAAGAATCGGCATAATACAGTGAACGGGTCCAGGCATCGGAGCCAGATTCAGTACTGGTCCAGAAGTAGGCTCCCTGGCCTTTCTCCATAAAAGAACCACCTTGCAAAAATCCTCCAGGTAAAGCAGAAAAACGGGTGGTGTTTGTTGCCCCATCATTAGGACTTTGCCAAAGTGCAGTTCCCCTTTCTTTCAGTTTTCCTCCAACGTTGGCGCCCCTGCCAAACTCCAACTCTTTCTCTTCATCCGGCAGGCCTAACAATTTCTCCAGTGCCTGCCATTCATCATCAGAAGGCAAGTGCCAGCCATCGGGACAGGCCTGCTTAGCTTGTTCGTAGGTGTATAACCTGCCATATACAGGTTCATTGGAGGATATGTTTTCGTATACTACTGAATTATCAATGTTATACTTCAGGTTCTCGGCCATCCATGTCTGTGATCCAATTTCTACCATTTTATACGAATTATCATCTCGCGGATCGGTGAATTCTTCCAATTCAATGCTCAGTTCGGTCACTGCAAAATAACCCAGATTGAATACTTCGACGTAGACCATTTCTGTATCCTCGCTTATCTCACTGGTAACCAATGGCTCCACCTCTTCATTCTCAGGATCAAAACGAACAATGACTAAATCCTCCACCACCGGATTATCACGATAGCCATAGGGCATCGCCAATTCAACGGCTTTATCAAAATCATAATCAACTGGTTTAAACAAGATAACCTTTGCCTGAGGATCATCTGGTAAACTCAAATCTGGCTCATAGATTATCTCTACCGTTATTTCATCTTTCCCTTTTACAGCGTCGGGTTGAATGATGATTGATGTACCGTGAATGTCTGAACTTTCGTCGCCAACTGAAAGGATGACGCCATCTGAACCGACTTTAACAACATTTCCAGATACAATTGCAGCTTGTTGGTCTAAATATCTCATTATATAGTACCACCTCTCATAATCATCGCCACCACATTTGGTCAGGAAAAAAGCCAGCATCACGAGAGCAGTCACTTTTACCATTAGGGATTTGGTTGGTTTCATGTTCATTGTTTAAGGTTATTTGTTTAAAGGTATAAACTAGGACTCTCGTTACCAAGGAATTCTCACAAAAGGCCCCAATCCTGCTATGGGTTACAAAACCTTTGAGAAGGGCATTTGTTATATGATTTCCAATGATCAATCTAAAACGCATCATGAAAGCCTACAGAAGTTTTGTTTTCCTCATTTTTTTCTTGTCACCTTCAATAGTTTTGGCGCAGAAAGGTAGTATTACCGGATCTGTTACCGACAGTACCACGGCTGATCCAGTCTCATTTGCGAGTATAGCCCTTTTGAAGACGGGAGAAACATCAGCAATTACGGGTGGTATTTCCAACGCCGACGGTAGATTCACCATCCCCAATATTCCGACTGGAAATTACCAGGTCATGATCTCATTTCTGGGTTTTGAAACCCGTACGATTAGCGATATCACGATTTCTGGTAAAAATCCCACCGTTGACCTCGGACAGGTTACGCTGAAACCTTCAAGTTTGAGCATTGCTGAAGTTGAAGTGACCGGAGTAGCCAATACTGCTGTTAGCAAAATAGATCGCACGACATATCGTGCTACTGATTTTGAAACCGCCCGAGGTGGTAATGCGCTTGATGTACTGAGCAAACTACCTTCTGTTTCTGTGAATCCTGACGGCCGAGTATCGGTTCGGGGAGCCACAGATTTCATGGTCTACCTCAACGGGAAACCTACCTTGCTTAATCCTTCGGATATATTGAGCCAGATTCCCAGTAATCAGATGGAAAGTGTTGACATCATTACCGTACCCTCATCACGGTACGATGCACAGGGTAAGGGTGGAATCATCAACATCACCACAAAAAGATCGCAGTTCGATGGTCTTTCGGTCTCTGTGAATGGAATGGGTGGCGGAACCCCGTGGCGAAATTCAGTAGATCATTTCAGCGGACATAAACTCAACAACGACCGCTATAACACCGGTGCCAGCCTGGTCTACAACCAGGGACGTTTATCGGTCAATGGCTCGTTCAACATCAACGCAAAAAATAACAAAGGAATCGGCGACATTGGTGCCAACATTTACCAGGATCCCCATTTGGGCAGCACTTCAGCTTACCCTAATCATTACTTTCTTCTTGGTGGACTAGGCAACCGGCCAAAATGGGCCAATGGGATGATGGCAACGGCTGGCTTGAGCTACGCACTCAGCGAAAGATCAGAGATCTCAGCTGTTTATCAGTATGCCCAACGCGAAAGTGGCCGGGCTGCCCATTATCTGTATCAAACAGGTTTCAGTGAGGTTTTTGATGGTCCTATTAGCTTTCCGGATCTCACTCTATACAATCCGAATCACATCAATAGAACCGGAACTTTCAGCAATCTAAGTCTGGATTATTCTGTGAAATTAGATGACAATAGCCAGATTCAGAGCTCTTTGCTCTATGAACGATCAGGTCTTGATCAGACTATCACCAACAAGGAATATTTTTATGACCCGATATTTGAACAAGCTGATTATGATGTAGCTGCACCGGGTTTTCATTCTTTTCAGACCGATGAAACTCCACTGGAGGCCTGGCGTTTTGAGCTGAACTATCAAAAAGATTTTGACCATGGTTCAAGCCTAAGTGCCGGATTTGTACCGCAATGGGTGAAGCTTTCAGGCATATATCGCTACGATACGATCAGAAGTGATGGTAGTGCTGGTGGTTTCGATCACTTTGATAACAGCATTGATCTGCAACGAGACGTCTATGCCGCTTATATAGATTATTCGGGCAACTGGAAGAAGCTCAGCTATATGCTTGGCCTGCGCATGGAGTATCTGAACCAGAAAATGAATGTGTCGAGCACAGCCTATTTCAGACAGGTCTTTGACTTCTTCGGAACCGGACGAAATTACGACGAAACCCAATTTCTGCAGCAAAAGCTCGATCTTTTTCCTTCGGTACACCTGCGTTATCAGGCCAACGACAAGAACACCATCACTTTTGCCAGTAGCCGACGAATTAATCGACCACCTGCTAAAGCGATGTCGCCCTTCCTGTACCGCCGTCACCAGGAGATTTTTGAGCTGGGTGATCCCCTCTTGTCACCTGAGTATATTTTCAATGCTGAATTATCCTACCGGAGAAGTCTTGGATCGAGCAATGTTGTTCTAACCGGTTTTTACCGTGGTGTTAACGATGCCATTTACCGGGTAAACCGATTGTCATACGACTACAATGCCAATCCGGGAGGTGTTCTTTTAAGAAGTTATACCAACTCGGGAGATCAGGTAGCCATTGGGGGTGAGCTGGGTGTCAATATTGATCTATTGAAAAAAATAGAACTATTCCTTGGTGGTTCGGTCTATAACTTCCAGGTTGAAGCTGATGAACGGCTTTTTGGTGAACAGCTCAGCAGCAGCAGTGTAAACTGGAGCTTCAAGAGCAACATCAACTGGACCATCATACAGTCGTTGAAATTTACTTTCGATTATATTTTTGAATCTCCAACTGTGACCCCGCAAGGTGAGAACGTCTCGAATGTACTGGCCAATATTGCCCTCAACTATCAACCCGAAAAGCAGAAAAATTGGAACTTCTCAGCCCGACTGCTGGATGTTTTAGGCACCAATCAGTCAGGTGGTTACACCACGGCGTATACCAACGGAATTCGCATGTTTAACCGCGCTTATATTTATGATTACGAAGGACAGATCATTGAGTTTTCTGCTTCGTATACGATCAATATGAAGGGCAAGAAGGCTGCGAAAAAAGACCTCATCGGAGGAGAATACTTTTAACCTACAGTTTCAAGAATTTCAGTTTCTCAACATATTCTTCACTTGAAACCCGCACAAAATATATGCCTTTGGGAAGGTGATCAACATCAATCTCTTTATGATTATTATCCAGCTCTACGGTTTGCAGTACCCTGCCGTTCAGATCAACGAGTTCAACCTGGTGCTTCCAGTCGGGTAAACTCAACAAGTGGATATTGAGTTTATCAGACACCGGATTGGGGTATAGCTTAATCCATGGAACCTCAGGCTTTGGCAGCTCTTCAACGCTACTGATTTCAGCCTTTTCCTGCCGGATGACAATGGGTACGTAGCCTATGGTGTATTCAGGTGGTGGGGTGACAAAAAGTCCCGGATCAAAGCTTACCAGGTCACCGCTCGATGGATCTTTCATGTAGGTTTTATCCATCGTCCAGTTCGTATGCATTTGTTCGATCAGATTTTGCAAACTGTCTTTCTTTGCCTGAGACCAATTGAATTGTTGAAATACGGGCTGATCAATAAAGCGATACCAGAAATAGGTTACCATAGAACTGTCTTTCAAGTAGGCGAAGTAAGGTCCAGCCACCGGTCCTGGAGTACGCCAGGCTCCGTCAAGCTCAGCCATATAGGGACTTGGGTTCGGGTTTGGTTTATTGAATTGTCTGATTTTCAGCCTGGTCGATGCCGGAACCTGATCAGCTGGAACAGCCACTCTTAGATCGGCTGAATCTTTGTAATACTGTGGAAAACTGCCCATCCCATCAGCCACATTTCCGGTCCACTGCAAGCCAAAATCATTATTCGTAAAAATGGCGGGTGTGGCTACTTCATTGATCCCTTCAACGATTCTTTCGTCTTGACGGTACGTTACCGGATAGGTTCTCATGTTGGCCGGATAGGTCCCTCTTCGTTTAAATGATCCGGCAGGTGCATCCCCTCCGTTTCGCCAGTCTAACACATCGTTGTACAGTGCTGTTTTGCTATAAAAGTTAACATCTTTCGCCAGGATAGTCCGGTTTTGCTCGTCGACTGGGAACTGCAATCGGGGAATCTTGGCATATTGAAGCTGGTTGTCATCTTTTGCCCGTAAGATCGGCACGGTATTGAATTCCATGGTCCCCCCCGCCATGTTCTTCACCGAAGCACGGGCATCCAGTCCGCGACCGTAATCGAATGGATAGTCTTTCGATATTTTGGCCCAGGTCTCAGGCACATAATAGGCCAATGGCCCCTTGAAATTAGTGGCGTTTAGAAAGAGGGTCCAATTACGCTCCCCTACCGGATAACCAGCTGTGTAAGGTTTCGTCAGTGGGAGCGCCATATAGGTAATTCCGAGTAGATCCCCATTTGGATTCCCTTCAAATGTCATTCCATCGGGTGGAATCAGGATATGATTAGCGATTTGGGCAATGCCTAGAAGATCATCCGGTAGGGGATCATTACTAAAGAAAAACTGCCAACCCGGTGTGGATATTTGATTGTTATAGCAGTCGGGTGTTGAATTCATCTTGAACTTTGGGGGACCATAATGGAATTTATTTCCAGCCCAATAGCCTGGACCACCTTCTACAGTTTGAAAAACGCTTGCGTAGGTTGGTCCCCGTTCAGGCCAATTATCCCTGGCCACGGTACCAATCGGACAGAGGGGTTCTGTGGTGTTATCGGTATTATCGGGCGTGATCCAGGTGGAGGGAAGGCCGATTTGGAACCAGTGAACCGGCTCTTCGATTAATGGCCAGATGGCAGAATAGAAACCGAAACCTTCGCCATAGCCCGAGGGGGCCTGGTTGGTGTAACTTGCTATGTAGCCGTGTAGACCCTGAGACGGGGAGATAGGAGTAATACATAAGAATAAAAATAAGGTAAGTGCAATGCGTTTAATAGGGCCAGGTCTTATCATCATGATTTTCAACTATCGTTATCTTTTTACACCAGCCGAAAGGTTCTCACATCCGGTCTCAGTAATCAAAACCGTATTTTCAACCCGAACGCCCAGATCCTCACCCGGAAAAACAGCAAAAACGTCACAGGCAAATACCATCCCTGCTTCAAGGGGGATACCTTTAGCCACATCAGCACCGCCACAGTCATGGGTCGCC
>CAYUGX010000023.1:0-10241 GCA_964444375.1 uncultured Porphyromonadaceae bacterium | reverse complement strand
AAATTTTTCGCAAACATTTGAAGTTCAAGAAAAAGAATCGCAAACGTTTGAAAGCATCTGTATCCACATCGTAGCCCGCTTTGATGAGTTTTTCCCTCACCATGGCTCCCACTTCATATCCTGTTACTCCGGGCTTGTAAAACTCCAGGCAGGCCATGCTAACCGCTTTACAGGCCTCATAGATTTCTTTCTGTCGTGGCGTGAATTTACCGTTGATTGGAAAAGAAATCGAGATGTCAGTATCATAATCCTCCCAGGCCGGACCACCATCACATACAAGGAAATCCCCATCTTCTAGTAGACGGTTGTACTGTGAATAATGTAGGTATTTATGATTCTCTGCTGAGGAGATGATCAAATCAAAAGCCATCTCATGACAGCCCAATTTTTTACACTCGTATTCAAACAAGGCCGCTAACTCGTACTCATACATTCCAGGTTGGGCAAACTCCATAAGTGCGTTCATGGCATCGGCTCCTATTTGTGCAGCCTTTCTCAATTTTTCAATCTCGGCCGGGCTCTTTATCATTCTGAGATCCCATATCATCTGGGAGCAGTTTTTCACCGCTACTCCGGGATACTTGTCTTTTACTACTTTAACTAACTGCATTTCACGGATTAGTCGGCCATCCCATTCACTTCTTGGCGAAACATCACGATTGAACTCTTCGGCAGAAAATGGGGTGTACAGGATTCCACCTGCTTGTATCCTTTTGCTGAGTGTTGGTCCGAACTGATCCGCTTTATGATAGTATTCAATTCCGGTTGCTTCCTTTGGATTTGTAGCCAGCAAGGGGCTAAGTCCCTCTCCCTTCAGACGGTCGGGTGAAGTTGAATAAAAGAGGTGACTCACCTCATTTTGTCCATCGATTAACAGCACCGCGTTGGGAATTTTGACGCCGCAGAGGTAAAGGAAATCGAGGTTTGGTTTATGTCCGGTTGCATTTCGGATCACAGCAAATCCATCCGGGATTTTCTCCATCAGTTTTTGTCTTCGTTCGGCGTATTCTGAAGGGTGGAAGCCCAGGGTGCCAGCCATTAGTGACGTTCCAGACAGGCAAAGGATCAGTATAAATAGTTTTTTCATGAAAGATGCTTTTAACTAAACTCGAAGGTAGCGAGAATTAATTCTAATGTAGTTTCCCCAAGCCAAATAAGCCAAGTCAAAAATAACTGTTATGAAGTATATGGTGCCGGCAAACTATTTAGAGAAAATCACATCCAGTAGGTCATCAAACAACTCGTTATAAAACATGCGAGAGTTGTCACTCGTAAATACTGTTCCCAGGTTGCAGGCTATTGAAAATGCGATTTCAGATTCAGGAAAATAGATGGCATAACATATCGTACCTATTGATCCTCCTGTGTGACCAAACCCATACTCATGATCGGTTTCATACTTCATAATTCCGAGTCGGTATCTTTCTCCTTCAAAAGCCTGATCATCATCCATCATCAGGTGAGTATATTCGGGGCTTAAAACCTGACCGGTAACGAGCAATTTCATGAACTTTGCGAAATCAGCCGGAGTAGCAATAAGTCCCTCATGTCCTTTTGCAATTCGTGTAAAGTGACGTTGGATATCACTGCCGTTTTGAAGTTGATCAGGAAAATGCTCAAAGTATGAATTCACCATTCGGTTTTCATCAGGACTTCCTTCAGGCGTATTGAAATAGGTATGCGCTAAATCTAAGGGATCAGTGATCTTTTCTTTCACAATCAGGGCCAGATCCTTTCCGAGTATTCGTTCGACTATCATCCCCAAAAGGGAGTAGTTGGTGTTCGAATAGCGGTGTGCTTCACCTGATTTGAAATAGGCCGGAGCTCCATACACATATTTTTGAAAGAAACTGAGTGTATTTGGATTTACCAAGGGATCGTTGAAGGTATCAACATAGGCCTTCATGTTGTCGTCAAAATTATATATGCCTGAGGTGTGGTTTAGTAACTGCCGGATGGTCGCAAGCTCAGCGTTTTCGATGTTCTGGTAGACCTCCTCGTCCAGATAGTTTTTGGCTTGCTCATCCAAATCCATTCGCCCCTCTTCTGCAAGTTGCAATACCAGGGTTGCCACATATGTTTTAGCAATGCTGGCTGAATGATGCAAATGGCAGGGCTGCATGGGTGTCTGATCTTCGATTCGTGACACTCCCGAAACGCCTACCCAAAGTCCTTCATGCTGAGTTTCAACAGCCAGAGACAAGCCGGGTAAACCCCTTGACACGTAGTAATCAAGCACCCCTTGTAAGGCTTCAGCCCTGGAATAGTTCGTATTTATCGGTTCTGAAAAGTCACAAGGATCCGTTTCCTGCATCATTTCTTTACTGCACGAGGCAAAAAGAAACAATCCGATAGCCAACATATAGAGTTTATTCATGGTCGTATTTTAATTCAATGGGACAGTGTTCTCTGAAACTATCTTCGTTGTATGATCTAGTTTTGGGTGATCGTTTGTCTGACTCCAATTCCGAGCAAAGATCCTGGTAAAACCGGTAATATATCGGTATAGTTTCCTTCTACTTGGTAGCGGTACCGAACATAAATGGCCAGTTTATCAAACGAATAGCCCAATCCCAGGTCAATAGGAACTCCAATCAAAGCATGCACAGGCATCCGCCTTTCATATACCCCACTCTCGGTAAGTGAGAAACTTTCTCTCCCTGAGATGAAAGCAGAGCCGGATAGTCCGATCGAGATATCTGTAAAAATACCTAACGGAAGTTTTACCCGGTATCCTATACTGGTGCTCAATGCTATTCCACTACCAGTTAGTGCATGGCTGAACAAAGTAGTCTCCACCTGGTGAAATACCGTTGACTTTTGGGTATTTAAATGATGGAGTTCACCTCCAATTGTAAGGGCCGGATCAAAATGACTACCTAAGGGTTTGTAAAAGGGAGTCAGGCTAACTGATTGATCAGAAAACTCCAGGTATCGGGCTTTTACTTTCAGCATTTGTGCCTGCGCTGTAAATGGAATTAAAAAAATGAGAATAATGAATGGGAATCGCATAGGATGGGTATTCAATGAATATATCTTGTCTCTTTAACAAATGTATATCAATTGTGTTCATACACACTTCCTTGGCCATATATTTACATATATTTGATTCTGTACCCATTAAAATCGGCGTATGAAAAATGTAGCAATTGTTCTTCTTATTCTGTTGCTTTTCCTTTCGGGCAGGTGGGCTCAATCACAAACTTTTACCACCAACCAGGATGCTGACCTGATGATCTCGGGCGTTGATTTCAATAACGCTGGAGGCGCTTTGATGTTTAATCATCCCAATGGTTTGGCCAGCAATGGCACAAACCTGATCCTGTGTGACCGCTTTAATAACCGTGTTCTCATCTGGCATACTGCACCTGGTGCATGGAATACACCGCCTGACTTGGTCCTCGGACAGGCAGATTTTATATCCAACAATCCAGGTACTTCAAAAGGCAACATGAATTGGCCCGGAAATGCTTCAGTTGCCAATAACGGAAAACTGGCCATAGCCGATACCAACAATGATCGACTTTTATTGTGGAATAATTTCCCAACTTCAAATGGAGAGGCCGCGGATGTTTCGATCCATTTGCTAAGCATTGCACCTGCCGAAAGTCAACAAAGATGGGCATGGCCATGGGGCGTTTGGACAGACGGTACTAAACTGGCAGCAGTGGCCACTCAGGGATCAACCCTATTATTTTGGAACACTTTCCCAACCTCTGATGATCAAGAACCTGATTATACCATCACCCACGAGCATTTCGGAACTCCACGAAATATATCCACTGATGGCTCGACCTATTTCTTCGTGGGAGATCACAATGCAAGGGTCAATAATATTGCAGGTACTTTTTTCTGGAATAGCTATCCCACTTCAGAAGACCAGGCTTATGACTTCTACAGGGATGAATGGATTAAAGGAACGGTGTTGGCAAGTGGGCAGTTAATCGCCTCGGGGCTGATGAACATTTACACCTGGGATGCTGTCCCGCTTAATGCTTTTGACCCTCCTGATCTGATAGCCAGGCCTTCATCATACAACAATGGTGACGGAGTTGATGTGGTGGAAGCAAATGACAGGATATATATCTGCAACTACAACGGGAACAACTTGCTTGTGTATGATGAGCCTCCAACTGTGGCAGAGCCTGATCCTCTTTTCGCCCTTGGTGTTTCGAACTACCAATATAATACCCTTGATTCGATAGGTTACATGCAGAACCCATGCCTTGCGAGACACGGTAACAAACTGATCGTTACCTCAGACTTTGACAGACGAATCTACCTATACAATAACCTCCCAACCACATCAGGTGTTAAACCTGACGAGGTAATTTCAACGCAAAACTACGATCTGGCACCATGGGCCAATGTGCTGCATGAGAACAAATTTGTGGCTGTTGGAAGAAACAAGATTTGTATTTGGAATGATGTAGCGGATCTTGATCAAAATCCTTCTGTTACCTATTTGAGCCCTTTGGGATCTGCATCTTTTCAGGATCTCAAAGGGGTGGCTATGGATAACCGGTTTTTTTACCTATCCGACAGGAATGGACAGATATTCATTTGGAATGGAATTCCGGGTAATAATGCAACTGATCCTGCTTATACCCTGGATTATGGTAATGTAAATCTAAACCGTATTTCATCTGATGGCACCTACTTTTGCGTTACCCAACAATCTCCCCCTAGTATTTTCATATACAAGGTTTCGGAAATTTCAGCCGGAAATACTGAACCCTGGAAAATCATTGATGGCAAAGGGCTATTGAATTTGCCATCAGATGCCATGACCTACAACGGATCATTAGCCATTTCGAATCAGAGTTTTCACAATGTTCTATTTTGGGATGATATAGATGATGCGCCCGATCAGGACAAGATGGTTGTGCTTGGACAGCCCTCCAATTCACCGTCGAATAGCCCGGCAATTGGGCAGAACAGGCTTTTTATGCCTGGTTCCATGTTATTTGAGAACAACCATTTATGGGTAGGAGAACACAAGTTTTCATCCAGGGTTCTCAGATTCTCGACTGGAGGTACAGGAGTTGATAACAAGCTCAATGAAAGTATTGAGTTGACCGTTTATCCAAATCCCCTCACTGATGGTGTTTACGTGAAGTTTTTTGTTGCCAATCCAAGTCAGTTGTCAATCATGATAGAGAATTCGGTTGGCCAGCACATAAGAACAATTGAGAAAAACAGGGAAGAACCGGCTGGCGAACAGGTGGTATATTGTAATCTATCTGATCTACCCCTTGGTCACTATTTCATTGTTGTAACTCTCGATAAAAGGAAGCGCTATCGTCATATTGTAAAGCAGTAATTATTAGTTATAACCAGGGAATGGTACTAATGAAGATTGTGGCTAAAACATCTACATAGCCACACCTGTACTTTGGTCATTTTAGTTTAAGTAGTGCTTGATAATTGAACGATCCTATTTTTTACATCGATGACAGTTTGGAAGATTTTTCACACGTAGTATTTGATGATGACCTTCAACCAACACATACCTAAGCAATAGTTTCATCAAAAAGCTAATGATGAGGAAGCCATTTTTGATAAGATTCATTACATTTACTCTGATAATCTGGGTTTTACATTATTCGATTTAGGTGATCCCAGATTGATCATATGTGAAGTATTAGTGGAAATATTGAAGGGGGAGGTTACAATGAAGCAGGGTAACACTTATCTGAAACAAACTAGTAAGACTTGTCAAATTATCGTTTCTGCTATACTCTTCTCTATTTTCCTTCTCCAACCCGTGCAAATGTTGTCACAAAGCGTAGATATTAGATCCGTCCCAGCTCCGGGAGGTTCTTCCTACATACGAAGCGCTGTTCAGGATAATATAGGATTTCTTTGGCTCGGTACAGATTTTGGCCTATTTAGGTATGATGGATATGAAATGTTGGAGTATAATAATATTACCTCAGATTCAAGCACATTATCAGATAATAATATTTCTGTGATGGTAAGGGGTGAAAATAATGACCTCTGGATCGGAACAAACCAAGGTGGACTAAATCATTTTGATCAGCTTACGGAGAAATATACTCACTATCAGCATGATCCGAATAAGCCAGGTACTTTAAGTAGTAACAGAGTGACATCCATGGTTATGGGCAAAAATGCTAATCTATGGGTTGGAACGGCTAACGGACTTAACCGTTTTGATATATCTACAGGAATAACAAAACCATATTTTCATGAGCCTGGAAATGAAAACAGCCTTCTAGAAAACTTCATAATTACATTGTCATCTATGGACAATGGACAAATTTGGATCGGCACTAAATCAGGTCTCCAATTGTTTGATCCTGAAACGGAAACATTTATTAGCTATAAGGCAGGAACAAATGGTACCTCAAATCGCAATGAATTATCCGTACACTCTTTTTACATGGATTTGTCAGGTAGATATTGGCTAGGAACAAAAGATAATTTTGGGAGCTTCGATCTAAGCACAAATACCTTTAAACCCTACTTTATAAGTAAAGGGGAAAGGAAAAAGGAATTACTACGAATAAATAATATCACCGAAGGTCCTCATGGGATTCTATGGCTTGCTGTAACAGGAGATACCTTTTTATACCGGTTAAACACATATACTGGTACGATTAGTGAATATCAACTTTCGAACATTCTTTCCCTTTCAATGGACAGAACAGGTACTTTATGGGTAGGTACGAGGGGAGAAATATTGAAAATAAATACTAATGTTAAAAATGTAGCTCATATTGTCCATGAACCAGATAATCCAAATAGCTTAAGTAGTAAAAGTACCAGGGGGATTTATGAAGATGAACACGGATATCTTTGGGTTGGAGGTTATGGGGGCTTAAACAAAATAGATCCATCTAGAAAAGTATACAAACATTTCAGGCCTGAATATAATAATCCCCATTCAATAAGTGGAGATGCAGTGTACGCTGTTTTCGCCAATCCAGAAACCGATGGAGATAATTTATGGCTTGGAATAGAAGGAGGGGGATTAAATCTTTTTAACAGGCGTACAGAGAATGCAACGCATTTTAAAACTGATCCAAATGATCCGGAATCTATACTGGATAACTTTGTGTTTTCAATTAAGGAGGATAACGAAGGTATGTTATGGATTGGAACTTTTACCGGAGTTAATAAGTTTAATCGAAAGACGGGATTATTTAAGCGATATGCTCTTGGAGATGGTGTAATCACGAGTATACAGGACCAATTTGGTGTAATTTGGGTAGGAACAATCAGTAACGGTATTTACAGATTATTTCCAGGTTCTGAGAAATTTGAGAAATTTGAATACAGGGGGAATACCCAAAAATACATTGGAATTCACCGAATTAAATGTATTCATGAAGATCAAAAGGGTAACATTTGGGTGGCTACCAATGGCGGGGGCATTGTGAGGTATGATCAAACAGACAATAGTTTTAGATATTTCTCTGAAGAAGATGGTCTTGTCGGGAACCACTTTGTTAGTATCGTGGAATCAGACGATGGTAGCTTATGGCTGTCAGGTGGTGGTGTTTCGTGTTTAAATCCTGTAACTGGTAGAATCCAAAATTTTTATAGCGAACACGGATTTCTCGGAAATGGTTTTAATACCGGTTCTTATTACAAATGTATTAGTGGAAAAATATATTTAGGGAGCTTATTAGGAATTAACGTTTTTACCCCAGGAGAGCTTTACTTCAATGACAAACCACCAACAATTGCTTTTACAAACTTCAAGAAGTTTAACAAACCATTCAGGCTCTCCCCTCCAATATATAAGACCAATGAAATAACTTTAACCCATAATGATTATCTCTTTTCTATTGAATTTGCCTCATTGAATTTCTTTCAACCGGAAAAAAACCAATATTCATATATACTGGAGGGGGCTTTTGATAATTGGATTGATCTGGGTACAGAAAGATCTGTTACTTTTACTAATCTTGATCCTGGAGAGTATACACTTAGAGTTAGAGCCTCAAATAACGATGGAATCTGGAATGAAGAAGGATCAAAGCTAATAATATCAATACGGCCACCGTGGTGGAAAACAGGGTGGGCCTATTCTGGGTACATCATCTCGATATTGTTATTGATCTGGGGCTTCATTGAGTTTAGGATAAAGACCACAAAAAGGCAAAAAGAAAACCTGGAGTTTCAAGTCATAGAACGCACGAAAGAATTGGCTAAATCCAATGTTGAACTTGGGATTTCAAGGAACAAAGCTGAATCGGCTAAACAAGAAGCAGAAATTGCCAACCAGGCCAAGAGTATCTTTTTATCAAACATGAGCCATGAACTTCGAACACCCCTGAACAGTATTCTTGGATACGCACAGATTCTATTAAGAAACCCAAATCTAGCTGATTCTTATAAAAAGGGAATACAGATTATGCATACCAGTGGCCGGCATTTGCTTAGCCTGATAAATGATCTGCTGGATTTGACTAAAATTGAAGCAGGGAAAATTGTTCTTACAGAATCAAATATTCTATTTTCCCAATTCCTGAACGATATTTCATCCATAGTTCAAATCCGGGCTGAGAACAAGAATTTAGCTCTCTTACAGAAGTATTCTGAGGATTTACCACGACTCATTCAGACCGACAAAAAAAGACTGAGTCAAGTCTTACTCAACATATTAAATAATGCCATAAAATTCACAAAAACAGGGAGTGTTGTTTTTGAGGTTTTTCCAGTAGTTAAGAAACCCTTATCAGATTCGGATTCTGAATCCAACATCATCAGATTTAGAATTAGTGATACCGGTATCGGTATCCCGGAAGATAAACTGAAAGATATTTTTTCAGCGTTCACACAGGTTAAGCAAAGTAATGGCAGAGAAGATGGTTCTGGGTTGGGCTTGACCATAAGTCGACAGATCGTACGTTTAATGGGGGGTGATATTCAAGTTGATAGCACCGTTAACAAAGGGAGCGTTTTCTGGTTTGATCTGCCCGTAAAAGAAGTATTTGAAGCAGGAGAACCAGAAAAAAAAGTTCCATCTCAGATCATTGGATATGAAGGCACGAGGAAGTCTGTTTTAATTGTGGAGGATAACTTAGAGAGCCTGACCTTCCTTATCGACCTGCTTAAACCACTGGATTTTACAATCTTTGAAGCGATCAATGGACGTGAGGGTGTAGACCTAGCCATCGAAAAAAAACCAGATCTAATTTTTATGGATTTGCGGATGCCGGTGATGGATGGCTTAGAAGCAATTCAGGAGATTAAAAAAATAGGGGCCATAGATAATATTAAAATTGTGATGTTATCATCCAGCGTCACAACCGGAAAACTGAAGAATTCGTTGATTGAAACTGTTGACGATTTTATACCAAAACCAATTCAGGTGGATGAACTCTTTGAGAAGATGGCGTTCCATATGGATTTAGTATGGAAATACCGAGAGAAGTCACCAGATGTCAAACCAGAAAAAAATGAAAAAAAGACAGTTTACCCCCCCAGGGAAACGATGATGAAATTATATAAAGATGCGAAACAATACGAATATGAGGGCCTTGAGAAACAACTGAAATTACTTGAAAAAGAAGACCGATTTTTACCATTTGTGGAGATGATAAGGCAACTGGCCAAAGATTATCGTATGGGTGAAATTATCACGATATTGAAAAAAACATAGTGGACCCCAATGAATATTGAAGAAGTGCAAGGTTCAATTGTCTTTGTTGTTGATGACAACAAAGAGAACCTTATGGTTTTAGTAAGTTTTCTTTCAGACCTTAAGATTAAAATTGTACCACTGAGGAGTGGTGAAGAATTACTCACATTGACACAAACGCGAATCCCTGACCTTATTCTTCTGGACATTATGATGCCGGGGGGGATTGATGGTTTTGAAACCTGTCGTCGTCTGAAAGCAGATGAATCTACCCAAGACATACCAGTCATTTTTATGAGTGCTCTAACAGATACTTTTGACAAGGTCCACGGTTTAAACCTTGGAGCAGTTGATTATATAACAAAGCCCTTCGAGACCGAAGAACTATTGTCAAGACTTCGTATACATCTTTCAATCCAGCGTTTGCAGAAAGAATTGGCCGACATGAATGTTAGTCTTGAAGAAAAAGTATTGGCCCGAACAGAAGAACTTAGAAAAACTGCCAGAAGGCTAGAAAAAGAAATCACTGGACATAAGCTAACCGAAGAATCACTTAGACAGAGTGAGAAGAAATATAGGGAGCTACAGAACAATGTTCCGTTGGGAGTTTTCCGCTCAACAACTG
>CAYUGX010000022.1:0-28555 GCA_964444375.1 uncultured Porphyromonadaceae bacterium | reverse complement strand
TGAATGAAATGCTGTCAATGGCTGATGTTTTATCAGTTCATGTTCCCCTGAATGCAGATAGGCGTTTCTACCAAAAATACCTCGATCAGGGTGTACCAGAGCCTGAAGCCAAATACGCCTCTATGGTTGAAGCCATGGATAAAAGTTTGCTGGACCTGCTTGATTACCTTGATCAGCATGACCTATCGGACAATACCATCGTGCTATTCATGTCTGACAACGGTGGTTTTAGCCTAAAGCCACGATTCGGACCCCAACATACCCACAACAAGCCCTTGAATAGCGGAAAAGGCTCGGCCTATGAAGGCGGAATTCGAGAACCGATGTTGGTGAAATGGCCCGGTGTGGTTGAAGCTCAAAGTCGCTGCAATGATTACCTGATCATTGAGGATTTCTTTCCGACCATCCTGGAGATGGCGGGTGTAGAAGAATACCAGACCGTTCAAGAGGTTGATGGGATCAGCTTCAGCCCAATGTTGCGAAAAACGGGGACGACCGCAATAAACCGCGATCTGTTTTGGCACTTCCCCAACAACTGGGGACCCAAAGGACCGGGCATAGGCGCCACCAGTACCATCAGAAGTGGCGACTGGAAGCTGATCTACTATTATCGCGATCAACATTTCGAATTGTTCAACATCCGGGAGGATATTGGCGAACTAACCAACCTGGTTAACGAAAATCCGGATTTAGTTTATAATCTTGCAAGAAGGTTGGGTCTTCATCTGCTCAATGTAGGAGCTCAGAGACCCAGGTTTAAAGAAACAAATCAACTAGCACCATGGCCCCATCAGGTCGTATTAACATTAAACCCATGAAGAATCAATATCTGCTCATAATCATTACTTTGCTGACAGGCTTGTTGCTTACTGCTTGTAACTTGGAAAACAAAAACCACCTAAAAATATGGTATGATCAACCTGCCGATGCAACTGCCGAAGACAATCCCAACGGTTGGCGCGATGATGCCCATTGGCTCAGAGCACTGCCACTGGGCAATGGATCAATGGGGGCGATGGTGTTTGGCGATATAAACAAAGAAAGGATACAGTTGAGCGAAGAAAGCATGTGGTCTGGGAGCCCAAATGACGATGACAATCCTGAGGCACCCATGCATCTTGAAAACATTCGCCATTTGCTATTCACTGGTAAATACAAAGAGGCTACCGACCTGATCAATCAGACCCAGATCTGTCAGGGTGCTGGAACGGGGCATGGAAACGGAGCCAACGTTCCCTTTGGTTGCTTTCAAACCCTGGGCGACCTCTGGATTGATTTTGACTCAGATGAACCCTATACCAACTATCACCGTGAACTCGACTTAGATGAAGCAATAGTTAACGTTAGCTACACCCAGGATGAGGTGGATTATACCCGGAGCTATTTTGTAAGCCAGCCTGATCAAGTGCTGGTGGTGCGACTACAAGCCAGTAAACCGGGATCATTGTCGTTCAACTGCTCACTGACACGGCCTGAGCGGTTTACAACCGAAAGCACTGAAGATCAGCTCATCATGAATGGTGCTCTAAAAGATGGTAAAGGGGGTGATGGTCTGCAATACATGGCTCGCTTGAAGGCAGTTGCCAAAAATGGATCGGTTAGCTATTCTGATGCCCGGATCGTGGTTGAAGAAGCCGATGAAGTGCTCCTGTTTCTAACTGCCTCAACTGACTATGTCTTGGATTACCCAAACTACACGGGCCGCGCTTATACCAAATTAACCGCAGACAGACTGGACCATGTTCTGACGAAATCGTACAAAGACCTCTTGAAAGATCATCTCACAGAGTATCAACCATACTACTCCCGTGTTCGTCTTGACCTGCATCCGGTAGGTGAAGATACCCTGCCTACTGATCAGCGTTTGGATTTATTTAAGGAGCATCAGCATGATCCGCACCTGGTTGAACTGATGTTTCAATTTGGCCGGTATGTGCTGATCTCATCATCCCGGCCCGGTTCGCTGCCGGCAAACCTCCAGGGTGTTTGGGCCAATAAGATTCAAACCCCCTGGAATAGTGATTATCATACAGATGTGAACGTGCAGATGAATTATTGGCCGGCTGAAATTACTAACCTGCCGGAGATGCACTTGCCGCTGTTTGATCTGCTGGAAGAGATGGTTAAACCGGGTAAGAAAACTGCACAAATCCAGTACAACATGGATGGCTGGGTGGTTCATCCGGTGAGTAATGTGTGGGGCTATACTTCTCCGGGTGAGCGGGCCAAGTGGGGCTTACACTCGGGTGGTGGAGCCTGGATCAGCACGCATATTGCTGATCATTTTGCGTTTACCAAAGACCTCGCTTTTCTGGAGAGAATGTACCCGGTCCTCGAAGAATCTGTGAAGTTTTATTTGGATTGGCTGGTTGAACACCCCGAAACAGGTCAATTGGTATCGGGACCAGCTGTTTCACCTGAGAATAGTTTTAGAGCACCAGATGGAAGCCCCAGTCAGTTTAGCATGGGACCAGCACACGATCAGCAAGTTATCTGGCAATTGTTTAGTGATTACCTGATGGCATCTTCGGAATTGGATAAAAACGGCGATTTAGTTGAGCAGGTAAAACGCGCCAAAGAGCAGTTGGCTGGGCCCCAGATAAGTAGTGACGGTCGACTCATGGAGTGGGCTGAGGAGTTTCCAGAATTGGAGCCCGGGCACCGACACATTTCGCATCTTTTTGCTTTGCATCCCGGAGCTCAGATAAACAGTGAAACACCAGAATTGATGGAGGCAGCCAGAAAGTCACTGGATCACCGCATCGCCAATGGAGGTGGACACACGGGTTGGAGCGCAGCCTGGCTGATCAGTCAATACGCCCGTCTGGGAGATGGTGAAAAAGCCCTGCAGAGTCTGCATACGGTATTGACGAAAAGCACCTCCCCCAACCTATTCGGCCAACACCCACCCTTCCAAATGGATGGTAATTTCGGCACAACAGCAGGCATCGCTGAGATGCTCTTACAAAGTCAAAATGGTGTCATACAACTACTCCCGGCTGTACCTTTCGACAAATGGCCAAATGGAGAGGTCAAAGGGCTGAAAGCAAGAGGCAATTTTGAAGTGGACATTACGTGGGAAAACGGCGAAATGACTAAGGCAAAGATAAAGTCAAATTCAGGTGGAACCCTGAAACTTCAAACAGCCAATGGAGTTGAGGAATATGAATTGGAGAAGGGAGAGGAGTTGGAAATATAAGACCCATGACCTAAGACCTAAGGCCCAAATCAGACCGAAGTCTTAAGACTAAAGACCGAGGTTAAGACATAAGACAAGACCCAAGTTGGTCCACCGTTTGGGTCTTTCTTCTTGGGTCTTTTGTCTGATTTGGGTCTTCGGTCTTGGGTCTTCGGTCTTGGGTCTTCGGTCCTAACAGTCCTATACCCGTAAAAAGATCTTCCTCCTATACAAAAAGTACAGGAATAGCCACTCCACAAGTATCACTCCTGCAATAGTAATAGCCCTTCCGTAATCCCCTGCATGTGAAGCAATTCCACCAAACAGGAAGCCTGAGGTGTGATAGAAATCGATGATCCTGACTCCCAGGTAGATGGTGATTGAATTCAATCCGATAACTCTGAAGAAAAAGGCCCATTTGCGCCATTTCCATACATCGATTACCATATAGAATAATGCCAGCAAAAGGAAGCTTATTCCTCCGGCCAGGAGATTGAAAGTGGTGGTCCAGGCTGATTTGATGATGGGATACCAGATGCTGAGCACAACTCCCAGAATGATACCCACCACACCGGCCAGTGATAGAATTCCGAGCTTCTGATAATCTGTCCATTGTCTGTTTCTTAGTACCTCGCCAGCCAGAGCCCCCATTAGTGTAATCCCTGCAGCCGAGACGATGCAGAGCAATCCTTCTGGATCAAATGTACCGCCGTATAGGCGTCCGGGTAGAAGTATCTGGTCGATATAACCATTGATACTGCCTTCAGGAGTGAGGCTACCAGCACCAAATCCCGGCACCGGTACAAACAGCTGAAGCACGGCATAACCTGCCAAGATTCCGGCCAGCCAGATCAGTCTGAATTTGAAATTACGGGTAAACAAGAAAATCAGCGACGCAAACAGGTAGGCCAAACCAATTTGTCCGAGAACTGAAGCAAACCGAAAACCAGCTTCTCCATACTGAAATTTCAAAATTCCATTGTACACAAAACCAAGCAATACTAACACCACTCCCCTCTTGACTACCTTTTTCACCAGAGAGCTTTTTGGAATCCCTTTCTTCAGTTTCCCCAGAACGGCATATGGAATCGCCACGCCAGCAATAAACATGAAAAGTGGAAATATCAGATCCCAGGCTTTAAATCCCTCCCAGGGTACATGTACGAGTTGGGTTGACATCGCCTCAAGCCATCCCCATCCGGTAGCTTTTTCAAGAGCCAGAAAAAAACCACCTCCACCAACAATCCAAAACATATCAAAGCCCCGCAAGGCATCAAGCGAATACAATCGTTTATCCGGATTCGAACGAGTCATGGTAGTAAAAATTTGGTTTAGGTTTGGAAGATAATGAAAAATTGATTGATGCTTGTCCTCCCACCATTGTCATCCTCAACTTGATTGGGAACCCACCCGCACATGTAAAAAGCCAGCTACAACTCGCCAGCTTCGTACCTCCGGGAAATCACTTCCAACATATCAACAGTGACACGCTCCAAATCATACTCTGGGCTCCAGCCCCATTCTTCGCGGGCGCAGCTGTCATCCATCTTGTTGGGCCACGATTCGGCGATGCACATCTTGACAGGATCGTGTTGGTACTCCATTTTAAAATCCGGTAGGTGCTTCTTTATCTCAGCATAAATAATCTCGGGATCGAAACTCATGGCGGTCACGTTAAAGGCATTGCGGTGTTTGAGCTTTTTCGGATCAGCCTCCATCACATTGATTGCCGCATTGATAGCATCGGGCATGTACATCATGTCCAGGAAAGTGCCAGCTGCCAATGGGCAAACAAAATGTCGGGTCTTGACAGCCGCATAAAATATCTCAACAGCATAATCGGTTGTGCCTCCACCAGGCAGGGTTACATTCGAGATAATTCCCGGATAACGGACACCTCTGGCATCAACCCCATATCGCATAGAATAATAATCACATAGCATCTCACCGGTGACCTTAGTTACACCATACATAGAAACGGGACGTTGTATCGTATCTTGTGGCGTATTATCAAGCGGAGTAGTGGGTCCGAAAGCCCCGATTGAACTAGGAAAGAAAACGGCGCAGTCTTTGCTGCGAGCAACTTCAAGAACATTATACAAACCATTCACACCGATATCCCAGGCCAAGCCAGGCTTCGCCTCACCCACAGCCGACAACACAGCCGCCAAATGATAAATGGTATCGATATCGTATTTATTTACCAAATCAGCCATCTCTTGGGCATTTGTGACGTCAGCCACTTCAACCGGACCAGTTTCAGCAAGCGGGCCATCAGTGATTTCTCGTTTATCACTGGCTACCACATTGGCACCCCCCAAACGCTTGCGCAATTCGAGTGTTAATTCAGATCCGATTTGTCCGCCCGATCCCGTAATAAGTACTTTTTTCATCCTGATGTGTTTCTGGTTAATGCTATCCTGTGTTGAGTTAAGCAAATATAGGTTTTCCAAAGAGTAACTAACTTTGATTTAAATCAGAAAAGTCAAATTATTGACAAAAATCACAAAAATAATGTCCATGCCTGAAACACCTGTTTCAGAGCAAAATGGTACTTTTGACCGATTTTTCACCAAAATAGGAGGTTGAATCATGTATGATCGTTTTCAAAACCATTTGGCCAGCCAATTGAAGCAAATTGAAGAAGCTGGATTGTATAAGAAAGAACGTATTCTAACCACCCCCCAAGGTGCCGAGATAAAAACCATGGCAGGGTTGAATGTGCTCAACTTCTGTGCTAACAACTACCTGGGCTTATCAAATAGTCCTGAATTGATTGATGTGTCCAAAAGAACGCTCGATACGCACGGTTACGGCATGTCATCGGTTCGCTTTATCTGCGGGACAACCAATCTGCACACAGAACTTGAAGAACGAATTGCACAATTCTTTGGTACTGAAGATACCATCTTATATGCTGCCGCATTCGATGCAAATGGCGGTGTTTTCGAACCCCTGCTTACCAATGAAGATGCCATCATTTCTGATTCCCTGAATCATGCCTCGATTATTGATGGGGTTCGACTGTGCAAGGCAAAAAGATA
This sequence comes from uncultured Porphyromonadaceae bacterium, assembly GCA_964444375.1. Taxonomy (GTDB): domain Bacteria; phylum Bacteroidota; class Bacteroidia; order Bacteroidales; family UBA12481; genus JABHCC01. The sequence goes on along the minus strand of CAYUGX010000022.1, from coordinate 22,333 downwards.
CCGCTATTCAAACGCCGACCTTGAAGATCTGGAAGATCAACTGATTCAGGCTCAACCAGATCGTTTTAGAATTATTGTGACTGACGGTGTTTTCTCCATGGATGGCAATGTGGCCCCATTGGATAAAATTCTTGACCTGGCAAAGAAATACGACGCCATGGTAATGGTGGATGAATCACATTCAGCTGGTGTTATCGGTAAAACCGGACGCGGAACGACTGAGCATTTCGACCTGATGGGTAAAGTAGAGATCATTACCGGAACCCTCGGCAAAGCATTTGGCGGTGCCATTGGTGGCTTCACAACTGGTAAGAAAGAAATCATAGACATGCTCCGTCAGCGTTCACGTCCCTATCTGTTCTCTAACTCTATCCCCCCTGTGGTAGCCGCAGCCGGTATTGAGGTGATGAAAATGATGGAAGCGGGTAGCGACAAGTTGAAAACCTTGAAAGAAAATACACGCTATTTTGCCGAGCACATGATTGATAACGGCTTCGACATCAAGCCCACTCAATCGGCCATATGCGCGGTCATGTTGTACGAGGCAAAAACTGCTCAAGAAATGGCTGCTCGACTCCTTGACGAAGGCATATATGTAATTGGATTCTATTTCCCGGTTGTACCCAAAGGAGAAGCCCGAATTCGTGTACAATTATCGGCCGCACACACAAAAGCCCACCTCGATAAAGCAATCGACGCGTTTAAAAAAGTCGCAGGCGAAATGGGACTATAAAACGATTCGTGCAGGCGTTATTAATAACGCCTGTTACATCATTTGTTTCATTCTCAAAAAAAGATATCTTTATTGGCATCCTGTTAACCAATAATCATATCTTATGCCCAACATTGGATCCTACGACGACCAAATTGAAAACTTTGACTGGTCGATTGCTGAACAAGAACTCGAGTACAAACCAGGCAACACGATCAACATCGGATGGTATTGTTCTGACCGCATCTGCGACAAGGGTTTAGGTGACAAAACGGCTCTCATTTGGGAAGGCCGCACACCTGATACCCTCAAAACATTTACTTTTAATGACATCCGCCTAAAAAGCAATACCATTGCTGCCTATTTGCGAGATCAGGGGATCAATGATGGCGATCGAGTTTGTTTGTTCATGGATAAGATTCCTGAACTCTATCTAGGATTCCTGGGAATCTTAAAGATTGGCGCAGTGGCACAACCTTTGTTCTCTGCCTTTGGAGATGAATCACTTTTCGTCAGACTCGAAAATGCGGGAACAAAAGCCATTATCACCCAGAAAAAACACGCAGGGAAAGTCCAGAAAATCTTAGATAAATTACCCCACCTCGAGAAGATTATTATCGTCGATTATGACGGACGTAAACCCTTACGCGATAAGGAAACAGCCTTCAATTTAGAGGAAGCAACTCAAGTTGAAAGCTTTGATATTTTCCCGACAAAAGCAGAATCCAACTCTGTATTGCATTATACCTCAGGTACCACAGGTCAGCCCAAGGGGGTTAAGCATGTTCATTATTCTTTGATTTCTCAATATCTCACTACCAAATGGGTATTGGATCTCCTACCGGATGATATTTACTGGTGTACCGCCGATCCCGGATGGGTAACCGGAACCAGTTATGGTATTATAGGTCCGTGGAGCCTTGGTATCACCCAATGCGTAATGGATTCAGGGTTTTCAGCCGAAGCCTGGTATGCTTTCATGGAGAGGCACAAAGTCACCATGTGGTATTCGGCACCTACTGCAATTCGCTCGTTGATGAAAGCTGGTGATGAAGTGATTCAGAAATACAATCTGTCAAGCCTACGTCACCTGGCGTCGGTGGGTGAACCTTTAAACGCCGAAGCTGTGATCTGGTCAGAGAAAGTATTCGGTAAGCCCTTTTTTGATACCTATTGGCAAACTGAGACCGGATCAATGATGATCTGCAACTACCCGGGCATGAAAGTAAAGCCGGGTTCAATGGGCAAACCCTTCCCCGGGCTCACCGGAGCCATTCTGAATGACAAAACATTTGAACCCATAACCGAGCCAAATAAGCCGGGTTTAATTGGTTTCAAACCTGATTGGCCAGCCCGAATGCGCACCTATTGGAACAATGAAGAGACTTTTAATAAGAAGTTTAGCCACGGCTGGTACCTGACCGGTGATAAATCAACCATCGATCAGGATGGATATTACTGGTTTGTTGGCCGCGATGACGATGTGATTAATACCGGAGGACACCTGGTCAGTCCATTCGAAGTTGAATCGGCTCTTCTCGAGCATGAGGCAGTCGCCGAATCAGCTGTGGTTGCCAAACCCGATGATGTGAATATGGAGGTGGTTAAAGCCTTTGTAACTCTCAATCCTGGCTTCGAGGCCGGCGATGAGCTTGAGCTGAAAATAATGAATTTCATCAGAAAAAAACTATCACCCCTTGCCATGCCTCAAGAGATTGAATACATGGATAAACTCCCCAAAACCAGAAGTGGCAAAATCATGCGACGATTACTGCACGCCAAAGAATGGGGTGAAGAAATTGGAGATACATCAACGCTAGAAGACGATTAGATAATTAAGCTTACCCACCCTTCCCTCATCAGGGAGTGGCCAGGGGTGGGTCAATCATTCAGAATACAAACCTCAAAAAACAAATAAAATGGCAGACTTAGAAGAAATGAAAGAAGTTATACTCGAGTATGTAATCGAAGAATATGCCGAAGACGATGATGATGTAACCTTTGACACACCACTGATAACTGGTGGTCTGGTAGATAGCTTTTCAATGGTCTCACTCAAGCGCTTTCTCGAAGTGAAGTACAAGATCTCAATCCCTGATGACAAGGCTACACCAGAAGCCTTCGACAACGTAAACAGCATCTCAAACCTAGTAACAGAATTTATATAAGCATCAAATAAGTACGGTCACCACTAGGCCCCTCCTTTGGCAAGGAGGGGTTTGGGGTGGATCAAAATAACCACCTACTAAACCCAGCAAACCATGGGCTACTCAGATCAAATACGAAACCTATACAAAGAACAACTGACTGGCATCGAAGAAGCCGGACTATTTAAAAAAGAACGATTCATCCACTCAACCCAGCAAGCCGACATTGAGGTAGAATACCCAGTAGGCAACGAGTTGAAACAAGCTATAAACATATGTGCAAATAACTATCTTGGACTGTCATCCCATCCCGAGGTAGTCAAAGCTGCTCATGAAGGATTAGATACCCGGGGCTACGGCATGTCTTCTGTTCGCTTTATTTGTGGTACACAAGATATTCACCGCGAACTCGAGGCAAAGATGACTGAATTCCTGGGCACAGAAGACACGATTCTCTTCCCTTCGTGCATGGATGCCAACGCGGGGGTTTTTGAGGCCATCCTAACCAGTGAAGACGTGATTATTTCTGACCGTCTTGTACATGCATCCTTGATTGATGGGATCAGACTTGCTCCGGCCATGCACGACACCTTTAAGCACTCGAATATGACCCACCTCGAGAAAAAGCTCCAGTTACATGCCGATAAGCGCTTGAAACTGGTAGTTAATGACGGTGTATATTCCATGGACGGTGATATGGCAAAGGTTGACGAACTGGTTGCCCTATGCGAGAAGTACGATGCCATGTTGCTCGTAGATGAATCTCATTCATCGGGTTTCATCGGTAAAACAGGCCGTGGTACACATGAGCATTATGGTCAGATGGGTAAGATTGATATCATCACCACCACTTTTGGAAAAGCCCTGGGTGGGGCATCAGGTGGATGCGTATCGGGCCGCAAAGAAATTGTAGAAATGTGCCGGCAGAAGGCACGTCCTTATTTATTCTCCAACACCATGGCCCCGGTTATTGTTGCCGGTGCCTTGCGTGTACTCGATATCTTATCAGAAAGCACCGAAAGACGCGATAAGCTTGAGACTAACTCCGCCTATTGGCGAAAAGGTCTGACTGAAGCCGGTTTTGTACTCAAAGACGGCAATACACCCATTGTTCCAGTGATGCTTTTCAACGCTAAACTTGCACAAGACTTCTCAGCCGACCTTTTCGCCGAGGGCATTTATGCCATCGGTTTCTTCTTCCCAGTCGTACCAAACGGCCAGGCCCGGATTAGAACACAAATCTCAGCCGGCCACGACATCCATCACCTCGACAAAGCCCTCGAAGCTTTCATCAAGGTAGGGAAGAAGCACGGGATACTTGGGATGACTAAGGAGGAGATTATCGCGAAGTATGGGCTTTAGGATAAGACCGAAGACCCAAGACCCAAGACCCAAGACCCAAGACCCAAATCAGAACGAAGTCTTAAGACATAAAGACTGAAGTTAAGACACAAGAAAAGACCCAGGCGGCGAACACCGTTTGGGTTTTTTCTTCTTGAGTCTTATGTCTGATTTCGGTCTTGGGTCTTCGGTCTTGAAATTACCGCGCAAACTTCAACGCCCGCAACCTCACCTCCTCATACAGTCCTCGCTCAGTTTCCCAATCAAACCTCATCCCCTCCTTTGTCACCTGGGTGTAAGTGCCCAAAAAGCCCATAGCATTCTCAATATTCGAATACAAGGTCCGGTTATAATCAGAATGACCGTCAAAAAACTTCATATATTGCTGCATCGGTTCGTCTCCCCCCACGATATGCATCTTTACCTCACCGAATTTCCGTTGTTCCACATCAGGATTCTTTGGTATTTGAAGCAAGACCTCTCGGATAAATTCTTCATAGGTAACATTCATTTCTTGATATTTGCTGTGGGGTTGATAGGTGAGGGTGTTTTGTAAAACAACCCATTTAGATCTAGTCGCACCTGCCAGCCTCTCAATAATTTCAAATTGAACATCGATTTCAGTCCAGGCATGTGGTTGAACAGGACCAAAAAATGGATCGTAATCCCACTGAAACAACAAAGATGCTTTCGGTGTCAAAAAAAGATATTGTTGATCATATTTAGGTGACCATATGCGGATGGAATCAATCCGGTTATGCTTGCAAAAAATCTCATCATAACCTGGAATATTAATCCGTAAAATGATTGAATCGATCGAATAGGTTGTACGAATATCCCAATGCGCAGGTGTATCCCGAATCACCGCATCGAACTTATAATACTCCTGATAAGGATGCAAAAAAAGTCCCGAATCCTTCTTATTTCCAACCACTTTCTCAGGCGTAATCCAAATCCATTCCCTCGTAAACCACTCTTTCAGTCCAATCTCAATAGCCAGGGTATCAAAATACAGCGAGTCTTTGATCTTCCCCTCATACTGTGGCGATACCTCAGCACCAAATGACTTCGTTACCACAACATAGTGTGTTGTAGCATGATCATCAAACAAGGCATAGACAATGGGAATGGGTTTGATGGGGTCATAGATTTGAGGATCTGTTTCGCAGGAAATGAGCATTCCCAACAAAAGGATAATAGCAATACTTCTCATTCATTCTGGCTTAGTTGGGGGGACACTTTAAAGGTAATAATTCTTACTACGTTTCCTCTCGATTGGATTATCTTACGATTTCGAGGAGTTCCCCGCCTTCGCGAGGATGACAATGGGACGTTGACGAAGATAATAATTGGCTTGAACGCTATTTAGGCTTCATTTCTTTCGTCTTTTGTCTGATTTGGGTCTTGGGTCTTAGGTCTTAGGTCTTATATTTGTCGCATGATTCACGGCATAGGAACTGACATAATCGAAGTAGAACGCATTCGCAAATTCATCAGCAAAGGTGATGCTTTCAAAGAGCGTGTATGGACAGAAAAAGAAATAGCCTATTGCGATTCACATCGTGATCCGGCTCCATCATTCGCGGCTCGGTTCTCGGCAAAAGAGGCCTTCGTTAAAGCATTGGGTACCGGATTTATCAAAGGAATTGGCTTCAGTGAAATAGAAGTGTATCACGATGAGCTGAACAAGCCTCACATCAGACTTTCAGGGATGGCAAAAAAATATGCCGACGAAGCCGGCATAAAAAAAGTACACTTATCAATATCCCACGTCAAAGACTGGGCCAATGCAATTGCTGTTTTAGAGGCTTAACCACATTTACTGTGTCCACATTTTGAGCAAATCAGGCAGCCTTCCTGATATACCAAATTCGAATCACCACATTCTTCACAGGTTTCTCCTTTAATCGCTTTTGTTCCGTCACTGATGAATTTTTTCAGCGCCCGGGCGACCCCGGCCTTCCAGCTGTTTATGTTATCATTGTCAAGACTCAATGACGAAATCAGGTTAACCACATAGGGTATGGGCATTCCGTGTCGCAGCACCCCCGAAATCAGTTTGGCATAATTCCAAAACTGCTTATCGAACATGAACGATAGTCCACCCACGGTACATGGGTTGCCATATTTATCGGTGTATTGGAAATCGTAACGTGCACTTCCATCAGTGTTCTTTACCTTGATAATCTTTCCGTTGCTTATCGACTTCGGAACCAACAACACATCATCTTCAACCTTGCCGGTAAAAATTTCATAGGGTCGGTTCTCAAGCATACCCACAAAGGCAATCCAGTCTTCATTGTCATTCTTAAAACGCAGCAATTCAGCTTCGAGAGACTTGGGTCTTTTGGGGGGATCCTGATTAACAGCAGATAGTTTGGATTTCTGGGAAATGAGCACACCTTCACGAGATCCCTCACGGTAGACAGTAACGCCTTTGCAACCACTTTCCCACGCTGTTTTATAGACTTCGGCTACTTTCTTTTCTGATATGGTTTTCGGAAGATTTACAGTCACTGAGATCGAATGATCAACCCATTGCTGGATCTGACCTTGCATCCGCACTTTAGCCACCCAATCCACGTCGTTTGAGGTGGCTTTGTAATAGGGTGACTTTTCAACAAGTGCATTGATTTCTTCGTGATCGTAATCAATCAGTTTATCGGCATCATAGCCATTGGCCTTCAGCCAGTCGACGAATTTGTGATGGAAGACGTTGTATTCTTCCCATGAATCGCCCACCTCATCCACAAAGGTAACATGCGCCTTTGGGTCATTCGGATTCACCTTACGACGACGACGGTAAACCGGTAAAAAGACAGGTTCTATTCCACTAGTTGTTTGCGTCATCAAACTGGTCGTTCCTGTTGGAGCTATGGTCAGTAAAGCGAGATTTCGGCGTCCCCAACGAATCATTTCTTCATACAATTCAGGATCGGCCTCCTTAATGCGATTAACAAAAGGATTGTCTTTTTCACGAGTTGAATCGTACATGAGAAAAGCCCCCCGGTCTTTTGCCAGATTCACCGATGAACGGTAGGCTTCAACTGCTAGGGTTTTGTGTACCTCAGTAGAAAAATCAATTGCATTATCGCTCCCATATTGTAAACCCAAAGCCGCCAGCATGTCCCCCTCAGCGGTAATTCCAATACCTGTACGACGGCCTTCCTGTGCCTTAGTCCGGATATTTTCCCATAACTTCAATTCAGTACGCTTGATCTCATAGTCTTCAGGATCAGCAGCTACCTTTGAATGGATTGCATCTATCTTCTCCAATTCCAAATCAATGATGTCGTCCATGATCCGTTGGGCCAGGTGCACATGCTTCTTAAACTTGTCAAAATCAAATCGGGCCTCTTTGGTAAATGGCTGATCAACATAAGAATACAAGTTTATTGCCAGTAAGCGACATGAATCATACGGACATAATGGAATCTCTCCGCATGGATTCGTTGATACGGTCTTATAGCCCAGATCAGCATAACAATCTGGCACCGATTCTTTTATCACTGTATCCCAGAATAAGACACCAGGTTCGGCAGATTTCCAGGCATTGTGTACAATCTTTTCCCAGAGTTTTCCTGCATCAGTTTCACGGGTATGCGTTGGATTGTCTGAATCAATTGGAAATTGTTGGATGAAAGGCTTGTTGTCAATAACAGCCTGCATAAACTCAACGGTCAACTTAACAGAAACATTAGCCCCGGTAACTTTTCCTTTTTCTGTTTTGGCATCAATAAAACTTTCAGCATCCGGATGCTTGACAGATATACTCAGCATCAGGGCTCCCCTTCGTCCATCTTGTGCTACTTCACGAGTTGAGTTTGAGTAGCGTTCCATAAAGGGAACAACCCCAGTAGAAGATAAGGCTGAATTCAGTACGGGTGTAGAAGTTGGTCTAATGTGAGACAGGTCATGTCCTACCCCACCTCTGCGCTTCATCAATTGAACCTGCTCCTGGTCGATCTTCATAATGCCACCATAGGAGTCGGCAGGTCCGTCATGTCCTACGACAAAGCAATTTGATAGCGATGCAATTTGATGTGGATTACCAATACCAGTCATTGGGCCTCCTTGAGGAACAATATACCTGAAACGATCAATCACCTCAAAGATTTCATCCTCAGACAAAGGATTGGGGTACCGCTTTTCAATTCGGGAAATCTCACGTGCGAGTCGTCGGTGCATATCCACTGGACTACTTTCAAAAATTCGTCCATGTGAATCCTTGAGAGCATACTTGTTTACCCAAACGGTAGCAGCCAATTCATCACCATCAAAATACTGTTTTGATGCTTCGACGGCTTCATCGAATGAGTACGTTTTTTGCTCCACACCGGCTTTTACTGACATTTCCTCAATATACATACTGCTAAGTGCCTCAAAATAATTTAGTTAGAACAAGGGTTGGCCAAAAGAAGGACATTTGCGCCTGATATCAAAATTACATTGAGGAATCCATTATCGAAAACCCAACTTATTAACAGAATTTGCGGAAAATGATTGAGGGGTTTGGTAAACAGTTTTTTACATCGTTAATATCGACTTATCAACAATACAATGTTAAATGTTTTCCAGTAAACAACTAGAAATTAGTTCAGTAGCACCTGCCTGACTATCAACAAACTCTCTACACTCCGCACCGGCCGTAAGGTATAGTTTACGTTCACCTAATAATCCCAAAATACACTCGTCAAATAGTTGGAAATTGCTTATGGAAAATCCACCTTTTTTTCGTAAGATATCGATGGCTTCATTGAATTTCTGATAACGCGGTCCGAACAGCACAGCAACCCCAAATGCAGCTGGCTCCAACACATTATGTAAACCCTTTCCGAACGCTCCTCCAATCAAAGCCACATGTGCATATTGGTATAGTTGTGACAAAATACCAATTTCATCGATGATGAGGATGTTGGGCTTCGGCTGAATGACAAGAGATGATGGTCTGTTTTGCCTCAACAATGATAATGTGATTGCTGCAGATCCGAAATTAGATTGAATTTCACGGATGCGCCTTTTACTTACGTCGTGAGGGGCGATAATCATTTTTAAAGACCTCCCGGATAAGCCCTGTGGATACTTTCGGCTAAACTCATGTAGCAGTTTTTCCTCGGGGGGCCAGGTGCTTCCACCAATCAATACCCATGAATCGCCAATGAATGCATCGATTTCAGGCAAAGGAGAAACCGTATCGCGGAGGTGGATAACCTGATCTACACGTGTATCCCCACCCAGTTGAACCTGGTGTATATGGTGTTTTTCAAGGAGATCAACCGATTCCTGGTCTTGTACAAAAAGTGATGTAAACCCTTTTAGCAGTTTCAGATATGGCTTGCCATACCACCTGAAGAATACTTGTTTTGGTCTGAAGCGGGCAGATACCACGAAGATGTCTATCTTTCTTTGAACCAGGGTATGTAATAAAACTGGCCAAAACTCATATTTAATAAAAACAACGGCTTTAGGATTCACCAGATTTATGAACCGTCGAACCAAGCGACGTAAGTCATATGGAAGATAACAAACCAAATCAGCCTGGGCATAATTTTTTCTGATTTCATATCCCGAAGGAGAAAAAAAAGTCAATAGTATAAAATCTTCTGGATGTGTCTGCTTCCAATTATTAATCAGGGGGCGCCCCTGTTCAAACTCGCCAAGGGAAGCAGCATGAAACCATATCACTCGCCGTTGACTTGGGAAATGAGGCTCAAGGTGTTGCCACAGAAAACGTCTGCCGTCTAACCACTTTTTAGCCTTTGGCTGAAAAAACGATAGTAGATAAGCCAGGGCAATATATAGGCGGAAAGCTATTTGATACAAAAAAGCCAAATTGCTTAATAAAAATAAAAGGTGTCATCAGTATTCTTATTCACCGGGAAAATCCAGCCGAATCGGATACCAAATAAGAAATCTTTTTTGAGCGTATTGTCTTTGCTCATGGTGTCAAAGTTCCAGTCACGGCGGTTCTTAGTCCAGGCCTGGTGGAATTCAAATCCCACATAGAAATTGATCGGTTCATGATTATCAAGATGTAAATAGCCGATAAACTCAGAAATACCAAATCCATTGGTCAGCCGGTCATATCCTTTCGAATATTCTTCAATGATGTAGGGGATATCCTTTCCATCCTGATGAATGAGGGTTTTGTATTGCAACAAACCACCTGAGGCCATAAACAACAATCCAGAATTCGGATTTGGCCCAATAACCGGAAACAGTTTACCTGCCCGTAAACCCGTATAGAAGCCTCGCTCATAGAAAGCCGCCTCCCCGATTTCACCAAAAATATTGATGAAAACATCGTATTGGTCTCTTAACCCATCAAAAATGCTGTCTTCTTTAAAATTATTGCCTGAGAAGTAGGTGAAATCTGCACCCAGGGTCCATCCCGATTTAAGCTTGAGCATATAGGATCCACCTACCCCCATATTCATACCGTATCGTTTGGCGATGTCGCCACCCGGAAGGTGACCGCTCACATGAAACGAAAACATATTCATGAGGAGTGAGGTATCTTTGATACTTTGTGCACGCAACACACCTGTGCCACCGAGAATGAATAATACAACAACTACAATCTTTCTCATCATTCGTTCGTTAGAAAGGCTAAAATTAAAAGAAATTGGCGAGGCCGCCAGCCCTTTGCCGTTCTTTATGTAATTTACCTAGGTGAAAAAAGCAGGGATCATACTGTGTTTTGTTATTTTTTCTCTGACCACCTTTGGCCAGCAGAGAGAAAAAATCCTTTACCTCAACCAGGATACCATTCAAGTCGATACCCTCTCAATCATCCCAAATACCTTCAAAGCCTATTTTTTTTTCCAAACCCAGAACCCAATACCCAAAACCCAGTACCCAATACCCAAAACCCAATACCATCTCTATCCATTCAAATCCGCCTTCATTCCAGGCGCTGAATTGAAAGGTGTTGATTCAATTTCGGTTAGTTATTATGTATACGAACGAAACTGGACCGTACCCTACTTTCATAAGGCTAGAGACTACAATCAAATTGACCCATTGATCCTCCCACGCTTGTACCAAACAGAACGAAATCGTACACCGATAAATCGCTTAACCGATGACCTGCAAACAAGCGGGAACCTGTCTCGCGGACTTCAGATAGGCAGTACACAAGATGCTTCCCTCAGGTCAAATCTGAACCTCCAACTGACGGGTCTAATCAACGAAGAGTTTTCAATAGAAGCCCAGCTGAGTGATAGCAATATTCCCGTTCAACCCGAAGGGAATACCCAGCAAATTCAAGATTTCGATCGATTTTACTTGCGGCTGTTCAGCAATCAACACCAGGTGCTCGCAGGTGATTTCAATCTCCAGTCACCAGACGGTCATTTCATGAAACTAAATAAAAACCTGCAAGGTCTGCAATTGCAAACCAAGCTTGACCTGACAAAAAGCAGTCGGCTCGAAATGAAGTCTCGGGCCACTGCTGCCTTGGTGAAGGGCAAATATGTGCGAACCAAAATTGAAGCCATTGAAGGGAATCAGGGGCCCTATAGATTAACTGGTAAAAATGGAGAAATGTATATCCAGGTCATAGCAGGTAGTGAACAGATCTGGGTCGATGGTGAGCTACTGCAACGGGGAGAGGAAGCTGATTATGTAATCAACTACAACACAGCCGAGCTAAGATTCACGCCAGCCACATTGATTACCAAAGACAAAAGAATTACAGCGTCATACGAATATACTGAGCGGAGTTATACCCGATTCATGGCCGAGAATTCAAATGAATGGGTGTTCGAAAAAGGGAAGGTATACTTTAATTTGTATACAGAACAGGATGCCAGAAATCAACCTTTGCTACAGGAATTATCCGGTGATCAAAAGACCCTGCTGGGCCAGATCGGTGATGATCTGAATCGAGCCTTCGTAGAAAACTATCAAGAAACACCATATTCTAACGATCGGGTTTTGTATAAAAAAATCGATACCCTCATAAATGGCCAACAATACAGCAATGTTTTGGTGTACTCCAATACCCCCGACAGCGCAAAATACCAGGCCGGTTTTTCTTTTGTTGGGCTTAATCACGGTAATTATAATCCGGTTAACAGTGCAGCCAATGGCCAGGTGTATCAGTGGGTGGCCCCAGAGAACGGAATTCCCCAAGGTAGCTATGAGCCCATCACACGTTTGATAAGTCCACAAAGTAAGCAAGTGTATAGCCTGGGAGGTAATCTACAACTCACTGAAAAAATGAAGTTGACCGCTGAATGGGCCATTTCGGGAAATGACCTGAATACCTTTTCTAATCTGGATAGCCAAGATGATTATGGAAGCGGAATACGAACACGGATCGACCGAAATGATCAGTTAGGTTCAACCGGATTGTGGATGGTGAACAGCTTCTTCCAGTACAGGAGAAGTGGTCGGTATTTCGATCCAATTGAGCGATACAAATCGGTAGAATATGAACGCGACTGGAATATCGAAAATCAGCTTTTCAATAGCAGTGAGAACCTGCTTCAAGCCGGAATTATCGCGAGGAACCAAGATAGCTTGAATGCCAGCTATCAACTCGACTATTTGTCCTACAGAGATAATTATCTGGCACTAAAACAAAACACCTCTGGCCATTTAGCTTTAAATACATGGCAAGTGAATTGGAAGGCAAGTCAACTCAATTCAAGTGATGACTTTAGAAAAACAAGTTTTACTCGTCATGAACTGAGTTTGGGGAAATCATGGAAAAGCTGGTCAATACTACTAAGCGAGAACCATGAAGGAAACCGGTGGACCCTACCCACCGATCAACAGCTGCAAACCGGAAGCTTTGCCTTCCAGGAATTTGCGCTAAAACTAAAAAATGAATCGGCTAATGGCCTACCCTGGTTCATCAATGTGAGCAATCGTACCGATTACTTACCTAAGGCAAATGAATTTATATCTGACCAAAGTGCCTGGCAGGCCCAAACCGGTATCAACCTGGTCGGCAAAAACGGCCATTCCACGCGATTTACTGGCAATTGGAGAAACCTGAAACCCAGCCAAAGCAGTGAGAATACAACTGCTCCTGAACAAACACTCACAGCCCGGCTTGAAGAGCGCTTTCAGCTATTCAAAGGAGGCCTGATCTCAAGTACATTTTATGAAATTGGTTCTGGACTCGAACGTAAACAAGAATTTTCTTATCTGGAAGTCCCGGCTGGCCAGGGGTATTATACATGGACTGATTACAACGGGAATCAGGTAAAAGAACTCGATGAATTTGATCCTGCTGTATTTACTGATCAGGCCAATTACATCCGAATATTCAGACCTGGAACTGATTATGTTCCGGTCTATGCCAATCGTTTTAGCCAAACACTGAATATTTTACCGGGTCGAATGGTATCAAACTCCTCGGCCATCCGGGAGGTGATGAACCAGGTTAATAATCGTTTTGCCGTCTCCATCAACCGAAAGACGTACCGAACTGAGCTTCTGTCACAGTTGAATCCTTTCATCATGAATGATAGTTTATTGGTTAGTCTCCAGGCCCAACTGAGAAATACGCTCAGTTTTTCGACTAAAAACAATGTACTGGGCATCGACTACCTGATTCAGCAATCAGAGAATCAAAACCTGATGAGCTATGGAACTGAACAACGCAACAATCTAATGCATGGGTTGGTTTTACGGATCAAACCACTGGATGCCATTTGGGTGAATAACCAAACGTCTTTTAACCGGCAAGGACAAAAATCTAGCTTCTTCTCCTCCCGCAATTATAATCTTGAAGGGTGGAAAAATGAATTGGAAGCAACACTTGAAGCCGGTCAGGTCATACGGTTTAAGCTGTCATGGGATTGGCTCAATCAAACAAATCAGGCCGGAAATGAAAGTTTGATTGAACACCGCCTGTCTCTTGGGGGTGATTGGCAGATGCCAGGCAAAGGACAAATTCACATGGATATAGCTTATGTCAACCTGGGCTTTCAGGGTGAGTCGGATTCACCGGTTGGGTATGTCATGCTGAAAGGACTCAGGCCCGGCCATAACGGGCTGGCAAATCTGGGAATCCGGCGTCGCTTGAACGAGCTAATTCAACTGGATTTGAATTACGGTATTCGCATTTCAGAGGAGCAAAAAATGATTCACACCGGTCAACTGTCTGTACGGGCAATTTTCTAGAAGGCTGCCAACAATAAGTTGATGTCTTTAAAGGGGATTTTGAAGTAACTCCCGATCATTTCATGGGTAAGAATGCCATTATAGAGATACACCCCATGGCGCACACCAAGGTCTTCCAGTATCAGTTGTTGAATACTACCACAGCGGCCCTCATTAAGTAATAAGGGTATCAGTACATTACTCAATGCTATTGATGCGGTACGACCGACTTGAGCCGTCATATTTGGCACCATATAATGAATAACCCCATGTTCTCGATAAACGGGTTCTTCAGGGCTAGTCAATCTCCCTGTCTCAAAGCTGGAGCCCTGATCAATATGCATATCCACCACCACCGATCCTTTTTTCATTTTCATGATCATGTCTTCAGGTACCAGAAAGAAACTATCGGGATTTAATCGCTGAAGTGTACTAATGACCAGATCTGCAGTTTCAAAGGCTTTTTCTAATACAGGTGGATGAATAACTGAGGTAAATATTTCACGACCAATCCGATGCTTGATTGATCGTAAGCGCGGAATCGAATGATCAAATACCTTAACCACGGCTCCCATTCCTAATCCGGTTCGGGCAGCATATTCAGCTGCTGTACCGGCACCCAATAGTAATATCTCTGCAGGTGTAACACCGCTTATTCCTCCCAGCAAAATGCCCTTACCCTGATTGTACGTACTTAAATACCGACTTCCCAGGCCGACCGACACAGTTCCGGCAATCTCACACATTGAGCGCAGAACGGGAAACTCTTGGACATCATCGCGCAAAAGTTCAAAAGCAATTGCAGTTGTTTTCTTGTTCATCAGGGCCCTGAAATACGATTCCTGACGCGTGGCTAGATGCAAAGATGAAATCAATGTTTGATTCCCTTTCATCATGGAAATCTCTTGCTCTGTTAAAGGAGAAATTTTGAGTAACAGATCAGCTGTAAATAGGCGACCTAGGTCATTGACAACGATTGCACCGGCCTCAGAAAAAGCACTGGGTGTAAATCGTGAACCAATACCAGCCAGATCCTGTACCAATACCTCGTGCCCGTTTTGAACAAGTAGCTCAACACCTTGTGGGGTTATCGGAACCCGGGTTTCATTAGGATCTGTTTCTCCTATGATCCCAATTTTCAATTGTTTACCCTTCTTCTCTCTGTCTAAAACCTCCTCCTGAGGGAGTCTGACCGAATGAAACTGAGACAAGGGCTTTTCAGTTTCATGCATAGAACTGTATTTTAAGCCATTCTGGTTTCAGGCAAGATACGAAAATCAAGGGATAATTGCTAAGCCGGCATTTCGACTGACATTTGGCGGGAGTGATCAGGTAAGACTTTTATATTCAGCCAAATAACATCATCAGGAAGGAAAATATCAACGCGTTCAGGCCATTCCATGAGGCACCAATGACCACTGTCTAAATACTCATTGAGCCCATAATCAAGTGCCTCGACGGGATCATCCAGTCGGTAAAAATCAAAATGATAAATGGGAATTGAAGCCTTACCAGCATATTCATTCACCAGGGCAAAACTCGGACTAGTCACTTCTTGTGTTACTCCCAAGACCTTGCAAAGTGACTGGATAAAGGTCGTTTTTCCAGCACCCATTTCACCTTGGAAGGCTAGTATGCGATGTGTTCTAACCTCCTGGATCAGCCATTCAGCAGCTTCGGGGAGGGCTTCCAAATTTTGAATGTGTTTCACCTTTTTTTCCACGCTGCTCAGAGTCAGGATTTGGGATCTAGCTGAATAGTTGGTATTATCATTTCGTCAAGACTCACACCCCCGTGCTGAAAAGTATTGCGGTAATACTTCACATAGTGGTTATAATTATTCGGATAGGCAAAGAAATCACTGCCTATCGAAAAAATGTACCGGGTACTCACGTTGAGTGAAGGCAAATGGATAGTTTCAGGATTGGCAATTTCAAAAACCTCCTTCGGATTGTAATTTAAATTCTTCCCTTGCTTATACCGTAAATTAGTGGTCGTAAACTTATCACCGACTACCTTAATCGGATCCTGCACGCGTGTTGTGCCATGATCAGTGGTTAAAATAACCTTAATGTTTCGCTCAGCGAGTGAGCGCAACAGATCTAAAAGAGGTGAATGATTGAACCAACTCAGAGTTAGCGATCGATAGGCAGCTTCATCACCGGCCAATTCCCGAATCATCTGCATCTCGGTGCGCGAATGCGATAACATGTCTACGAAATTATATACCAAGACTGAGAGCTGGTTTTTGACAATAGCTTCCGGATTTTCTGCAAGCCTTTTGCCAGTCCGGTTATTGTTTATCTTCTCGTAGAAAGGCTCAAGATTCAAATTATTACGTTGTAGTTGATGCTTCAACAACTCTGCTTCATGGAGGTTTTTACCCGATTCTTCGTGGTCAAATACCCATAAATCGGGGTGCATCTTGGCAATTTCCCGGGGCATTAATCCAGCGAACATGGCGTTTCGAGCGTACTGGGTTGCTGTAGGCAAAATACTGAAAAACAACTCTTCCTGTACCGAAAAGTGCTCCTGTATCATCCCCTCCATGGTTTTCCATTGATCGTACCGCAGGTTGTCAACTATGATGACAACCACCTGTTCATCTTTTTTCAGCAAAGGAAAGACCCGGTGCTTAAACAGGTCGGGTGACAACAATGGACGGTCACCAACGTCCATCTTAAACCACGATGCATAATTCTTTCGAATGTAGCGGGCAAAATTCTGGTTGGCATCCTTCTTTTGCATCTGGAAAACCTCATCCATGGTGCTTTCATCAGAACCGGTGAGTTCAAGCTCCCAATAGATCAGTTTTCGATATAGTTCAACCCATTCTTTCCAATGCAGATTGTCATTCATCTGCATGGCGATTTTGCTAAACTCTGTTTGATAGCCTGAAGTTGTCTTTTCGCTAATTAGCCGTTTGGTGTCAACATTCTTTTTGATGGTCAACAGAATCTGCTTGGGATTTACCGGTTTGATCAGGTAATCGGCAATTTTTGACCCGATGGCCTCATCCATGATGGTTTCCTCTTCACTCTTGGTAATCATGACTACCGGTATATGAGGACGAAGCGTCTTAATTCGAGCCAGCACTTGCAGGCCGGTAAGACCAGGCATGTTTTCATCTAAGAATATGATGTCAAATTCTTCTTCGTCAACAGCATCAATGGCGTCGTCACCATTATTGGCCTCACGCACTGAGTACCCCTTTTCTTCAAGAAATAGTATATGCGGCTTAAGCAGATCAATTTCATCGTCAGCCCACAGGATGGATATTTTTTTTACCATGAAGTGCTAATTTTCCTCGTCGAGATAGTGCTCCCTGAAAAATCGAATGTATTTGAATACATTTTGATTTCTATAAAACACATTGTAATTGGCTTTCGAAATAATAAAATGTCTGAAATCAGTTTGATCAAAATCGCTGAATACTTCAGGATCTGCCAATAAACTGTAATAATAATTCATTCCGATCTCAGAATTCTGGAAGTTCTTAACCGTAATTAAAATCAAATCATCATTTAGAGGTACTGAACTTACCTCGAAAAAGTCTTGATCGTAGTTCTCTATATTAAAATTCGAAATATTAAAATTCAGCCGGTTCAGGTCTTGAGTTCGCCTGGAAACAACTGCTATATAGTAATGTATTGCATCTTCATTAAAGGCATAGTTCTGCTCTCCTTCTTCAATATCTGCAGGATCAACACCTCCGATACTCAATCCTCCGGCCTGAGCCTGGTTGTCACCGATCTCCTCAATGCCGTTCTCCAGGATATCCAGTAAAGTATTGGCTGTTTCTCTTATCTCTGACTCGGGATATTTGAATAACAAATCATTGACCCGGTTGGCCAAAACTACTTTGTCATCTGGATTTATGGCACCCATAGACATCACCTGTAGCAAGCCAAACTTGTCGCGTATGGGATTCAAGGCAAAAGCTGTATCGGCATTCTCGCAATTCGAGATTACCTGTTCATATTGTTCATCAATAAATAACAGATAGGTTTGGGTATAGTAATCCATAACCTTAATCCTAATCTCATCTATTTCCTGGAAATAATTAGGATTGCTGATAATCTTGGCGGATCGGCTGTCAGGAAAATCCCTAAGGATTAGGCTTTTATAATGTTCCTGTTGCTGTGTATCTCCCTTGGCTTTATAAATCTGATATAAATTGTAATACGTAAATAACTTTCTGTCTGTTTCAGGAAAGCGATTGAGGAGTTTGTTGAAATAATCGACCGACTCATCTGCTTTGTTCAATTCATCTTTAAAGACTTTCCCAACATTAAAGTGGGCCAGTTCTATTCGGTCATTTGATTCCTTAATTAAGGTGTCATTGAGAGGCAGATCAGCCAGGTAATATTCTCGTGTAGTGGGCTGGAATTGATCGGCAGCTGATTGAATGCTCACATTCTGAATATCACCTTCTTCTCCTTCAGTTGATAAATCACTCATGGCCGATGATACGCCCTTGTTGCTTCTTCGCCAGTTATCTTCAAGTTTTCTGCGTCCGAATAACTTGCTGAATTCGGCTTGTCCATAACTCAAGGTGGAGGGATTATAAAAATACCATTGACTTGATGCACCACCAATACCGCCAGACATCCCACCTGACATGGAGCCCTGTCCACCCATTCGAGATGTTCCCGGACCGCCCATTCCGCCAGGCGCACCTCCGCCCCCTTGACGCCCGGGGCCTCCCGGACCTCCAGCCATCCTGAAACCGCCCTGACGACCATTCAGACGCTCAGCTTCCTCCTGGGCCATCCGCTCTTCTTCAATTCGTTTTGCCTCATCAATTTTAATCTTAATCAAGGTTTCTCGTTCTTCCTCTGATAGAGCTGCAACAGCCTGTAAGCTGTCTTCACGGTGAATCACTCGCAAATTCTGACCCAGTGTACTCACATCCAGACCAAATTGCTCGACCGAGTCACGTTCTGGAAACTCATCGGGCAGAACCATCAGGCAACTGTCGAGATATGTTTGTGCATCCAGGTAATTAGGCTGTTTGTAATAAATCTGACCTATGGCCAGGTAGGAGAGGCATTGTTGATGTGTATTGTTATAACTCGACTGAGCTGACAATTTGTAATTATCGAGTGCAACAGCCTCCAGCCCTTGTTTCATATCCAACTCGGCAATCGCATAATATATCTGATCTAAAAACTCGAGGTTTTTATCGTCTCTAAGCATTTTATTTAACTGCTTTCTGATCTCTTCACCCGTTTCAGCATCTCCTTCGTAAAGACGGGCGCGGTTGATCTTTGCGTTAAAAGCCATCCGATAATCGGGATTCAGATCGATGACTTCTTCGTATTTCAATGATGCTTGTGTCAATTCATCTTGCTGCTCAAATAATTGAGCTAAAATGTAGTTGTACCGAATCAATTCTTGCTTTTTCTTGGTGAGTTGAATGGCAAGCATCAATTGATTAATGGCATCTTCATACTCTTCTATCTCAATCAGCAAACTCGCCCGAACAGCTGCCATAGCTGAACTAATATTATCTGGCAAATCAGGATCAGCTTCAAGGCGATTCAACACATTTTCTGCTTCGTCATAATTCTTCAGGGCGATATGCGTTTTGGCTAACCACAAATTGGCTTCGTGCTTCAGACCATCTTCTGGATACTGCCTAATGACATACTCAAAATTCTGAATTGCCGGAAAATTGTCGTGCTTGTAATAATAGGCCTTCCCCATTAACAGATAGGAATCATCCACCCATTTGTTAAACTCATTTTTTTTGTAAAAAGCTTTCTCCCGATCACTCTGATTTCCCCTTTTTCTCTTTGGTTTGGAGGTAATGGAGTGCATCGTTATGACTTTTGAACACTTCTTTATCGTCTTGTCCATGTCTGGCAGGAGCCGACGTGCTACATCCTTCTGGGTATAAATCTCAAGAGGCAACAGAGTGTTGAAATTGTCTGTGTAGTTGGTCTCAACCTTTTTCATCCCTTCCCTAAATATCTCACTTGCATTAAAATAGATATTATAATGGGCTGTCAGGTTATGGTAATGTCTGGCGACCAGGGTATTCTTTTTAGTTGAACAGGCTGGCAACAAGGCAACCACCAACATCAAGAACCCTATAATATGATATGTTTTTATCTGCTTCAAAACGCGTAGAATGTTCAAAATACTATAACTCTTTTTATGCAAAATTATTTTATTCGCTCAAATAATTACTACATTAGTTTCCGGTAGCTATGTTTTTTCTTAAACCACTTCTCGAACCATGAAAATATTTGTAGTCGAAGATGATAAATTTTATAACAAGTTAATTGAGCATCATCTGAAGTTAAATCCTGATTTTGAGATACAAACATTTTACAATGGGCAAGACTTTTTAGACAAGCTTCATGAAAATCCAAAAATAATTTCTCTCGATTTCTCCCTTCCGGATATGACCGGTCATGATGTGTTGGCCAAGGTCAAAAATTATGACCCACGCATCGAGGTGGTAGTGATTTCTGGTCAGGATGACATACCTACCGCAGTCAAACTAATCAAAGAGGGTGCTTACGACTACATCACCAAGGATGAAAACATCAAGGAGCGTCTGCTGAATACCATTCACAAAATTCAGGAAACCGAAAGCCTGCGTGATGAAGTCAGGGACCTGAAAACCCAGATCACCGAAAAATACGACTTTTCAAAGGCCATTATCGGGGAGAGTAAGGCCATAAAGAAAGTCTTTGCCCTGATCGAAAAAGCTATCCAGGTTCAGAACATGACGGTATCCATCAAGGGAGAAACAGGTACCGGAAAAGAATTGGTAGCTCGAACCGTCCACTACAATTCCATACGGAAGGATAAATCCTTTGTAGCCGTAAATATGGGTGCCATTCCACGTGAACTGGTTGAAAGTGAATTGTTTGGTCACGAAAAAGGAGCATTTACCGGTGCCTATGCCCGCAATACAGGAAAATTCGAAGAGGCCAACGGTGGAACCATCTTCTTTGATGAAGTCGCCGAATTGGATATTGACCTGCAGGTGAAATTACTTCGTGCCATTCAAGAGCGAGAAATTACCCGGGTAGGCAGCAGCAAAACGATCAAAGTGGATGCCCGCATAATCACAGCCACCAATAAAGACCTGCAAGAAGAAGTCAAAAAAGGCACTTTCAGAGAAGACCTGTATTATCGCTTACTTGGCCTGCCCATTTTATTACCTCCACTGTCTGAAAGAGAAAACGATATCATTCTTTTGGCTGGATTCTTTCTCCGGGAGTTTTGCAAAGAAAATAAACTCGATCCAATGGAATTCAGCTCTTCAACCCGTAATAAATTACTCACCTATCACTACCCGGGGAATGTGCGCGAGCTCAAAGCCATTGTTGAACTGGGTGCTGTAATGGCAAGCGGAGCGGTGATCGAGGAAGAACACGTGATGTTCACACCAACCAATACGGGCCTTGACGTATTCTCACAAGATATGAATCTGCGCGAATTTGAAGCCAAAATCATTAAACACTACCTCGAAAAAAACAACAATAATGTTGTTCTGGTCGCTAAGAAACTGGATATTGGAAAATCCAAGATCTACAACATGATCAAAAACGGGGAGATTTAGACTGCTTCAACAGACTTAACCTCAGGCACTTCTTTTTTCAAGGTACCTTCAACTCCCGCTTTTAGCGTCATGGTGCGCATGGGGCATGATCCACAGGCTCCAACCAGCTTTACTTTGACTACATAGTCATCGGTGATCTCCTCAAGGCTCAAGTCACCACCATCAGCTTGTAAATAGGGTCTGATTTGCTCCAATACATCCTTAATCTTCGTAATTACTTCTGGATTAGCCATAAAATCGATGTTTATTTCGTTGTTATTTTTACCACTTCAGTTGGTGCCATTTTTTGATTCCGCACATCAACCTGATGCTGCAATGAGGCTGCTAATTCAGTAAAAGCTTTGCCTGATACTGTTTCTGGGTCACTTGCCACGGGTGCTCCTGAATCCCCACTTTCGCGGGGATGACGTTTATTTACCCTTTTACAACAGC
>CAYUGX010000021.1:0-28780 GCA_964444375.1 uncultured Porphyromonadaceae bacterium | reverse complement strand
CAAAAAAGAAAATATTTTTTAAAGTCTAAAATGGGTATCAATTTTTTTATAAATACCGGTATTTTCCGTTCCAGCCAACACGGTATTGGGATCATCTTCGTTTATGGCAAACACATTCCCGGGTAGGTTTCCCATTCCTTCGTTAGACTGGATCCACGATAGACCGCCATCGGTACTTTTAAAAACGCCCAATCCCTGGTCATCGCCACCGTCATCATCACCCGTACCCATCAGTATGATGCTAGGGTTTTCGGGATGTACCAGAATAGCTGAGACCCCCAGGGTTGGTAAAGTATCTGTTGAGGTGCCCCAGGTGGCACCATCATCATAAGTATACCAGAATCCACCCGAAGGTGAACCCACATAGTACGTTGCTGGATCGGTGGGATGGAAAGCGATCGCATTCAAGCGCCCAACGCCTACATATCCCCCGTAATTTTGACGTGTTTTTGGCCCTAATTCCTTCCATACGGCTGCATCCGATTTTAGGCGGTGAGCCGTGGGATGTGCCAGTTTATAGTCAGTATAGGCATCATAATACTGGCCTGCTTCGGGGTATTCTCCGGTCGGAGACACCAGGGTTTCCCATTTATATTCCCAGCGTTTAAATACTTTATATCCGGATCCGCGTGAGGGGGTTCGGTCTTTCCAGTAGGTATAGAAAGCCCGTTGGGTTTCAAAGAAGTTGATCGAGTGATCGAGCATCATATCCTGCCAGTGGGGGTAGGCAGCATAGTCTTTTGGCTCAATTGTGTTTTGCTGAGCTCGTGCTGAAAAGCTGATCAAAACAAGGGTGCTGACAAGAAATAAGTTTTTGATCTTCATGGAATTAGTGCTTTGGTTTCGAAACTATATGCTATGCTAATGTAAAATAGTCGTCTAAGTTAGTTATTTGTGAGAAATCGAACCATGACATGTCACAAAGCAACATTTTGGTCATCCAGTTGTAAGAAACTCTATAAACTAATTCATTGATACAAGTATGAGAAAAACCGCATTCCCCTCTGTTTTCCTAACTGTTGTGATACTGGTAACAACCAGTTGCAATTTGGGCGATGCCTTATCAGTTAAAGTAGACGCTGATTTTGATATTGATCTTCCCGTTGAGGTTACCGGTCAGGAAATGAAAACTGGACCTTTTTCTTTCAGTTCTACCAAGACCATTGATCTGTCAAAGGAGCCAGCACTAGTTGATTACCTAGATAATGTGAAGTCAATCACTTTGAAAGAACTATCCACTACCATTAGCGGATTGTCAAAGGACGTGACTTTGTTGCAGGCCACGCTGACCATTACCGGAGGCACGCATACAGCTTCATGGTCTGTCTCCAACAAAGCCCTCAAAAATGGGGAAACGCTTACTGGTGGTAACGACAATGGTCAATACGATGCTATTTCATCGATGCTCACGGCATTGGGATCAGTAACTGTAACTTTCACAGGTACTTCTGATGTGAATAATGTTGTGTTTACGCTCAAGAATGCTTTGAAAACGCAAATCGCTGCCGGACTGGGTGGATAAGATTCACACCAACAGCAACACCTAGTTGAGCTCGGCAAATCCGATCACATAATTGTGCCCTGTTTCTTTGGCACATTTCGGACAGGTAGCGTAGTAGAAATACAGTTGCTTCATGGTTTTGCCCTGATCCGTTACATGCTTTTCAAGGTCTTTGATCCAGACTCTTATGTCTTTGTACGGACCGTCATATACTTTAGATAAAAATGTACCGCTGAAGTATACATTCTCTGCATCCGGTATTTCTTTGGTCGCATTGATGTACATTTCACTGCGCCAGGGACTGGTGTCTGTACAAAGCAATAAAAAGTCATTCTCTTCTGGTTGGGCTTTAGCTGCCTCGATTTTTCCATACAGTCTTTTCAGTGTTTTACCAAAGGCATGTGAAAGTAGACACGCATGCTGTCTTTGATGAAGAGTTTATTTTTCCAAACATGTTCTTTTTGGTCGAAGGGAGCCGGGTCAAATCCCTGGCAGCAATTTTCTTTGTGGGCCATGATTAAAATCTAGTCAGGTTTGTGGTTAAAATATAAGAAATTAGTTTAGCTTCACCAAATTATTCAGTTCAAGTTTCCTGCCCTGACTGATAATTGCGTTTCCATAATCCCAGGCGAGCAGGTATTTGCTTAACGCTTCCAGAACCATCGCCGTGCTGAAAGCCTCACTTCGCCAATGAGCCAGATCACGATAAGAGCTAGAAAAATAGATGCCCTCTTGCCAATGGAAGCCTACAGCTTTTTTAGACTGGGATGGATTGATTCCAAGATGAGTGGGGTTTAACAGTTTTGTTTTGGTCCTTTTGTTAATCAGGTATTGTATCCCTCGGTTAATGGCCATCCGGTATCTGTATTCGAGCTTGTTTTTCTGAGCGACATCAAGTGAGATATTCATCAGAGCACATAATGCCAGGGCGGTAGACAGCTGATCGGTATGATCTTCTCCACCCGGAAAGGCTCCCTTGTGGTTTGGATTTAACTTGCCATAAACCGCTTGCATGTCAAGCAGCTGCTGAAGGAGTACGCCCATTGCTGGTTGTAATTCTTCGATATTACCATCCCGAAAAGCTCGACTGGCGGTATAAGGAAACATCATCATCTGGGGGTAGTACAAACCGCATTCTGGCCAGGTTTGATTGTTGATGGCATGCTCAATCAATCTGATACTTTCACGATAGCCTGGTGTGTCTGAAGCCTGTGATAAGCTCATGGCGAACAATACATTGGCATTTACCACCCCGTCCACATTATTCTTGCCAAGCGGAATAACTCCGGTTGTCAGGTCTTCGAACGTGGCCAGCTCCTCATCTTTAAGCCAGGTCAGAAAAGCGCCTGAGTTCTTTCCTTTCCAGCTATCCCGACCATCTTCATAGCGATCTAACCGATTCAGGTCGCGCCATTCAGTAATTACATTCAGTGCTTCATGATTGTAAACGAAATTATCTGGCAGGTCAAAAAAACCATCATCCGGATACTGTTCTTTTAATTGTTGACGTACAGATTGAAAAGCCAGAGCCAGGGCTGTATCGTCGGCATCATTCGGAATATTGAAGGTTGCTAATGTCCAATTCTGATTCTCTACCTCTTTCGCCATCGATGTCATCCATTCTCCATCAGGCAGATTACCCCTGCCCATAACCATGTTTCTGACAAAATCGGTGTACCCTTTGTCAACCTGATGACGGTATCGGTTTGCAAAATTTAAGTTAAAGGTACTGGGGCCGCTAAATTCTGGTTGTTGTTTAAGGGGTAGCCAGAAATTATAGGCAACTCCCCTCTGATACGCTAATGAAACGTTCCAGGCATTTTTCAGCATTCTTGCAGCTAAGCGATCTCCTATCGGATGCTGGGATTCATCAAAGAGGAATAAGGGATAAACGATGGATAATGGAATGAAATGATTGAAATCAGATTTAGACAATACCGATATTCCTTTGAAGCCGATTCGATTGGGTAGCAGGTGTACCATTCCTGCCCAGGCCCCTGGTTGATTGACGGGCTTTTCTTTTTGACCTGCCCGAAAGGGAATGGTAGGCAAACCAGGCAAGTTGAGAAAGACCTGACCTCTGCAACCATCGCCAAGCTCACTGGCGTCAATCAAGGCACTTTGTTTTCCCGGCAGGTCTTTAATCTGCCGGTCGGCTAAATACAGCAAGGCCCCTTCTATGCTGGCCATGATTTGTTCATCATCTGCCCTGGCCTCCATGACTGAGTCGATGGATGTTTGACCATAGACTGATCCTGTGGCCATACAGAAAAGAAAAATCATGGCTGTGATACAGTACCTGGGGCAACCTTTATTCATTGCCTATGGAATTAAGCTCCGGCTCTTTGTCTTTTAGAAAGAATTCTCCTTTTAATAACCACGAAATACCAAAGGCGACTAATAGAATGGCCTCTAGCCAAAATACAGGTTGGAGCTTATCAATGGCTGGAGTTTCGTCAACTAAAAAAGCAAAATAAACCCCCATTAAAACCATCGAAAGCAGCATTACTATGCCGCATACGCGATAAATGATGTTTCGCTTAATTTTCTCTGGAGTTGGTTCTGTTTTACCTGTTTTGGGAAAGCGAAATAAAGAAAAGAGGGTAAAAATCAAGAACAACAGGATAGCTGAAATGAAATGGGTATTACTGATTATCGGATTTGGGTGATCACACGGACAAAGTGCCACCCCCAGGGAAAAAAGACAAGCCATTTTTGCCAGTAGATAGTCAATCCGATCATACCCTTTATAGGCAAAGAGAAAAAGACCATAGGCAAGCAAAACACCCACCAATACATCTCCCATATTGGTATAATAGTACATGCTCACCGATCGTTGCACCTGGGTTAAGCCTCCGATGGCTCCCGATCCGATTAACAAGATAAAAGGGAGGAAAAGACCCAAGACTCCAAGGGTTTTGCGTAAGGTGGGAACTGAAACGTTCTCTGGCTGGCGCTGACTTTGCATTTTCATCGCATTTTGTTTTAGGTTGACTCTAATTTACATCATTTTATCGACCCAGCAACCCGTCACATTCTCTTCGCTTGCCTGATTTCCATCTCGGATATCTGAGAGAAAACAAGCAAATTCCGGTTCATGAGCAGATCATTATGTCTAATTGGATTTTGGAGCTACCCTTTTCTATACGCCACCCACACTTAACTATTCTTTAATGAAGCGAAGACCGTAACCAAACAACGGATTACTACAGAAATAGTAGACAACACTTCATCAAATTGCAGTAAACGGTACCAGCTGTTACCATGTCTCAAAGGTTACACAGATTGTCTCAAACGTTACACAAAAGTTTTGTTAGAGGTATTAAAATCGCACTATTATTCAATACTTTTAGCTGATATTAAACCTGTTGTTGATACCTAGGCAATTCTTATCATAAATCACAACCTAATGAAAAAACTTCTTTTCCTGATGTTATTATCTGCAATGATAAATTTGTCATTTGCACAAAGCGGATCACTGTCTAGTTCACCTCCTTTAAAAGGCAATGGTGAGGTATTTTTTCTTGAGACCTTTGACTGGGGCGACCCAAGCAGTGAGAGAGGCTGGACACTTCCGGAGGGCTATTACATGGAAGATCCTACTGATAATGGATTTAACTGGCATTGGTGGGGGTATGACTCTTTGGTTACGCCAAATTTAACCCGTGAACCTCCCATGGAATCTACATCCGCTCAGGATGGAAGTCTCTGTTTGTTCGCTGATCTTTATAATCTGGGATACTCACCAAGACTTAATGTGGATAATTCCATTGTCTTCCCACCTTTTGATTGCAGCTCGCGTTCATCAGTGGTTGTTCGCTATGAAACCTGTTTCATGAACTACGATGATTATTTTGATATGCTCCTTGAGATTACCGTAGATGATTGGGTTCATTCGGCTCAATATGATGTTGGATTTGGAGCCTTGCATAAGGGTAGGCCTAACCAAACAGCTCCGGGCGTACCAGCTATTTTTGAAGCAAATATTTCAGATATCGCGGCAGGAATGGCCAATGTTCAGATTAAATTCACCTGGAGAGGAACAAGCCTCTATTGGTGGCAGATCGATGATTTTCAACTTTCTGAATCGTATAACAACGATTTACAAATGAAGTTTGCCGAAATGGAGTGGGATGATGGTGATGAAGAAACAGTGGTTACACCTTCTTTTTTGTATCCAAAATCTCAGATTGGGGATGGCTTTCTTACCAACTTTATGTCTTCAGCCATCAACTTTGGTGAAAACGACCAGGATGATGTTTACCTTGAGGTTGATATAGTTAAAAATAGTCAGAGTATTTACAATCAAAAAGGTGAGACTATTGCGTTGTGGACCCTGGAAATAGATACAACTTTGATTGAAGAACCCTATGCACCAGTTGATTTTGGTCATTATAGAGTGGACTTTAAATACAACCAAAGTGCTACTGATGATACCCCTGAAAATAATTCTAAGGAAATTTTATTCCACGTCAACGACAGCGTCTATTCCAGGGGAGACGATACATCTGAAGAGGCCTTTTGTTGGGGGTTGGATGCTTATGGGCCAACAGGGGAGCCTAACCTGGGTTACATTGTAGGTACTGAATATCCGATTTATGCAGATTGCGAAGCTAGTTCTATTTCTGCCTTTATTGCAGGAGGGCGAGGTGATGGAATGATTGACTTCAGATATGCAATTTACCTCAAATCTGAGGAGGGAGAGGATCCAATTGAAATTATGACCACAGAGTTTATTGACTATGATTCAACCATGATAGGAACTTGGGTAACATTGCCTTTGGAAAAGGATGGTGAATCAGAATTTTTATTGGAAGGAGATGTTGTTTATGCCTGTGCTGAATATAATAACATGAATACAGATTTGATCAGCCATCGGTATGAAAACTTCAAAGTTGGAGCAGATATTAGCAGAAGGCTTATGGACCCTGTTAGTGTTGCGAGAAATGGGAATGATTTATCCTGGCGTTTTGATTATTATGTATCAGAAAGAAATCTGATGATACGCTTGAATATTAATGACCACAGCAATATTATTGATGATGTTGACCTAACGGCGAATCAAGCGTCTCTGGGTCAGAACTATCCAAATCCCTTTGCTCAGACTACTGAAATAGCTTATGAGCTGATTAAAAGCAACAATGTTGTCATTGAAGTCACAGATCTGACGGGTAGAGTCGTTTTGAGCCTGGATGAAGGACAAAAACCTGCAGGGAAGCATAAACTGATCCTGCATGCAGATGAGCTGGATCAAGGTATTTACTTTTATTCTCTAAAGGCAGGAAACAGTTTGAAGACAAAGCGAATGGTAGTAAAATAGTGCCTAGTTAACTATTTTATGCTTGTTTTCTAACCCCGCAAGAAAACCTAAGATGTAAGTTCAGTGAACAAAAACTGGGTATAGTCTATAATCCCAATATATTCTCCATTCTCTTCGACGGGAGCAATCTTGATGTTGTAGTTATACATTAACCTGGGTACATATTTGACATTTAGGTGTGCTGAAATTGAAAATACAGGTTTGGTCATGATTTCATATACGCTAACCTCATCCAGGGTTTTGTTTGGGATGATCACGCCTTTGATGATATCATTAACGGTAACAATACCATTTGCATCAGCACTATTTCTTTTTTGGATGATGAGTGCTTGAACACTTTTCTCCTTCATTAGTTGAACTGCATCTCTGATGCTTGCCAAGCCATCAATATAGAAAAGTCGGTCAGAGGCAATCTCTTTTGCTTTTTTAAAAGTTTCCATCCGCTTGTTTTTATAGTTGTTCTGTTTTGAGGTTCTCTCGTATTTTCTTGATTTGTTTAGACAGCCCTGCAACTTTATCGATGTTGAGGGCGATTAGTATTCCGTTGCCGGGTTTTTCAATTTCACATTCTTTTGTAACTGACTCCATAATTTTATTGGTATGGTGCTCTTCAACGATAAAAAGAACGATATCAGTTTTGTCTTGTATGGATAAGCCCAAAAAGTTAGCAGCTTCAATTCCACTACCTTTACCTTGAATAATTACATCGCCTGTTGCACCCGATTTTTTAGCGGTTTTGATAACCTTGTCGGTGATGCCTGGATTAACAAATCCTATGATTAAGTCAAACCTCATGATATTATTTTTTTAGTTTATTGATATACTTGATCAAATTAATTAGCTGTGCATAGCCCAAAACGGTAATGACTGGAAAAACACTTGCAAAAGCAATCAGTCCAAAACCATCCAATGCCGGATTTCTGCCTGGTACTACAGCGGCCAAACCCAGACCTAGTGCTGCTACGATTGGAACAGTGACAGTTGAAGTAGTCACTCCTCCTGAATCGTATGCCAAAGCGACAAGGTCTTTTTTAACAAAAATGGTTTGTATCAACACGATGATATAGCCTACCATAATATAGGTAGCTAGTGAATCACCAACTACAATCCGATAGGTACCTACGACCAAAGCCAGGGCCACACCGATTGCCACAACAAGACGAAGATAGAATATACCTATCGTTCCTCCAGAAACTTCATTTGCTTTAACAGCTACGGCATACAGTGATGGTTCTGCTATGGTTGTAGAAAATCCGATTAAGGCAGCAAATATATATACCCAATAGTAGGCTTGCCAGTCTGTAATGGGGCCTGCGTATGTTTTATGAATAAAGTCTGGATTAGATAATTGTTTGGCCATCAACTCGCCCACAGGGAATAGTGCCTTTTCCAATCCCACCAGGAAAAAGGTTAATCCTAGAATGACTAAAACAACACCGAAAACTACATTTCTCAGATGTGGTATCGTTTTTTTGATGACAAAGATTTGGAATAGCGCAATCAGTAGTACGATCGGTGCTACATCTCTCATCGTGGTTAAAAACGTATATCCCAGGTCCTTTAACATCAGTATCAGTTTAGAAGACTAGCATTCCATAAGCCATCACAAATATCATGGGTAAAAGTGATGCAAAAGCGATGAGTCCGAATCCATCAATAAGTGGGCTTCTTCCTTCAATAACTGTAGCCAATCCCACGCCAATGGCTGTAACTAAGGGAACAGTTATTGTGGATGTAGTAACACCACCGGCATCATAGGCAATCCCAATTATTTCTTCAGGTGCAAATAAAGTCAACACGATAACCAACAAATATCCCCCAATAATCAGGTAGTAAATTGGCCAACCTTTAATGATTCGCCACATACCAAGGAGTATGGCCAACCCGACTGAAATAGCAACAGATAAGCGCAACCCGAGCGCATACTTAGATTCGATCTCAGGCTGTATGAGCTCTGCTTCCACGGCTATCTCTGCGGCCTCACTGGAAATTGCAATTAAGGCTGGTTCGGCAATAGTTGTCGAGAATCCAAGCAGAATAGAAAACAGCAGGAGCCAAAAAAGGCTTCCTTTTTTCAGCAACGCGTACGACAGGTTTTCTCCGATAGGGAATAAGCCAATTTCCAATCCTTCAACAAACAACATGAGTCCCAAGGCGACAAAAACTAAACCAACCAGAATTTCAGCCAGATTCGGAAAAGGCTGTTGCAATACCACTATTTGGAAGAAGGAAACGACTAAAATAATCGGCAAAAGATCAAAAAATGAGGCCTTTAATTTCCTAGCGATATTCCCAAGTACTTTCAGAATCATCTGCTCAATCCGTGCTGTTTCCAATTTGGGGATAGTTATAATCACCAATTAATCCCCGGTTATTCATCTAAAGGTACGGAAAATGGATAAAAGTAGATAGCTAGAATTGTGTCTTAGGGCAATGGAAATCTCTGGTTCTTTTCATCTCATCAGTGTCCTCGATTAAAATGCAAAAGCCCCACTAGTCTTTGACTAATAGGGCCTGCTATGGTCACTCGGTAGCCCCACCAGGACTCGAACCTGGATCTGTAGTTCCGGAAACTACCATTCTATCCCTTGAACTATGGGGCCAAATATGTGTTGTTCGTAGCCTCACCAGGACTTCCCGATTTACATCGGGATAAACTTCTCGCCCTGGTGAGCCAGTAGCCTCACCAGGACTTCCCGATTTACATCGGGATAAACTTCTCGCCCTGGTTCGTAGCCTCACCAGGACTCGAACCTGAATCTGAAGTTTAGGAAACTTCCGTTCTATCCCTTGAACTATGAGGCCAGTTTCACTTTCGTGGCTGCAAAGATAATAATTTCTAAGAAATAGGCAGGGCACGGCTTTCAGAAGATTAGGATGGTGATGAATGAGTCAAAAAAGGGCGGATTTCCGTTGTTAAATGGAATAATGGAGACATGTATGCGATTTTCCCTATTGGACGTATTTGGAATTATTTATGCCCTATTTAGACCCATCGTGAAGCCATAAAATCGCAAGTTTCCTTATGTTTGCTTTATGGATCAATATAAAGACCTTATCATATACTTTTTTGGGTTTGTGTTGATATTGTTTGCCTCGCAGAACTTTGCCAAATACTTTAAAAATGTCAAACTTCCACTGATTACCGGATTTCTGGTAACCGGTATTATTTGTGGTCCACACCTGTTAAACTTGATCCAGGAGGAAGCAATACCAAAGCTTGATTTTATTAATGACATCTCCTTGGCTTTTATTGCATTCGCTGCTGGTGGGGAATTGTTTTTAAAGGATATCAGACGACGGGTGAAAAGTATTGTCTGGAATACCTTCGGTCAATTTGTGATTACTTTCATTATTGGCTCAGCAGCCGTTTTCTTTCTCGCTGAATATGTCCCATTTATGAAAGAAATGAGTGTAGCTGGAAAAATTGCGGTGGCTATTCTTTTTGGTACTATTTTCGTTGCAAGATCGCCTTCATCAGCCATTGCTGTGATCAGTGAAATGAGAGCGAAAGGGCCATTCACCCAGACCGTCATGGGTGTAACCGTTGTCAAAGATGTATTGGTAATTATACTCTTCGCCATTTGCTTTTCAATGGCAGTAACCATAGTATCTGGGGCCACCTTGAATCCGGGAATTATACTAATCCTTCTGTTGGAATTATCAATCGCTTTCGGGTTCGGTTATTTGCTCGGAAAGACGATCTCAGCCATATTGTCCTTTACAGTCAGGGAAGGCTTTAAATTAGTGTTAATAATGATTACCGGTTACGGGGCTTTTCTATTAAGTGACGGAATAGTACATCTAAGCCATAGTAATCTTCCTTTTGAACTACATGTGGAGCCATTGCTAGTTTGTATTGTCGCCAGTTTTTCTGTGACTAACTACAGCAAGTATCGTCAAGAATTTCAGCGTATCCTTGAAGATACTGGGCCATTTATTTACGTAGCTTTCTTTACCCTCATTGGCGCAAGCCTGGCTATTGATATTCTGGCTAAGGTATGGTTAATCGCCCTGATTCTCTTTGCCGTTCGAATAGTGGCAATGATCGTCGGATCCTATGCTGGTAATATGTTAGCTGGGGATCCTCGTGTATACAGAAGAATAGGATGGATGCCCTATGTTACGCAGGCAGGTGTAGGCCTGGGTTTAGCCGCAAAAATATCTGGTGAATTTGATGATTGGGGTTCAGAGTTTGCTACACTCATTATTGCCGTTATTGTCCTGAATCAAATCATTGGTCCACCATTGTTCAAATATTCTCTTGTACAAGTACGTGAGGCTCATAAAAGAGCTAAAACACCAAAATTTGACGGACAGCGTGATGCAATAATCTTTGGATTAGAGGATCAGTCACTTGCGCTTGCCCGACAGTTGCAAAAGCATAATTGGGCTGTAAAAATTGCCTCTTTGAAAAAGAAAGAGGATGTAACAATCCCAGCTGATATCCCGATTGTCTTTATTGAATTCTTGAATTTGAGAACATTAAAAAGCTTAGAAGCTTCAAAAGTAGAGGCTATTGTTTTGATGCTCTCCGACGATGAGAATTACAAATTGGCCGAACTGGTTTATGAGAATTTTGGAACCAAAGAGTTAGTAGTTAGATTGAATGACAGAACCAAGTTCAACCGCTTTCATGATCTGGGAGCCCTGATAATGGAGCCAACCACAGCCATGGTTGGATTAATGGATCATCTGGTTCGCGCTCCTATGGCCACCTCCATGTTGTTGGGGATGGATGAGGAGCATGATACTGAGGACATTGAAGTTAGCGACCGGAGATACCATGGAGTTGCTTTACGCGACTTGAAACTGCCAAATGATGTGCTTATTCTGTCAGTCATGCACAGGAATCATATGGTGGTAACCCACGGATATACTCGCCTCCGGGTGGGTGATATAATTACCGTCATTGGTTCAGCCGATAGTATTGAAGAAATGCGGTTAAAGTTTGAAGCATAACACCATCATTAATTTGGTCTACTAGTCTTGGAGTGCTACCTTTAGACAACAAAACCAATAATGCTGATCATGAGAAAATTAGCCCTGCTTGGCTTTGTTCTTGCCCTGGGATTGAGCTGCAATGTACAATATGAAGACGTTTTTCTAATCGGTGAGCAGAATAATCTTCTGTTTATGACTACTCTGAATCCTGCTGTTGAAATGGTGGTCGGTGGATATCTTGATCTCGAGTACACCATAGACCTTGATCAGGATGGAGAAGAGGATCTTGTCTTCAAAGGCTCAAGCGCTGTTGCCGCTAGTGGAAATGAGTGGAACGATTGGGCCATTGAAGCGCTAACCCAAGAGTGTGAGTTCGCTTGCGAGGAGGTGACTCATACTTTTAAAGTGTGTTCTCATACCGCCGATGAACAAAACTACTTTGTGTACTACTCTGATAAGTATCTATACAACTGCACCCACTTGGAATCAAATGATAACACAACAGAGAAAATTTGGACTCCAATCGTCTATTCCCTAGGAGATCAGGTCGATGCTACGGTCGATTGGTTCAGTGCGAAAACCTTCCTAACAGAATATGCCTATACTGACGACTATACTGCTCATGATGAAGATGATCCGAATTGGTCAGCCTGGTATAAAGTTTACGGCAATTGGCCAGATGTGAAAGACAAGTATTTACTTGTTCGACTGAAACAAGAGCAGACCTATTACTATGGCTGGATAAAATTATCGTTTGGTGGGACCAATCATATCAAAATCATGGAATTCGCCATAAGTGAATATTAGGCAGTTGTAGAAATACTCCAGTTTTCCTTATCTTTATAAAAACTAATTCCTTGAACCATCATGAAAAAGTTAATTACTTTAATTTTAGCATTGGTTTTCCTATTCCCAGTCCTAACCATTTGCCAGGATGTTCCGACCAGTGAAGAAGAAATTCCTGAAAAAGCCGATTGGAGCCTGCTTTCCCAGTGGGGAGTTGGGGTAAAAGCCGGTTTAGGAGGTGTTGGATTTGAAGTGGTTAAAGGATTTGGGGATCGGTTGAACCTAAGATTCGGATATACCACCCTCACCGTACCCTATTCACTCGAACAAAGCTTTGAAGGCTTTGATTTACTGGCTGAAGCAGAGGTCAAGCTGGGCGGAGCATCAGTGCTCATCGATTTTTATCCGGTTAAAAATGCGATTCATCTTACGGCTGGCTTGATGCAGAATGCTACGCTAATTAGCGTAGGTGTGTCTCCAAAGAGTGGCTTCCCATATGGAGACCTGACTATTCCTCCGGAGGATGTTGGTCGAATCGATGCTGAACTCTCTCTTGGAATGCCCTATTCACCCTATGTCGGATTGGGATTTGGAAACACCCTCTCAAGAGACCACCGGGTATCATTCAATTTTGAATTGGGTGCATTATACCATGGAGCCCCACAACTCAACCTCTCAGGCGAAGGAATCATCGGTCCGATGGCCAATGAACACAATCAAACCGTATTGGCCGATGCCATTGCCCAGTACGCCTGGTTCCCATCATTATCACTTCAGTTGACTTTCAGGATATTATAAAGGTATTATCTCACCATTCTTATAGGTAGAGAGGATCTCGATTGTCTGACTTGATGGCTGGAAGCACAGCAAATCAGCCTTATGTCTATTTTCAACTTTACCCCTGTCGGATAAATCAAGGAAAGCAGCTGGATTACGTGTCGCCATGTGAATGCCTTGACCAAGAGAACAGCCAACCTTATCCATCATCACCTCGATGTCGCGGATTAGCGTACTGGCAGCCCCGGCTAAAACGTGTTGGGCCGGAAAACGAATCACCCCCTCGGGTTCGAGAACTACGTCTTTTCCATCCCAATGGTATTCGCCAGGATCCAATCCAGCCAAATCAGTGCAATCTGAGGTCAAGATCATTTTTTCAGGCCCTTTGATCTTATAAAAGGCTTGCATTTCATCTGCGGTAAGGTGAAAGCCATCGGCGATGATTGAAATCCATAAGGCCTCATTGGCTAATTGGGGCCAGATCGGGTTATGATGACGAGATAAATGGTTTGCAATTCCATTACCCAGGTGAACGGCCAAAGCAGCGCCATTTTCAACCGCAGAATGAATCTGTTTTGCAGTGGCGTTGTGATGCGCCAAACCCACCTTGATGCCATTTTCACGGCAAAAATCAATGAGTTCATCAGCTCCATCCAATTCAGGTGCCATACTCAACAGGCGAATACGTCCACCAGCGCCATCAATCAGCCGTTCAAATTCAGCCAGGTTGGGCTTACGTACCCATTCGAGATTATGTGCCCCTCGAAAACCATCTTCGACGCTAATAAAGGGCCCTTCCAAATGAATCCCCGGTATGCTGGATGCAACTTGCGGATCAGCTTTACAGGCCTGGTTAATGACTTGCAGGTTTCTGATTAGAGTATTCTCTGGTGCCGTAATCAGGGTGGGTAAAAAAGTGGTTACCCCAATTACTTGCATTTTTTTCACTACCTCCCGGATATCATCTACGGTGAGATCGGGCTGGGTAAATCCAATGCCCCCATAGCCATTGACCTGGATATCGATTAATCCAGGTGCAATAATCTGATCATCTGCCTGATCACAAGGCTCAATCTCATCAATGAAGCCATCAAGAATGTGAATACAAATGGACTCTGCAGTCTGAAAGTGCCGGCCTGTAACAATTTGTTTCATGATCAACTTCCTATTTGTGCCAGAAAAAGCATCAAAACCAACAAAGCCACCACAATTAGGGCGGCCACTAAAAAACCAACAATATCTACCCGATACCGCTGCCATGAAAATGTTGACCGCAACGATAACAAATCAACCAAAATCAAGCCATCATCAACTTGCCACTTGCTACTTGTCACTTGTCGTTTTGGCTCAGAAACACCAGTTAGCTTAATCTCGACTCCAGATTTCGCTAGTTTATCTTCCTGTCCAACCGGCGTATCTAACAGCGTATAGAATTGGCGTAGTTTCTCCCTGGGCTCGGATCGAGTCACCATACTCACGATCCACATGGTCAGAATCCCAACCGGCAGATAAGCCAGAATCTGATAGGGTAGAGTCCAATCCAAAACCTTTTCAGTATAGATCGAAATGATGATCATAATCACTACACTGGCCCAGGCTCCATAACGATTGGCCTTCTTCCATATCACACCAAACCAAAAGGCCACCCCCAGAAAAGCAGTAAATTTCCAGATCATTTTCAACCCATCAATCACTGATGGAAAAGCAAAAGCAAATAGTAGACCGCCAAGTACAATAGCCAAAGAAGCAAACCGCCCTGTACGTAACAATTGCTTGTCACTTGCATCTTGTCGCTTGAAGCTTTTATATATATTTCGCGTATACAAGGCCGACCCATGAATCATAAATGCATCGCAACTCGACATCACTGCTGCAATCAGGCTAGCCACCATCAGCCCCACAAATCCGGCAGGTAATAAATTGCCTGCCAGTAAACCGAAAGCCTGTTCACGATCTTCGAAAGCCAGTCCAGGAAAGAGGAAGAGGGCGAAAACACCTAAAAATGCCCAACCCATTGTGGCGAATCGCTTGATGAAATTGCCATAGGTCCAGCCACTCCGACAGGCCATCTCAGATTTGCCTGAACCACCGATGGCCATGTGATGGGGTTGAACCGTGATTCCAAACAGACCATTAACAACTACCATAATAATGAAAAAGAGCGTGACTTCTTCATTCGACACCAGGCTGA
Organism: uncultured Porphyromonadaceae bacterium; assembly: GCA_964444375.1. Taxonomy (GTDB): domain Bacteria; phylum Bacteroidota; class Bacteroidia; order Bacteroidales; family UBA12481; genus JABHCC01. Next base: position 13,261 of record CAYUGX010000021.1, on the reverse strand, counting down.
ATAGGGTTTCGGGCAAGGATTCGTGAATGATTCCCATGCCCCCGGCTTCTTTGAGCGCAAAGGGGATGAGCATGAATGACAAGACCAGGATGAAAATACCCTGGATGGCATCGGTGAAGGCAGCAGCAATGAGACCACCAGCCAGGCCATAAACAACAAATAAAAGGGTTGAAACAATAATAATCCAGTGTTCCTGAATGGCTCCTTTGGTGATCCCTTCGATGGTGATTCCGGTTCCTTTAAGCATGAGTCCGATATACATGCAAAAGAAAAGCATACCACTGATGGTATAGAAAATGGCGAGAGATTTCCCGTAACGCTCCTCGAAAAAGTCGGCCATAGTGACGTAGCGAAGGCGCCGGTAGATAGGTGCAATCAACCAATAAAATGGAGTTGTAAACATCCATAGCCACTGATACCAAATCCCTGACAAACCACCCGTGTAAGCTGCCCCCGAAACAGATACCGGCTGATCAGTATGTGTACCCACTCCAAAACCCTGCATGATCATCAAAAACTTGCCAAATCGGCGATTACCCATAAAATAGTCATCTGACGAGGTAATCATCTTTTTTGTCCATAGGCCTATGGCTAGGATGACTCCAAAGTAAGTCAGGATTACGAGTAAGTCAATTGGGTTTAAGCCTAGAATCATTCAGTTTTCAGTGAACAGTAAACAGTTTTCAGTCATTTTTCCCCGCTTCCCCGCTTCCCAAATTCCCCACTTTCCCTATCCAACCACAACCAACAATCCCCATGCGTTCTCAATATACTCGCGGGGCACATTGTCGAAACCGGTCCGGTGAGCGTCTTTCTTACCGCCTCGGCTTTTCGTGCATCCGGTACGACGCACGAAATTGTTTTACTTCGCATGATCGCCGGGATGGTCAATGTGAGGGCGTGGGTGGGCACATCCGGCAGGCCATTAAACCAACCCTCGCCGACTTGTTGCATGCGACAGGCATGGTCAAGTTCTACGATTTTAACCCATGAGGGATCGTCGAAATCAGCTACCGGCGGATCGTTGAAAGCAATATGACCATTTTCTCCAATTCCGATGCAAGCAAGGTCAATATCTATTGCCCCTAAATGCTGAGTGTAGAGCTCGATTTCTCCATTAATATCCTCACCATCGCCTGCGATAAAATGAATCTGGGCCGGTTTAACGGCATCCAGAATTCGTTCGCGAAGGTATCTTCTGAAACTGGCTGGGTGCTGCTCATCAAGGCCTATATACTCATCGAGATGGAATACGGTAATTCGAGACCAATTGATGCCATCGGTTTTCTTGAGGGCTTCAAGAAATTCAAATTGTGAGGCACCAGTCGCCAAAATCAAGTGCGCCTGATCTTTTTTCCGCAGTGTTCGTTTCAGCGTTTCACTGACAAATTCAGCAGCGGCAATACCGAGCGCTTTCGAATCGTGATAAACCCGATATTGCAGCTGATCAGCCACTCCAGCTAGTATCTCAACAGTATTATTCATAAGTCAAAATTCATCACTAACCAATCCAAAAAATCCACCAATCCCAATCCACGAATCCCCCATTCTCCAATCAACTAGTAACGAACCACTATTGAATCTGAATTCGAATAGCTTCTGTTTTGGTTGTCGTTACCAGGCGTGCAATGTATGTTCCGGGTGCTGGGTTTTGGGTTTTGGGTTCTGGGTTCCAGGTGAATGTGTTTTCGCCTGCTTGAAGCATCCCGTCAAATACCTTTTCTACTAACCTGCCGGATATATCAAAAATGATCAATTGGCCTTTTTGGCTTTGGTCGAGGGTAAAGCCTAGCTTGACCTGACCGGATGAAGGGTTAGGGTAGGCCAGAAGATTTGATTCGCCCCTTTCAAAATCCAATACTGAATCAGTGGATTTGAGCTTTATACGCCACATCGAGCGACCGAAAGTGGCAGCCAACAAAGTACGTGTGTCTTGGTGGATATTCAAATCCAGAACTGGTGCGAAGGGCATGCCTGGGGCCATGAGATCCCAATGGTCGCCCCCATCATAGGTGGCAAAAACGCCGCCATCGGTTGCGATATAATAACTATCGGGGATGTCAGGATCAATTTGGATGTTGCTGATCGGGAAATCCGGAAGGTTACCTGAGATATCCGTCCAGGTGGCACCCATGTCAGTGGTTTTAAATACATGAGGCACATAGTCGAAATAACGCAGACCGGTGAAGGTGACATAGGCTGTTTGCTCTTCAAAAGGATCGGCAGCCACACAACTAACCCATCGATCGGGCAATCCGGCCGAGATATCGATCCAGTTATTGATGCCTGAGCCTTCAGGATTAACCCACACATTGCCATCATCTGTTCCGGCATACAATATGTCTGTATTTACGGGTGATACTGCCAAGGTGGTGATGGTACCATAATTCCAGTTCTTAGCTCCGCCAGTGAGGTCATTGCTGATTCGACTCCAGCTGGCAGCCCGGTTGGTTGACCGATATACGCGATGTGATCCCAGGTAAAGTTTTTTCGGATCTTTAGGATCGAGGACGTAGGGTGTCTTCCAGTTGTAACGATCACTGTTTGATGGTCTTGCGCTGGAAAATCGGTCACCGCCATTGATGGAGCGCCTGAAACCACCTCGCTGTGAAGCCGCATACATGTACCTGGCATCGCTGGGATCGACACGTACAATGAAACCATCACCGCCATTGATGCTTTCCCACTCCATCGGATCACCTGTTTCTGAACGTTGGGTACCCCGGTCTTGGGTGCCCCCCATGATATCGTTGGGATCGTGGGGATTTTGTTCGCAGGTATAGAATTGGGTAATGGGCAAGGTCATCACTTTGGTGTTGTTCTTACTTCCATCTTCAGAAATATACACCCCACCATCATTTCCGATGACGACAAGCTGGTTGTTTCCTGGGAATACATGTACCGCATGCTGGTCAACCCAGATTTGATTGACTGTGTTCCAGCTTTGGGCTCCATCATCAGAATACCACATGCTCACACCCATCGACCAAAGTATATCGGGATTGGTAGGATCAACATGCACTTTGCCTTCCCAATAATTGCCCTGGATGTTTGAGTTGGTGCCTACCCAGCTATCTCCTCCGTCTGTTGATTTGAACAAATCAATCCAACTGCGATTGGCATCTGAATAGTGTGCATACATGATGTGTGGTTGTGACTCGCAAAGATCGATACCAATCCGGCTGATTGCGCCAGTTGGCAAACCATTGGTTAACTGAGTCCAGGTGTCTCCTCCATCGACCGAACGGTAAAGGCCACTCGTAACACCACCGTATTTGCGATGAGTAGCGTGTCGAATGCGTTCCCACATTGTGGCAAAAACGATATTCGGATTGGTAGGATGCATAACGAGGTCAATGGCTCCTGTTGAGTCTGAAATGTATAGGACATTCTCCCAGGTAGCACCCCCATCAACTGTTCTGTAAACTCCCCGGTCAGGGTTATTCGAGAATAGGTTTCCCATGCAGGCTACAAATACCCGGTCAGCATTCGTAGGATCTACTATTACTTTGCCAATTCCCCCGGCGTTTTCAAGCCCGACATGGGTAAAACTGGCACCAGCATTGGTTGATTTATACACGCCATAACCATCATACGTGACTGATCCGTTTCCGCCATTGGGTTCTCCGGTTCCAATATACAGGGTGCGGGCATCGGTTCTGGCAATGGCCATATCGCCCATCGAAAGTGTTTCGTACTCATCGAAGATCTGGTTCCAGCTTCTTCCCTGATCGCTACTTTTGTAAATACCTCCTGTAGCTGCACAGGCATATATAGTTGTTGGATCGTCGGGATGCATTTCGACATCGGTGACACGACCTCCTACATTGAGTGGACCGGCAAACTCCCATCTATCACCTTGTGATTTTACCTGCCTGGCACGTTCTTGGATGGCCAGGATTTGCTGTCTTGATTCTTCATAAGCAGCTGGGTTCAACGTACCATGGGGATAGACACGTTGAGCCAGTAACCAATCGCTTTGGGCATATTTTTCCTTGCTTTGTTCGGGGTTCTTTTGATCAACGGTGCAGTTGCTGGAGACAATCAGGCACCCTAGTATCACAACCAGTAGAGAGAGTTTAAACGCTTTCATCGCTGAATGATTTGGTTAAAACCAGCAATTTACAAATTATTGACGGCTTACCTTATTCGAAAACAGCTTTAAGAACAGAAAATGATTTGATTTCTCCCAGGCCATCAAGGTGAATCTGGTAATAGTTGATCAGGTGCTGAAGCAGGAGATTGCGGTCGGTTCTGGGAATGGTAAGTGTATGCAGTTGATCAAGCCCTGTATGGAGCAAGTGGTAAAAATATCCGGCCAGATCAGGATTAAGACGATAACCATGAATGGGTTGAATCGGAGTGAAGCGACCGTCGTTCAAATCGAACCAGTCTGTGTTGCCCGAACGCTCAGTCTCAGGTTTAAAGCCCAGGAAACGGGTCAGGTGGATCAAGAGATGCAGATGAAATAGCATGGTGCCCGACTCCATTAGATCGTAATACTGGATTGAGCTCGAAAGGAATTGGAAGAGTTCAGCGTTCGCTTCTTTTTCGCGGATCGTCCGGTATATGACCTCAGCCAGAAAAATGGCCACGGTATGCTTAACCGGATCAGCCATTAAGCCTTGCAAGGGTAGAATCGGGTGAGCTTCTTTAATGGGATGGATGTCGCGGTTTTCTTTGTAATATAGCTCCATTTCTAGAAGGGCCAGGGGGTGATACAGGCTGATTTTTCGATTCTTACGGGCCCCTCTGGCTCCTTTCACGATGATTGTCTGACGGCCAAGCAGGTTGGTGTAGAGATGCACAATGATACTGGTGTCACCATATTTCAAGTGATGCAATACAATACCCTTGACTTTTTGAATCATGACTAGTGAATGAACAATATCTTGGCAACCGATTTTTGTTGCGCGTTGGCTGTGGCCGAAAAGACCAGATAAACCCCTGTGTGCGCCCGGTTACCAGCCAGGTCTTTTCCGTGCCAGACCGCTTGTCCTCCTAGGCTTTCAGTTTCGAAAACCAGATTGCCATTGATGTCGGTGATCTTGACGATTGATTCAGCAGCGAGCCCACGAACCGTGATTGGCCCATCGTATTCTGGCCTGACCGGATTTGGAAAGGCATAAACGGGTCCTTCATACCGGTCGTCACGTATGGCATCGCCTCTGAAACTAACTATTCCGGCTTCAGTGCCAAAATAGACCTCTCCACTCTCGTGGTCGATGGCAATCGAAAAGATGTTGTTTGATAGCAGGGGTGAATTCAGAGTATTAAACGATTGGATTAGCTCAGTACCTTCAGGATTGGTCAGGAAAACCCCAGAATTTCGGGTACCAAACCACTTTCTATTGGCCCCATCAACAGCAATGGCGGTTACCATTTCAGTTTCAAGCAAGGCATGATAGTACGAATCACCCAGATCGACACTTGGTTGAGACGAGTAGAAATTGCTTTCAGGCGTATCAAATACCAAGTGGGGTGCATAATAGACAGTGACGCCATTGGCCGTACCTACCCAGAGACGACCATCTAGGTCGGTGGCCAGGCTAAATACGTTATTGATGACTTTAATAGTGCCTGCTGGCCAGAGTGCTCTGACGGTAATTTTTTGGTAGCGATCGTCTGTAGTGTCATCGAGGTCGTCGCCATTGTGAAAGGCAAATAAGCCGTTCCCTTTAGGCAATTGCACCCACTTCACATCGCCTGGTGTTATCACCATCTCACCCGAAAAAGCTTCACCCAGAAAAATTCCGTACGGAAAGCTTTTCCAGGAGCCATCGGTTTTTCGTACTGATACCGGGTTGGTCACACTGCTGTTGGATACCCACAGGTTGTTTTCAGAATCAAAGGCCATCCCTCCGATTCGAATGTAGGGATGCCCTGGAAAAATACTTTGTAAGGCCCCATCGGTATTGGTGTCATCGTGGAGTTTGACGAAGTTTCCATTGTTGAATTCCATCAAACCGAGGCCCCATGAGGCGGCGTACACCTGCTGTGAATTAGCTGGATTCACAGCCAATCGAACTACATCACGCAAGTCTTTGAGCACCGAATCTGTCATCGGGTTGAAGCTGGCCCAGGTTCCATCAATCTGGGCAGATACGCCCGAGTTAATCCACACATTATTCCAGGCTCCGTCATAACCTCCTCCCGCTACCCACAGATCATTATCGGCCACAACCAGATCGAAACTCCGACGGTCCCACGGACCATTGGGTCGGATCTTGTCGAATTCGATATAATCGGTACTGTGCAACAAACCGTAGAGACCGTCAGCAATCCACAGGCCAAGCTGCTCATCGAGCAAAGCATCCTCTGCTCGCAAGTAATCGAATCCGTATGAGTTCAGGTGATTATAGCGTGAGCCATCTTCGTCGAAAATGTTGATCTGGTAAGCACTGGTCACCACCATGCGGTCTTGATTGAAATGCATCTGCATGATGTCAAAAAAATACCAGGGAAAAAACTCCCAGTGGTGGCCATCATAGGTGAATATGGAATCGATATCTCCTTCAGTGCTTCGGTGTGCGGCAAAAAGTTTTCCCTGATTGTATGCCATTTGATGCCAGGCTTCCTGGGGGTATGGTTGATCCGCAACGTCTTCCCAGAAAACATAATTCTCGAGGTTCGGATGGCGCACAAAGGCTTTTCGAATGCCTTTTTCGGTGGCTGCAAATAGCGAATCGTATCGGTATACGATGGTTTCAAATACTTCAATCTGTTCCCCATCCTGACCGATGTAATAGGTTGACGAAATTTCGCCCTTGATCAGGTTTAGCACGATAATCCCGAAACCGCACGATACAAAAGCCTGATCCTGGTAAATCCGGATGCTGTTGATTCGTTTACTTCCGGTGATCTGCTTTTGCTTGATATCCGGGATGTTCATCACATCATTCCGATTAACCAGGATATCAATATTTGAATTGGCGTATGCAATGATCAGCATCCGGTGGTCTTCACTATATGCCATAGTGGCAATATCTACCCCACTTAAGCCATTCACTTTAGACCATTTATTGATCACAAAGCTCTCTGTGTCGTATTCAAATAAACCACTTTGTGTGGCACAGTAAATAATCGAACCCGCTTTTACCACCTTAGTGGCGTGCCCAAAGGGGAGGTGTTCATTCCACTGTCCAAGTGTCGACTGCCCCCAGCCGGGTAAACTGAGTACCATTAAAACAATTAAAACACGGTATTTCACCACCTATCCTTGCTTTTAAGTATGTGAATATAACTTAAAAATGTTCATTTTATTTTAAGCGGGTTTTTCCTCTGCACTGGTCTTCAAAAGGAAGCTCGCCAGTTGTTGCACAGCACGTCCGCGATGAGAGATAGCATTTTTCTGGTCAGCTCCCATCTCTGCAAAGCTTTCGGCGAATCCATCCGGCAGGAAAAGAGGATCATACCCAAATCCTTGGTCTCCTCGTTTTTCAACAAGAATGATCCCATCAACACTCCCTTCGAAGTAGTCAACCTGGCCATCCATGATCAGTGCAATCACTGTGACAAATTTAGCATTCCGATTAGTGTGTGGCCTGAGCTCTTCTAACAAGAGATTCATGTTATCATCAAAAGTGGCATTTTCACCGGCATAACGTGCTGAATAGACACCTGGAGATCCATCCAGGGCTTCAACTTCCAGGCCGGTGTCGTCGGCAAAGCAATTCAACCCGGTTTTATCATAAATGTATTGTGCTTTCTGCAAGGCATTCCCGGCAATGGTCTCGGCTGTTTCTGGTATCTCCTCCCGGATGTCTAACTCAGCGAGACTCACGATCTCAAAGCGCTCAGAAAGAATTTCATTTATCTCGCGCAATTTGTGCGGATTGTTGGTGGCGAAAACGAGTTTCTTTTTCATGACAAAATTCATGTTCAGGCCCCGAAGTTACTGCTTTTTATACACTTGTTAAACTCCCCTTTTTTTCTAATTTTGATTGATTCTACCATAGCTAATGAAACAGAGAAAATGGAACAATTAGATTGGAAAAACTTGCCCTTCGGTTACATCAAAACCGACTATAATGTGAGATGCTATTATCGGAATGGTGCCTGGGGTGAACTTGAAGTGAGTTCATCGGAGTATATTCCCATTCATATGGCAGCCACTGCCTTGCATTACGGACAGGAAGCCTTTGAAGGTATGAAAGCATTCATGGGACAGGATGGTAAGGTTCGTTTGTTCAGGTGGCAAGAGAATGCTAAACGTATGCGCGACTCGGCTGAAGGCATCAAGATGGCTCAGGTACCTGATGAGCTCTTTCACGCAGCAGTTGTTAAAGCGGTTCAATTAAATACTCGTTTTGTTCCACCCTATGGCACAGGGGCTTCGTTATATATTCGCCCCTTGCTTATCGGATCAGGTGCGCAAGTGGGGGTGAAAGAAGCCGATGAATTCTTGTTCATGGTTTTTGTGACCCCGGTTGGTCCCTATTTCAAAGAAGGATTTAAACCAGTTGATTTGCTGATTACCACCGAGTTTGACCGGGCGGCACCGTTAGGCACCGGTCATTTGAAAGTTGGAGGCAACTATGCTGCATCTCTGAGAGCCCTGGAAGTGGCTCATCAAAAAGGATTTGCCTCCGCGCTGTTTCTGGATGCAAAAGAGAAGAAGTATATCGATGAAGCTGGCCCCGCCAATTTCTTCGCCATCAAAGACAATACCTATATTACTCCAAAATCAGACAGCATTTTACCCAGTATAACCAACCGCTCACTTCAGGATATTGCAAAAGACGAAGGCATGTCAGTTGAAGTACGACCAGTGGCTGTTGACGAACTGGCCACATTCGAAGAAATCGGAGCCTGTGGTACAGCTGCCGTGATTAGTCCGGTCAAAAAAGTCGTGGATGAAGCCCACAACAGCACTATCGAAATGAAACACGACGGACAGCCCGGCCCCGTATCTGAGAAACTATACAATCGCCTTGTCGCCATCCAGAATGGTGATGAAGACGATAAGTTTGGGTGGGTGGAGGTTGTGTAAGGGGTTGATCATTATCAACCCGTACGCCTGCATGATCCTGTCTTTTGCATCAATCTATCCCGGGGCTTTGAATCCTCACCAAATACCCATTGTGCCTCCGTACATTGAATACGAAAGTATCATCAAATATCAGGTACTGCCCCCTTATGCCAGTTAGTGTACCGGAGATCTCGGTGCTTTTATCAAAATTCACCGATTTAACTTTCACGGGATATTGCTTCACGGGATAAATGATTTCGGTGATTTCGTCGTCGTCAATGCAATAAGGTTCGAGGTGCTCAGGGAGCGATTCCCAGGCACGGTCTTTTTCTTCAAGCAGATCAACTCCTTCTGCTCTTTCGTCTTTCAGCATGCGTTGCCATGACGTTTTATCAGTAAAGTATTCTTTTAATCCAACCTCTATTAGCCCGGCCAAATAGCGGTTTGGGGTGCGGGCGAGCTTAACAACCTGCCAGGCCCCCTGGTCAATCCATCGGGTAGGTACCTGGGTAGCACGGGTTACTCCAACCTTCGTTGCTGACGTAAGGGCCAGGTATACTATATGGTCGGTGAGACAATGCCCGATAGACCAATCCATATCCCGGCTGATACCCTCATGAGCCCGGCAAGTCTCGGGTTGCATAACACAGGTATCGGTTTCAGGTAGGGTGCTGAAACAAGAAAAACAGTAACCCTGAAAGAATGATGACTTAGTTTGGCTGCCGCAGGCGATACAATTGATCTGGCCTGCATACTGAATAGAAATTGGAGTCCCCAGCAAAGGGTTCAAAGCAATTAATTGCCCCGATAGATTCATTGTATAGCTCACAGGCTCGTTCAATTCACTGGATAGTTTGATCAAATTTCCATGGATTTCCATACTTCAAGAGTTTGAGTATAAAAATACTTAAAAATAAATAAGCTGATTATCAGGGAAATAATACATTGAATAAAAAATATTTAGTACTATGTATTGCAAAATACTAAAAATTGTACATATCTTTGCAAAGGATACAATAATGCATAAGAAGGTATTTTGAACAATAAAATTAGTAGACATGAAAAAAGCAATTCAAATTAATCTGGCTGGTTCTATATTTCACATAGACGAAGATGCCTATGAAATTCTTCGAGACTACCTGAACGCGGTTGAACGAAAGTTTGGACGAAGCGCCGATGGAGTTGAGGTGATTCAGGACCTCGAATCACGTATGGCCGAATTATTCACCGAAAAACTGAAACCACACCGGAAAGTTATCTCTGCCGATGATGTACGCTCGGTTCTTAAGACCCTGGGTACACCCGAAGATATGGGTGCTGAAAAGGGTCAGCGAGAATGGGCCGGTTCAAACCAAAGGCGTGACGGTAAAAGATACCGGCGCATGTACCGCGATCCGGATGATAAACCCATCGGAGGTGTTTGTAGTGGGCTGGGCTATTATTTTAATACCGATCCGCTGTTGATCCGCGTCCTTTTTGTGATTGCATTGTTCATTGGCTTTGGTTTCTTGGCCTATATCGTATTGTGGATTGCCTTACCAATGGCCCAAACGCCAGAGCAGGTGGCTGAAATGAGATCAGGATCCTATTTCTTTTAATGAAAATAAGTAAACCATGAAAACCATTATGAAACTTAGTACAGGCATCGGGCTTATTCTTTTACTGACCACCTCGGCTTGTGTAAATGGAATTGTAGGTAACGGTGATGTGGAAACTCGATCAGAAGATGTGCATCCCTTTAACCGATTGTACATTCAGGGTAATTTCGATGTTCATTTGACCCAGGCCAAGCGTCCCGATTTGGTCATCAAGGCGGATGAAAACCTGCAGGATTATATTGAGGTGAGACAGACAGGCAATAAATTGACCATTGCCTGTGACCGAAACATCATTCGGGCGAAAAGAAAGGATATTTACATCTCGATGAAGGATTTACAAAAACTGGATCTGGCTGGAGCGGTAGAATTGCAGACCACCGAGCCCATGGATCTCGAGTCGTTATCTATATTCTGTAGTGGGGCAAGTGATATATACCTCGAACTGGAGGCTGAGCGCCTGCGAATTGATGTTAGTGGTGCCACCGAATGCGATTTGGAAGGACAGGTTGACGAGGCCTCCCTGGTATTGGCTGGTGCAGGTGACTTTAATTCCCTGGGTATGGAGATGGAAGAACTGGATATTGACCTGAGTGGCGCAGCCAGCGCGCGCGTGTTTGTGACCGAACGCCTGCATGTTGATTTGTCCGGAGCAGGATCAATCAAGTACAAGGGTGACCCAGAAATCAGAAAGAGTATTTCAGGCATCGGATCCCTGAGAAGATATTAAACAATTAAAAGTCAAGGTATGAATATTGAAAATGCCAAAGCACAAATGAGGAAGGGCGTGTTGGAATATTGTATTCTGACCATCCTGGCTCAAAATGACTGTTACGCATCAGACATCATCAAAAAGATGAAAGAGTCAGAACTGATAGTAGTGGAGGGAACACTGTATCCCTTGTTGACAAGACAGAAAAATGCAGGATTACTGAGTTACCGCTGGGAAGAATCAACCCAGGGTCCTCCAAGAAAATACTATGCCCTCACCGATGAAGGCCGGGTATTTCTGAGTGAACTTGATACCTCATGGGAAGACTTGGTACAAGCAGTTAAATCTATCCAAAAACAAGCTTAAGACGTCATGAAAAAAACAATCAAAATTAATATTAGTGGATTTGTTTTTCACATCGATGAAGACGCTTATGATCGCTTAAGCGCCTACCTCGATAAACTATCCATGCGCTACCGAGGAACAGATGGCGAACAGGAAATACTGGCTGACATTGAAGCCAGGATTGCTGAAATCTTTCAAACACGAACAAGTGCAGATAAAGAATCACTCAATCTGGCGGATGTCGATGAAGTGGTTGGCATCCTGGGTGAACCAGAAGAGTTTGCCGACGTTGAAGAGGGCGAAGCCGAAAAGAGTGAATCATCTCAACGCAGTTATTCTGGACAGGGCGGACGGCGTCGCTTATACCGCGATCCGAATAACAAGGTCATTGGTGGTGTTTGTGGTGGAATCGGCGAATACTTTGGTATTGATCCAGTAATCATGCGAGTACTCTTTGTCGTGTTCTTCTTGCTGTGGGGAACCGGTTTGCTTATTTACATTCTCTTGTGGATAGCCATTCCTGAGGCCCGTACAACTGCTGAAAAACTTGAAATGAGTGGGAAGGATATCAATGTGGATAACATTGAAAAATCCATCCGGAAGGAATACGATAGTGTAAAAGACAATTTAAAAAACATACCGAATTCAGCAGCCTATAAACGTACCCGAAGTGGGGTTAATACGGTTGGACGTGGAATCGGACAGGTGATTATTACATTCTTAAAAGTTATTGGGATCATCATTGGTGGTAGCCTGGTTTTAGCCGGTGTGGTGGCCCTGGTGGCCATTATTGGAACACTCATTGCCGGGCAAACCTGGTTGATGGGTGATCTGTGGGAATGGCAACAATATGGACTGCCTGAGATGTTATCTCTCTTTGTTGATGAATCGGTTGCCATACTGGGCATAATTTGCATCATCCTGGTGATTGCCTTACCGGTGTTAGGTCTGATTTATGGCGGGATCAAGCTCATGTTTCCTTTCCGTGCAAATGACCGGGCCATTGGATTCAGTGGCTTTGGTATCTGGATTGTGGCCGTTGTATTGCTAGCCATTTTTGCGGCTTCAGAAGCCATTAAATACAACGATTATGACCGGATAACCCAGACCGAAAGCATTGATATGCCAGAAAAGAACCTGTATCTCATGGTGGCTGAGTCTGAGTACAATTATCCGAATAAACTCGAGCTCGATTTTGGTTATCGCCACGAACTGAGCATCGCAGAACAGGGAAAAGACTTGATCATACTGGGAATGCCTACCCTCGACATCGTTCAGCATGATGACGAAGAGGCTGAAATTTCTATCAGAAAAGAAGCAAGAGGAGTCAATGCAAATGTGGCTCAAAAATACGCAGAAGCTATCCAGTATAATTATACCATACAAGATTCGCTGCTGATTATTGATCCATGGTTTCGACTGGGTGACGAAGAAAAATGGCGAGATCAGCAAGTAGAGTTTATTATCAGAATACCTGTTGGTTACCGGGTATTTCTCGATGAGAGCACACGAGATTATCTGTATCGAGTAGACAATCAGGATAACGTGTGGTCGAAGCGTATGGTCGGACAATCCTGGATCATGGAAGAGGATGGCCTGACCCGCGCCGATAAAGAAACGGATTAATACGTATTGGTA
>CAYUGX010000020.1:0-28931 GCA_964444375.1 uncultured Porphyromonadaceae bacterium | reverse complement strand
GAGCGGCGTTGAATTGGCCCTTGATGCCAGCTGGTTCAAAAAGAAACCCATCGAGAGGTATTTGAATTCAGATTGATGCTTGAATTGGGTTTAGCTGACTCGGTATTCAAATATAAAAATGACAGATTGTTTAAGAAGCTTGAGCGCATAATTGACAAGGAAGAGGCGGCAACGAACGAATCTGAGCGCATGAAGGCTGATGCTGAATTTCACGCGGCACTTTATGCAGCCACCAAGAATGCCACACTTATTCGTTTTCAAGAGCTTCTCTATCCCTTGTTCACTGATTACGCAGCTGACCAGGTGAAAGACAAACCCAACCCGGTAGTGGATCACGCCCGATTGCTACAAGAATTGAAAACGGGTACACCTGCCTCTTTTCGTGTGGCCATGCGTCACCACCTTGAACCGCATTTCTCGGTTTTATTGGACAGTCAATGAGTACCCCACAAAATCGAATTAGAACAACCATTAGTCACCAAGAACCCGACCGGGTACCCATGCACATGAATGCATCCCGATGGGTCATGGAAGGTCTGATGCAAGCATTGTCAGCTCAATCTCAAAGCGAATTGTTGGAGCTTATGCATATTGATGTCTGGGATACCCGTGGGATTGACCTGCATTCAGGCGTAGCACCAGCCTTTGTAGGACCACCACATCACCTTTTGCAGTCCGGTACAGGATGGGGTGGCAATATCATGGCATTGTGGGGCATTGGGGAGATTGAAAAAGAAAGTCCCCATGGCCCTGTACTTGAAATTACTGCACCTCCATTGACCAATTCAAGTACCACGGCCGATTGGAACAGCTACACCTGGCCCCAGGTTGAATGGTTTGATTTTAGTTCTATCAAAGCTGACCTATTGCGCTATTCGAATTTTTCAATACTGGCATCGGGTGGATCTATCTTTCAGCATGCCAGTTATTTACGCGGGCTCGATGGCCAATTGTTTGATCTGCTGGCTGATCCCGATAAGGCAAATTACCTCATCGACAAACTGTTCGAATTCTATTTTCACTATTATAAAAAGCTATTTGAGAAAGCAGGTGATTTAATCGATGTTTTCGCCATCGCCGATGATTTTGGCACCCAGAATTCCCTCTTAATCAGTCCTGATTTGTTCAGACAGTTTTTCTCCTCCCGGATGAAAGCCCTAGCCGATCTGGCTCACCACTACGATATTTATTTCTTGCTGCATACCTGTGGTGATGTAGAACCTCTGATTCCTGACTTTATTGAAGCCGGAGTCGATGTGCTAGATCCTATTCAGCCTGAAAGCATGGATCCCGCATATATTAAAAAAGAATATGGCCAATCAATTTGTCTGCGAGGCGGTATCAGCAGTCAACAGGTTTTGGCCCACGGCAGCATCCGGCAGGTAAAAGAAGAAGTAAAACGCAAACTCGATATACTCATGCCAGGCGGTGGCTACATTTTCGCACCCGGTCACCCGGTATTGCAAGTCGATATACCGACAGAAAATATAATAACGATGTACGAAACAGCTTATGAATATGGATTATATTAGTCTTCAGTCTTCAGTCTTCAGTCTTCAGTCTCATTTGGGTTCCCGGATCAAATCTGGGGCAGGTCTTCGGTCTTGGGTCATAGGTCTTCTCTTGACCATGTCGTTTATACAAGCAAAAACCCAGGTGAGTGGCCCCGACCACCACATCTTCGTCAAATCGGGTGATCCGGTTGCGGTTCATACTGCTGATTTTTCTACCCCGGTTGGTGTGGATGGCGCGCTAGTTTCATCGAGCGAAACCGGTGATTTGTTTGCTAATTCAGTGGTGGGAAAAGGTCCCTTCCATATTTTCGCCCGGCTTAAGATCAAACAAGTGGGTGGTACAGCTGCCTCTTTTCAGTTGGGCACCAATTATTTTGGTTTTGATGGCCGGCTGAATGACATTTATTTGAACGGACACATTTTTGGCGATGAGATCATTTCGCTGAAACCCAATGCAGATTTCATCCAGTCTGATACCTGGTTTGATTTTGAGGTAGTGCGCAAAGACTCTGTGATTCGTTTTATGATTGATAGCGTTGAAGTGCATCAAGTCACTTTTAGCGGTGGATTCAGAGGAAAGATGAACGTTCACCCAATCCGCGCTCAAGTTGAAATCACTGATTTTTGGGCCAAGGGAAATCTGATCCCGGTATCTTTACAACCAAAAGGATTCACCATTCCAACGGTGGATCTCGCCTTTGAGCGCAAAAGGCAGGTCGTGGTCGACAAAGAGGAAGACCAATACCTGGGACACCCCACCACGGTCGTGCTTGAAGATGGCAAAACGATGTACATGGTGTATCCTAAAGGTCACGGATCGGGTGCTATTGTTATGAAACGCAGTAAAGACCGTGGATTGACCTGGAGTAAGCGCTTACCGGTTCCTGAAAGCTGGGCGAGCAGCAAAGAAGTGCCCACCCTGTATCCGGTAGTGGATAAGAATGGTAAGAAACGGATAATCATGTTTAGTGGACTGACCCCAATACGTTTGGCTGTGGCTGATGAAAAGGCCAGAAACTGGACAGAGTTAGAGCCCATCTTTGATTTTGGTGGAATTGTGGCCATGGGTGATATGATCAGGCTCAAGAATGGGGATTATATGGCCTTTTTCCACGATGATGGACGCTTTATCGCTGGGGATATGAAAAGGCAACCCCGGTTTTATGTATACTCCACAACCAGTAAAGACGGTGGACTAACCTGGGGATATCCTGCAATTGTAGCTACCGATGAGCACATGAAGCTGTGTGAACCGGGGGTGATTCGATCGCCCGATGGGAATCAGATAGCCATGCTGCTGCGCGAAAATGGCCGCAATTACAATGCAGCAATTATCTTTTCAAACGATGAAGGGCATACCTGGACCAAGCCGGTTGAGGTACCTGCCAGTCTAACCGGTGATCGTCACCAATGCCTGTATGCACCCGATGGTCGTCTGGTGATCACATTCAGAGACCATGCCCATGCCTCTCCAACCGCTGGTGATTTTGTGGCCTGGGTAGGCACATACGAAGACCTGGTCAATGGAAATGAAGGACAATACCGGGTACGCCTATTAGACAATAAATTCACCTGGGATTGTGGATATCCGGCCTTTGAGATTTTTGACGACGGAACCTTTTTTGCGGCCACTTATGGTCGATGGGAAATGGGTAAACCCAATTATGTGATGGGTACCCGTTTTACCCTCGATGAAATTGATCAAAAAGCCAAAGAGATTCCTCACTATGTGGATGTGTTTAAGCATGGCGAGGAGGGTTATCACACCTACCGGATACCGGCCTTATGGAAAAGCAGCAAGGGCAGCATCCTCGCCTTCGCCGAGGGGCGAGAGTCAAAATCAGATCACGCTGCAAATGATATTGTGCTCAAAAGGAGTCAGGACGGCGGTCAAACCTGGTCGAAACTTCAAGTGGTTGCCGAGCAGGGTGATGACTGTTTAAATAATCCAATGATTCTAGAGAATCAACAGACAGGAAGACTCATACTCATGTGGCAGAAGTTCCCATTGGGCTATCACGAACGACAGGTGGGTACCGGTTATGATTCTGATACCATATGCCGATCCTACATCCAGTACAGTGACGATGATGGGGCGAGCTGGACAGCTCCGAAAGACATCACCCCAATGGTTAAGCGACCCACCTGGGTAACCAGTGTGGCCAGCGGCCCGGGTAATGGTATTCAAATCACCAAAGGGCCCTACAAAGGTCGGCTGGTTGTACCATTCAACCAGGGGCCGGCAGGTAAATGGCGGGTCTATGCAGCCTATTCTGATGATGGTGGAAACCAGTGGGCCTATGGTGAAGTAGCTTTCGAACATGACGAAGGCTCAGGTAATGAAGTGCAAATGGTTGAACTGTCTGATGGAACGCTTATGCTTAATTCAAGGTCAGCCTCAGGCAACAAATTCAGGAAGATTGCCATCAGCCGGGATGGTGGAGATAACTGGACTGGACTGTCTGATGATGAGCAACTTCCTGAACCTCAATGTCAAGGTTCAATTGTCTCAATCCCATCGGCAAACCTGGATATCCCTGCTTTGATTTTCAGCAATCCCTACACCAAAACCGGGCGCTTTTTTGGCACCCTGCAGGTGTCTTTCGATGACGGAAAAACCTGGGAAATCAATAAGTGCGTATACAATGGAAGCTACGCCTATTCCTCATTAGCCAACCTGGGTAACGAGCAAATAGGATTGTTATTCGAAAGAGATGATTATTCAGCAATAAGCTACTTATCTACATCCTTAAACTGGTTAACCAGGAAGTACTAACACACCTTAGTCCCAGTTTTTGAAATTCAGATGCTTGGTATACTGACCGTATGCCAATGAATCTAGCTCGCGATAACCCAGTCGAAGGTTGTACACTCCAGTGGTGTTGAATGAGGTAAAAATGCCCTGACCGTTGGCGACATTACTGTAAGTGGCACCCCGGTAATCATCAGCTATTTCACCCATGCGTACGTAATTCTGGATGGTCTTGTCTGAAGTCATGATCACAAAATCCAGATTGCGAATGACTCGGCCTTTCACTTCTGGGTTGATTTTGATCGCTGCTCTGACTTGAGAATAGAAATTCTCTGGTCTGAAATAGTAGGCATAGAAATGATTGCTACCGCCGGGGATCGTTTGTTCATTGTAATGGATTCCACTCAATACCCAATCTACTTGAGCTTCACGTTCAGTGCCATCGTAGAGGACTTCGCGGTAGCGCATGACGACCTGGATTTCATAATAATTATCCTTTGAAGAGTGCACCCATTCCATTTGAAAGGGTACTTCGCCATAAAAGTATACCTTTTGAAAGGTTGAACGCGGATTGATAATGCGTGGCGGTTCGCGGAGCCAGGTTGAAGCCAGAACGGTATCGGGTGAACCTGGAATCTGTGCCCGCAGATAGAGTTTTGCGTTGTAGGGTCTACCCATTTCCTGAAAATGTTCGGGGCGTATCAGGAGTTGAGTTTCATCGGTTTGGTAGATCCGGTTAGGGACAGTCAGAAAAATCCCTGGTTCCCTTGGAGCTATTTCAACGGGTTCTAATTTGATTGACTGAACCAGGGATTGATCATGTAAGAAAGTTTCCAGGTACACATTCGCTTCTTCAAAATACAGACTGTCTGCCAGTTGGGCGTAATCGTAAGCACTGCCTGGTCCTACATAACTTTTTGTCAGGCGAACCTGGTAGAGGCTATCCTGTGGATTTATTACTCCATAAACAACCGGAATAGGTTCAGTTTCAATATAGGGGTCAAAATCGGTTGTGCAGCTCAGAGTCAGCAGCCCAAGGCCCATTCCAACAAAATAGTGTACGATTGAATGTAGGTGCTTACTCATAAAGTAGCTGCAAAGGTACGATTTCCCTTCTGTATCCTTTACTTAGACTACGGATTTTGCCAATAGTTTATTGCATTCATCCCAGCAAACCAATTGCATCCTGGGCAGGTGAAACGGACCTTTCCACAGGTTGCCTTTATTGGGAACAGAGATGCGTCCATCTCGGTGAAGGTAACCATACCATTCACCATATTCGGGATCAGGGAAGTGGGAGTAGGACCAGTCGTGAATCAGCGCATGCTGATCCAGGTATTTTTTCTCCCCGGTCATCCGGTAAGCCATTAAGTTGGCAATGATGGTCTCATTCTGGGGCCACCAGAACTTCATGTCGTGCCAGTATTCTTGTGGAGGGAGGTTTTTGACATCTTTGAAATAAGTAATACCGCCAAACTCTTCATCCCAGCCCCACTTCCACATCCAATCAAGAATGGTGAGTGCGAGCTGAGTGATTTTGGGATCGTTGTTGCGGTATTCGGCTTCTTTCAACATGAACCAGGCCAGTTCAATCGCATGACCGGGATTCAGCAGGCGTCCATCGCTGTGATCGATAAATTCACCGTTCAGACCAACGGTTTCGAGCACAGCCTCAAACTCGGGTTTCATCCAGTGCAATTCAATGCGCTCGAGCAGTTTATCTATGGTTGCTGAATAGCCATTGTCACCGACATTTTTTCTCAGTTCCTGGGCAGTCACCAGCAGAATCATCGGTATTGCCAGTCCTTTCGACTGCCTGTTGGCGGTGAATTTTGGTGGCAGGGCGCCTGGGGTATGCAGCAACTCCATGATCATTTTCCAGAGCGTCTCGGCTTTTTCAGCTGCCCAATCTTCACCGGTGGCTTTGGCATAGGCAGCATAGGCAATGATGGCAAAAGTCTCTGAAAAGATATAGCGTCGTTTACGGATCGGACTACCATCCTGAGCCAGATGGAAAAACATACGACCGTCGGAATCGAAGCAGTGCTTTTCGATGAAATCGATCCCGTGTTTAGCCAGGTCGAGCCATTCTTGTTTTTTTTCCACATCATTGTACAATGTGGCCAGCAACCAGGTAAAACGCCCCTGCTGCCAAACTCCTTTGTCGGTATCCATCAGCGATCCATCGCGATTGAGCATAAAGGTGAAACCACCAAATTCCCGATCAACAGAGTTCTTGATCCAAAAAGGCAGCGTATCATGAAGCAGACCGTCGCGATAGGTATTCTGCAAATCAACTATTGAAATCATATTATTATTTGTTCAAATCATAAACCGTTAATCCAGTAAGCTCGTTTGTTTTAACTCGAGTAAATATACTCACAACCCACCCACTCAACATCGTACTAACAACTCCAATCGCTGCGTACAAATACACATGGGTATCTGTAAAAGTACTGACGAAATACAAGGTCAATGCACCAATGATGGCACCTACAACAGCACCAGTGCCATTAGCCCGGCGAGTGAACATACCTAATAAAAACATGCCACCTAATGCACCGCCAAACAAGCCGAGAACAGCAAAGAATTGATCGAGCAATGACTTGATATCGGCTGATGCAAAAACCAGTGCCATGGCGGTACCAGCCACCCCAAATACTACGGTCATCCAGCGGGCCAGTTTGAGGTAGCCTTTTTCGGTTTTCATGGTTTTCCAGGGCCTTAAGAAATCAGTAACGACTGCCGTGGCAGTTGAGTTCATGCTGGTACTGATGGTGGATTGGGCAGCAGCGAAAACACCGGCGATAATGAGTCCGGCAATTCCTTTGGGAATCTCCTGGACTATGAACAGGGGCATGATGGCATCGTTCTGGAATCCGGGATTCAGATTACCCGGGTGGGCTTTGTAGAATACATACAGGGCAGTACCCACTGCAAAGAATAACAATCCGGCTGGTAATGAAATGATGCCATTGGTAAGTATGGATTTGGCCGATTTCTTTTGATCGGCAGTGGTCATGTAGCGCTGAATCACAGCCTGGTCTGAGCCATAAGATACCAGATTCTGGCCAAAGGCCCCGATAACAATAACCCAGAAAGCAGCTGTGGTGTACGACATGATATCCCAATCCCAATTGACCATCTTGAATTTGTTGTCAGCTGCCGCTACCTGAACTAACTCACCCATTCCGCCATCCAGTCTGAGAACAACCAGGATAAAGATCAGAATGGCTCCTCCGAGCAATACAAAGGTTTGGATGGTGTCGGTCCATATTACAGCCTCAACACCTCCAAGCGTACTGTAAAGGATGCTAAGGATGCCCATAATAAGGATGCATTGGGCGGCCGTGAAAGGGGTGATGGCAGACAGGGCAAGTGCCGATAAGAACATCACGATGGCCATACGACCGATTTGGAAAACAATGAAGAAACCACTGCCAATGTACCTGGCTCCTTTGTTGAAGCGCTTTTCGAGATATTCATAGGCTGAGGTGGCATCAATTCGCCTGAAAAATGGCAAAATCAGGTAAATGACCAAAATTGCCGTGAGGAAAATGGCCGGATAACCCAATAAGTATTCCCAGTTTGTCATGTAGGCCTTTGCTGGAACCGACATGTAGGTCAGAGAACTCAGCATGGTGGCAAAAATTGAGCAAGCAGCGGCCCACCAAGGTACCCGTTGTCCTCCCCGGAAAAAGTCGTTGGTGTTTTTGTTTCTTTTAGTGAAATAAACGCCTACCAGCAGCATCGCTGCCAGATACACGAAAAGCGTGGTATAATTCAACCAGCCAAAGGAACTTTCAGTGTCCTTCAAACGATAAGACCAGATTTCATTCGTTCTGACTCGCGGACGCACCTCACCAGACGGAATGATAATCTCACCATCCCGAATGAGAGCATTGGTAGTCACCTGGTTGATCGGAATCAGACCCATGTTCGTCCAGGTATCCGTAATGGTATGATAGGCCCAGGCCGTTTTAGGAAAACCGGGGTGATTGTCACGCAACGAATCGGCCAGGTAGATCAGACTTCCATCAGCACCACCAATCACAAAAATATGACTCTGACCAAAGGCTACTGCAGTACCGGCCATCAAACAAACTGGAGCGTCTGATTTTTGTGACCAGGGCTCTTCCTCATTTAGTGGATCATACATCCAAACATCGGTTAGCAGCTCAAAGGGTTCAGGCCCAGAATAATCGTCTTTGAATCGCCTGCCGCTGATTACATACAGGGCCTGGTTGCGGCCGTTGTGCTGGGCGGTCACCGCGTGGACTGCACGGGATGTACCTGGGAAATTGGGGAGGGGTTCCCAGGAGTAAGAGTAAGAATAGGATTGAGTTAAAGAGTAAAGATTAGGATCAAGATTAATATAGTCGTTTAGGGTGGAAAGGTTTAGCCGGTAGAAGTTTTTGTTGGCTGATTCTAGGCTGTGGCCATTTTGGCCACATATATAATATACGTAGTCTCCAACGACTGCTGCTCCTCCGTGGGTGGATGGGGATGGAAGGTCGGGTAGTTGAATAACATCAATATCCTGTTTGGTTTCATTCCATTGAACTAGCCATACACTTTTATACACCTCATCACTATTGTGTCCGCCGATGCAGATCACTCCGAAATCAGTCACTACAGAGGCGCCATAGCCAATCTCAACGGGAAATCTCTGAGCATTCTCAAGCCATTCAATCCCTACGTTCCCCGCCTTCCCTGCTTCCCTTCCATTCCCTGCCTTCCCCGCTTCCCTTCCATTCCCAATGCTCCCTAAATAAACTGCACTACTATACTGCTTCGTAGTTTCCCACACCGGCTTCGGGAAATTCGCCCCGCCGGCTATGAAGAGGATGTCCTTTTCTGGTCCGAGAAGGCCGGAAAAAGCACCGGCGAGACCCAGGGAGTCGGGGATGGTACCGAGCAGGGTGGGTTCGAGGATTGGTTCTTGGTTCTGGGCGCTAGGCGCTGGTTCTTCTAACGTCTTTATTCTTTCTGAAGACTGAAGACTGAAGACTGATGACTCTGTCCCCGCGAAACCGAGGATTTCACCACTGACAACAACTGTAATCAACAAAACGAAAAAAACTTTACGCAAAATATCCATAAACCCTCTCAATTTTATCTTCTATCTGCCCAACCCCAAACGATCTGGCAAACCTGAATTGTTCTTTCCCCTGCACAAAAAACAGTACAGTTGGATTCGTAAATACTGTAACCTTAGCAGCAATTTCAGGTGAATCAGCCGTATTTACGTAGAGTGCTTTAACCAATGGATATTTAACCATCAGTTCTTCAACCTTCGGCAACAAACTCACACAAACCGAACAAGCCGGATGCGACAAATAAACAAAAACCAGATCACCACGCTGAAGGTGCTCCTCAAAAACCTCAATAGATGAAACAGTCTCCATTAATCTTTACCCTACTCTTAATCTTTTACTTACTCTTATTCTTACTCTTAAGTCTTAGAACTGCAAAATACCCGCAGTGGTCACTCACCACCTCATCACAATTCACAATCGTTTCTTTTACCTCCCAACCATGCCGTTTATCGATTAAAATATAGTCAATCTTACTTCCATTTCCACTGTTTCGGCTTGTTGGCTTGGGATTTTCGCCGGCACTCATTCGAAACACCTTTCCCAGGATTTTTAGCGGTTCAGAATCGGGTTGGGCATTCAGATCCCCGGACAAAATAACCGGGTAGGGAAATTCCGCATAACGCTTTGCCAGGTAAGTGGCCTGGTTAGTGCGGTCGGGCATATTACCAGAATGGTCAAAATGGGTGGAAACAAATGCTATGGTATCTCCTGAGGGTAGTTCAATGAGTGCTTCTATGGCCGACCTGGGTTCCTTGCCTGGCGATGAGGGCAGGTCTATTTTGCTGGTGGAGATGAAACTGTAGGCGGCTAAAATTCCATTACCATATTCACCCCCATCGAAATACATGGATCGTCCGAACAGTGGATTCAGTTTGGTTCGGTAAGCCAGCTCGGTGGCCAGGTCCATACCCTTGGCCCGCTTGGTCAATCGATCCACTTCCTGGATGGCCACCAGGTCTGGCTTAAATGAGGCGATGACCGATGCTATGGTATCGAGATTGAAATCACCGTTCATGGTAGCTCCGTGGTAAATGTTATAACACAACACTCGCAAGGTATTTTCTTTTTGCGCGAAGCCACTACCTGTTAGCATGATGGCAAATACCAGAACTGAAGTCGTTTTTTTCATGGTTTGTTTTCTATTTCATACATATCAGTCGATGCCGGAAAACCAAAACTATTAAAAATATTGCCCAGCGAATAGGGCTGCCAGCCGTACCTGACATACTTGGGTTTTTTAACTTTCCAACTGCGCAAGATGATTGTATTCCCACTGACTTTTGCCTTGGCCGGAAAAGTTAATCCGTTCTCAGCAGCCATCTCAAATCCCCTGGCTTTATTCCCTTTAACTACCAGACCTGATCCGGCATTGTCATACATGATTTTTATCCGGTAGGGATAACTGGTCACCTGGCTTATTCTTGGGCCACTGCTGATGCATCCAAAGCCATACACCATATCCAAAGCTTTGGCCCCCAAACGATAACCGATATCTCTCTTATTTGTCGGATGCACATCGGTGGGGTGCCCCAGGTCACTGCTAACCACCATGCCCAGTTGAGGACGTGCAGTTTCGACTTGCAACTGACTGTATCGAAAAACGGGCCAGGTAGGGCGATTGATTGACGATAATTGCACATACAAAAAGGGTAAGTCGGGAATATCAAAAGCTGCTCGCCAACTATCTATCAGGGTGGTAAAATACGCTGTATGCAATTCATAGTCTGAGGCATTCGATTCGCCTTGATACCAGATGACACCGGCTATCGGATACTGGCATATCGGATCTATGGCTGCATCAAATAAATAGCCAGGCTCAAAGGGATGTCGTTGTTTCGTGTTAGAGGTACCTTCGAGATTCTTAGAGGCTCGACCTTTTACCCAACTATCAACCAATTCAGAATCCTTCCAATTATTTAATAATGATGCCCAGTCTTCATTTTGTTCAATCACGTTCCTGGGAATCCATGATTCAGTATTGGATCCCCCTATTGCGTTATGAATGATACCAATTGGGCATTGCAGTGAATCAGCCAGCATCTGGCCAAAATAGTATCCGATGGCGCTGAAATTAGCCACAGAAACCGAATCAGCACTTGCCCACTGAGCTGGATGGTAGTAGGCGCCCCTGTTGATCAAGTCAAGTTGAATTGAGTCGAAAACTACACCTGAGGGATGGGCTCGATTCAAACGATTGAACACATGCACACTTTCATCCGGTAGGGTTGAAAATGTATGAGCAGCAAATGAATCACGTTTAAGAGGAAAGGCCATATTCGACTGGCCTGAGGCGAGCCATACTTCTCCAAAATAGACAGAATCAATGTGAATGGTAGTATCTGCTTTAATCATTAAGCGATGGGGTCCTCCTGCATTTTGGCCCGGTAATGATATTTCCCACCTGCCGGATGGATTAGTAGTTGTTTCATACTGTTTTTGACGAAAATCAACCTGTACTTTGGTTCCGGTATTGGCCTGGCCGTATACCAGGAAGGGTACTTTTTGCTGATAAACCATTTCCTCCTGAAAAAGCTCGGGGAGTTGTAATTCACCGTAATCCTTTGTAATCTGACCGGATACAGATTGCGTGAGCATGAATGCCCCAAAAAGACAGGAGATGCGAAGCTTCATAGCGTTAATTTGTCATACAAATGTAAATAATTCGGGGAGATAGAAAAAAAGGCGTAATTTTAGCCAAAAGCATATAGCAATGAAGTGTAGAAAAGGGCTCAGAAGCCTGTTGATATTAATGGTTTTGGTGTTATCAGCCTGTATGTCTGAGACCGAAAAGCTGGCGATTCAGAAGCTTGAGCAAGCGCAAGGTTTGTTTGCTTCTGGTGATTTTGAAAAGGCGCTGGCCTTGTTAGATTCGATTCCGCTTTGGTATCCCGAAGAATACAAGCAGATCAACGAGGCCATGAAGCTGAAGAAGCAAGGCGCCATGGCCTTTCACAACGAATTTATTAAGCAAGCCAGTCAGATGAGAGATAGTTTGTTGCCTCAGATCAAGGAACTGTCGAAAAACTTTGTGTTTATCCCAGGGAATCCAGGCAAGCCAGGTAAGTATGAACATAAAAGGCAATCGGTTCGCCGGTCGTGGAGCCGAAGCTTTGTGAAGGCCAATGTGATCGAAGATGGTACTTTTTGGGTATCGTCACATTATTATGGAAAAGAATGGTTGGATCACGTTTACATAAAAGTTTACGACAAGGAGCTGAACGTTTTTTCCGATACCATCGCCCTGGGTGACCCCAACAACCGAAAATTGCAGGACCAGGATGACAGGTGGGAAAGTATTGATTTTAAGGATGGTAGGGATCGGGGGATCATTGGCCTGATGGTTCAGCATGCCGACAGAAGACTTAAAGTTCGCTTCAGTGGCAAGAAACACCATTACATCATCATGGAGACATTCGATAAGGAAGCCGTTAAAGAAGGATACGAATTGGCACAGGTTTTGAAAGAGGTCTATGAACTCAATCAGAAGATTGAACAGCACAAGAGAGAGTTGCGATTGCTGGGCATCACTGATGAGGAAATAAAGAAAGATTCAACATAAAGACCTGTATCATGAAAACTACTCGCAAAAAATTAGGAAGACTGCTGCTACTAATCCTACTACCCATGACCCTGCTGTTTTCCGCATGCGAAGACGGTTTTAAAAATGGCGATTACGATATACGAAATGACGTAATCGGCTTTTATGATTTCGAACTCAAGGCTTACATTGATAATGGCCAGGAGTTAGATTACATCGGCGATGAAGAGGGCTTGTACGACGTGACTGGGACTGTGCACGTGCGCAAGAATTTCGAACATTCCGATATGATCGATTTTTACGATGAGGGCGAACTGTTATTCCAGGGCGAATACCTAAGAGAAACCGATAATTCCATTGTTTTTGATATCCCGATCCAGGAGTTTTGGCTGGGTGCCATCCCGGTTACCGTGAGGGGATTGCAATATTGGGATGTTGGTAATGATTCATACCACGGTGCTTATCTGTACCAGGATGAATCGATTGAGATTGCATTCGCTGCTGAAGTGATGGATGTGGGCTCAGACCTTGTTCTGTTGTTTATCGCGTACAAGAAGTAATTATTTTATACAGCGTACGGGGACATGCCGGGCTTCCCAATGGTAGCTCTTGAGTATGCCCCCGTATCCTTTTATGGCCATTCGTGAGGCAGCCCTGCCCGTAGTTATTCCGAAATAGAAGCGCTCGCCAAAGTATTGCCAGTTTCCTTCGTCATCGCGGTAGCCAGTATGCAGAAAATTTAGCCCTGATGAGCCACCAACGATAAGTTGATCGGCCTGGTCGCTACCCCGCCAAACCCCATAGCGGTTGATATCGCTTCTTTCCATTCCCAGGTGGGCCTCCAGTTCATCCCATTCATTTCGTGATGGGTAGCGCCATCCCTCTGGACAAATAACACTGTCTTGTGTTCCGGCATAGTAATAGTGGCCATATATTTTGCAATTCTCTTCCAGATCATCATAGCAATGTGAGTAGCCTTCGTGTTTGTAACGCAGGTTTTCAGTCATCCACCAGCGGCCATTTAGTAACAAGGTTTTATATACCTCACCGTCACGTGTGTCAACAAGCGTATCAGTAATATAGGAACCTGAGTGGGTCGAAAATCGCCAAACCGGGCCACTGGTTTCTTCAAGTAGTTCATCTCGAACCACCACACGCCAATAATATAATTCTCCAGGTATAATCCCTGCCGGATAGTACTCATCAATGATCAGATCAGTAGCAACGAGAGGAGGATCACTGGTTGTCCCCAGGTAAACATCATACACCATGGGATCATCATCCGGATCAACTCCCACCCAGGATAGTCGTCCGTTGAATACGATGTTATTGGCACTGTCGCGAGGATTCGGTGCAAAGGGTTCAAGTGGTGCGGCACTTCCACGGTGAACAGAAATCTGGTGATGGCTGGTATCGGTTACACCTTCGTTGTCCCGAACCTGCATCCTGACCGTATAATTGCCAATCTGTTCAAACTGCCGGGTATGGATCTTTGTTTGAACAAAATAACTGTCATAAATGCCATCTCCCTCCCAATCCCAACGAACCCACAGCAGTGAATCTTCCTGATCAGGATCGGTGCTAAGCGAGCCATCAAAAACAAAGCGGGTCTCGGTATCACCAAAACTGGGTTCAACTGAAAAAGCCGCCACAGGAGGCTGATTAACAGGCTCCTTGTGGCAGCTTAATACTATTGTAATGAGTAATGCTGTTAGAACAATCCGCATGGTGCTTTTGGTCAGAAGATCGGTCTGCTTGAAAAGCAAGTTACGAATTTGATCTGACTTTCATTACACTTTCTTTTGCTTCCACTTTCCTCGCTTGAAAAGCCACATGGCCATGATTGCCATAATGGTTTCAGCGATTACGATGGCCCAGTATACTCCATTCTGGGCCATGCCCATTTGGGTGGCCAGAAACCAGGCTAAGGGGATCTCGATTATCCAGAATGAAATGAAGTTAATCAAGGTTGGCGTGGCTGTGTCACCCGCGCCATTAAATGATTGAATCATCACCATGCCTAAGCCATACACGACGAATCCGTAACTGATTACCCTGAGGCAGGCTATACCGCTTTCCACAACAGGTATATCCTGAATGAATAGTTCAATGAAGAAGCGGGGGAAACTAATAAATATGATCCCCACGATTCCCAGAAAGATCGCATTGATTTTTGCGGTGACCCATACAGACCGCTCGGCTCGATCGGGTTTGCCTGCCCCCAGATTCTGACCAACCAATGTAGCGGCAGCATTACTGATGCCCCAGGATGGTAACAACGAGAATATCAGAATCCGAATACCAATGGTATATCCGGCCACGGCATCGCTACCGAAGGTGGATACGATGCGCATCAGGCCGATCCAGCTGGCAGTGGCAATCAAGTTTTGACCGATTCCACCAAGAGATATTCTAACCAGGTGAATTATGGTTTTGAATCGGATAACAATATCGTCAAAGGCTACTTTGATACGGTGTTTTCCACTGAAAAGCAGGTAGAACTGGAAGATAACTGCAATTCCTCGTCCGATAGTGGTCGCTGTTGCTGCACCAACCACGCCCAGTTCTGGGAAAGGCCCTATACCAAAGATCAACAAAGGGTCTAAAATGATGTTAATGATATTGGCTACCCAGAGCACCCGCATGGATATGGCTGCATCACCTGAACTGCGAAATACCGCGTTGATGATGAATAACATCATAATAACTCCGTTGGCACCCAGCATGATGGTTGTATATCCACCGTATTCATTTTGCATGCTTTCAGTGGCTCCCATCAGACCTAGTAATTCTTTTGAGAAAATGGCTCCAGGTATTGCGATCAGGAGCGAAACAAAAAGTCCGGTTATTATCGCCTGGACAGCTGTTTTAGATGCTTCTTTGGGCTTTTTTTCTCCGATTCTTCGAGATACCAGGGCTGTGGTGGCCATGCTTAGACCAACAGCGAGTGAATAAACGATGGTAACTAGAGATTCGGTTAGTCCGACTGTGGCTACGGCTTCGGCGCCCAGTCGGGAAACAAAGAAAATATCCACAACGGCAAATATCGATTCCATGATCATTTCAAGAACCATGGGAACTGATAATAGGAAGACTGCTCGTCCCAGACTACCGGTGGTGAAATCCTGTTCGGTACCTGAGATGGCCTCCCAAGTGGCGCTGCGTATTTTTTTTACATTCAATTGTGTAATCCGGTTAATGAATGTGAGTTGCAAAGGTATATTTAATCGTCGACTCATTTTCGTTTTCGTTTTCGATGATGTTCATAAAATTGAGTTAAATCGTTGGTGATTATTTTTTCTGTGGATGGTAGCACAGGGGCCAGTGGCCGGGTCATACATAAGACAGAAATTTTCATAAAAAGTTCCTCCGATAAAAAAGTTAAAAAATTAAAAATGAGAAAATTGCGGGAATCCCGCGGGTTAATGCGCTGCCTTGTCGATCTCAGAAAGAGTAACGACTAGCAGCAAATAGGTGAAAGGACCGTAGTTTTCATTGTCCTGAGTTTTGAAGCTTCAAAGGTAATAAAATTGCGACAGAAACATCCGGTAGGAGATAAAAATAGAACAAACTTTATACCTTCGTGGAAAACCAAAAACGATGGATTGTAAGAAGGACAGAAACCTGCAATTTTGCAATTGCAGCTATGATCCCTGTTCAAGAAAGGGAACCTGTTGTGATTGTATACGCTATCATTTAGCCATGCGTCAACTGCCTGGATGTGTCTTTCCTGATCAGGCTGAAAAAACCTGGGATCGCAGTTTTGAGCATTTTGCTCGGTTGGTAAATGAGGGCAAAGCATAAACCTAAATTATTGAATGATGAGAAATAGGGTTTTGTTGATATTGTTTCTACTTGCCTGTACTGCTTCCCTGTTAGCACAAGACTTTTTTATCGACCAGGCACCTGCTCCCTTGTATCGCGACCCGATATACGATGGTGCTGCTGATCCTTCGGTGATTTGGAATGAACAGACCAGCGAGTGGTGGATTTTTTATACCCAGCGACGGGCCACCACCCCATCACAGGGGGTTTCGTGGTGCTACGGTACTAAAATTGGTATCGCTGCATCGGCCGACCACGGGAGAACCTGGTATTATAAGGGTTGCTGTGAAGGTATGCAAATCGAGCCAGGGTCGTTGACCTACTGGGCCCCTGAAGTATTGGAACATAATGGCCGATACCACATGTATGTTACCTTTATTCGAGGGATCTATCATGCCTGGGGGGGTGAAAGACACATTGTTCATTTTAGTTCGGTTGATTTGATGAATTGGCAGTTTGAGTCTGAATTGCCATTGGCCTCAGACCGGGTAATTGATCCAGGAGTGATCCAGCTCGAAGATGGAACCTGGCGATTGTGGTATAAGGATGAAGCTGCAGGTTCAATAACCAAGGCAGCCGATAGTCCTGATTTGTATGAATGGGAGCAGATAGAAGAGAGTTCAGCAAAAGACCGTTCTCATGAAGCACCTAATGTGATTCAATGGAAAGATGCGTATTGGCTGCTGACCGATACCGGACGAGGAATCGGCGTATATCGCTCAGACTCTGGTGAGAACTGGGAATCACAGGGATTGATTATGGTGGATCCGGGTCAGCGTTTTGATGACGGTTGGTATGGACAGCATCCGGATGTGGTAATCTTGGATGACCGGGCATATATGTTCTATTTTGTGCATCCGGGCCGCCATTTGTTTGACCAACCACGCTTCACTAATAGCTATAATTATACACAGCCCTTTGAATGGAAACGAACTTCGTTACAGGTTGCTGAATTGGAAGTGGTAGACGGAAAACTAATTTGTGATAGAAACAAATATTATAATACAGAAAAATAGCATGACACCAGTAAGAAAACTATTATTGATCGGTTTTGGTATACTGATTAGTTTTGGTGCAGAAGCCAAGAAAGTAGATCTCAAGTACCAACTGAAGGCTGGAATGACTTTTAGTTATGAAAGTGTGATCACCCAGGAGATTGCCCAGGAAGTCATGGGACAAGCTCAAAATACCGATAGTGAGACGAAGCAAACCATCACTTTCAAAGTGATTGAGGTCGGTGAGGATGGAAACTATCGGATTAGCCGGGAAATAGCCAAGCTTGCCATAAAAATGTCCTCGGCCATGGGCGATATTGAGTTTTCGTCTGATGATGTGCCCGAGGAAGAGGGTCCCTGGAACCTGATAAAATGGATGCAGGAAGAACCCATTATTTTTACCATGACACCCAAGGGCAATATTATCAGTATTGAGAAGAAGGATGAAATAGTAGACCGATTTTCAGAGATGATTGAGAATGCCGGGATTGAAGCCCAGATATTTCTGAATCTAATGGCGCAGTATAGTTCTGAAGAAGGGTTGAAGCAAATTCTGGCGAGTTTTTTTATGACCTTCCCCAAAGAAAAGATAAAAGTGGGCAAATCGTGGGAAGAAGTCAGTGAAGTGAGTCAGATGATCAATTTCATCAACTCGGTGAGCACCACCCTGGCAGAGGCGGATGCTGAAAAGGTGGTTTTGAGCCAACAAGTGAAGATTGAGATGGGTGAAATGCCAGAAGCACCCATGGAGATGGAAGGCATGGAAATGAATTATGAGATGGATGGTGGTCGTGAAGCCAGTATAACACTTGCAAGCGACACAGGCGTGGTCATTAAGGCAGAAGGTATAACCAGTATCGCTGGAGTGATATCGGTTGACTCACCTCAGTTGCCTTCACCAATGACCATTCCGATGTCAATCAAATCGACGGAGTCAACTATTCTTATTAAATGACTTAGAGAATTCTGTAATTAACCTGGATATTGAACACAGGATAAAACCGGAAGCCCTTGAAATTCGTTTCGAGGGCTTTTTCATTATTTTCATTCGCCGTTGGTTCAATCATGCCGGCAGCGTCTAAAGTGAAACGGGGTTTATGATGATACCAGGTACCCAGTTCAACATTGAACCAAAACTTTCGGTTTTTGGCCGGCATGGGATTACCGAATCCCACTCCAAGGTAGGGGGATATGCGGGTGCCGGGTTTGGCGATCACCGAAAAGGTGCCAATCTGATCGGGTGAAATTGAAATATCACCAAAATCAACCGGATCGGCTAATTGAATGGCCAGATCTGCCTTAACAAGGTTGAACCAAATTCCGCCGGTGAAGTAATACCATTCTGAGAGGTGAAAATCACCCTGCACGTTGATTCCACCCGTTCGAAACCGACTATCCAGGGCTAGTTTCATATTGCCCTGATCGATAGACGTGTTGATGTGTAGAGGCAATAAGCTGAACCCTATTCTTCCATTCCAATTCTTGTTGATGACTTTGATGGCCTCTACTCCGGGTCCGGTGGTTGACACTTTTAGTCCTGCAGCCCAGCCTGTTTTCCAGTCAATTGGGGGGATGACCAGCTTAAACTTCGATTGACTGAAAGCCGGTGAGCATAAAAGAGAGGCAATAACCAGGGTTAGTATGATTCGAATTTTCATTCCGTTTAAGCTGTTTAATCAATTTCAATTTCTACGTATAACTGTCCTTCAGGAGTGATGCTCACTTCTTTTCGGTGAAACTGTCCCTTGTAATTGATGCCCATTTCATAGGTTTCATCCGGCAGGACATCAAAAAGGTGAGTAATTCCTTCGTACACCAGGGCTGATTTCCAACAAGAACTGCCGACCTTTCTGTAATAGCCTGCAAATGAGGCCGGAGTATATTCGGTATTGTTATGTTGGGTGTCGATAAATACCACTTTCATTTCTCTTATCTCACCTGGTGGCACCGGTAGAAGATGGTTTTCTAAGGGGCTGAATGGTCCACAGTCTCCGGTCAGGAGCACCGGATCGGGATTTTTATAATAGGGATCGGCGCACGTGATATAAGGCTCGAAACGGATAATCAATTCTTTACCGCTTGGCAAGTATCGAAGATAGGAGTGTTCATCGGTTTTGCCGGCCACATTGAAGGCATACAGGTATTGAAAGTGGTCGTTGTAATTCCGGTATACTTTCAACCTGAATGAGTAGGGTAGTGTACTGTAGCCTTCAAGTGGGATGAATGCCAAAGGGAGTGGATCGCTGCAATATTGCTGATCGATCCATCCATAGTGAAACGTCCCCGAATTCTGAATGGATGTCTTGGCTAATACCTTATTCTGGAAGGCTTCTAAAACTACTGTATTTTCTGGCTGCCAGGTGCCATTCTCATTGTTTAATTGATAAATGGGCAGGATATCAGCCGGTGCCACAAATCGCCCTTCTTCGGGGTGGAAAATATAAGGATCTACCAGGAAGGTTGCTTCAGCCGGGGGATTTATCTGGGTAGCAACTTTACCATATTCATCCTGGATAAGCATGTATACCTGACTGGCTGGTTGCTTAATTCCTAGTGAGAAATCTTGCTCATTGATCAGGGCAAGAGGCCCCCCAAGCAATGTCTCCATGGCGCTTTCTTTAGTACAGTCCCACAAGGCCAATGTAATGCTTAGGTTTCCTCCAAGCTGATCCCCTGAAGCCGTACGCATTTCAGTTCCTGCTTCTACCCTTACGGCAAGACGGTTGCCGGGTGTGTACAAGAGAAGTGAATCTTCAATTTTACCATAGACTAACTTGCTAACCTGATCAGCATGAAATACGTTGACACCTACTGGCGGCTGGTCAAGATTTACCATAAGTATTTCAACAGGGTGTATTCCGATGCCAAAGGCCTCGACCGGTATGTGAACCGGTAAGTAGCCATCAATCTTGGCATGTATTGTAAACTGAACGGGCGCAGTTTCTTGGGGGGTGGCGTGATCTGGATGTAAAATGAGTCCAAGGAATCCTTTGGTTGCAAAGAATACGTTGTGTTTGAGGCCTGCCATGTCAAGCAACTGGTCATTATCAGGACCGGTCAGGGTTACTTCGATTCGTCGATCATCATCTTGTCCGAGAAATTCACCGGTACTTGCGTCTTTGAATTGAACATCCCAGGAGGTGTTAACCAGGTCAAAATCGATTTGCCACTTTATTGCCGCAATGCCGTCATCTATTTTGGAGCATGTGGTAAAAAGCAAGAAAAAACCTGGAAGGATCAACACCAGGAGGTAGGTATGTATTCTGTTCATCGTATACTATTTCTTTAATCAAAGTACGTTGAAATAGATACAAATCACGTGCAGAACGGGTCCAGTTTATAAGAAAGTAATCAACAAAAAACCCACCGTGCAAACGGTGGGTTCTTAGCGTGCATATTGACTCGAAAGTTTTAGATACAATTAATCTCTGGTTCGAAGTAAACGGTACTGGCCGTACCGATATTTTTCGTGTAAGGTGTTGCTGGTTTCCATTGGCCCTGATACCAGGCCTGGACTTCATAAACGGTGTTGTCTTTCAATCCCCCAACAGTAATTTCTCCATTGGTAAATGACTTAATGATCCAGCAGCTTGTTCCTTGTTCTCGATACCGGCCTGTCAGCTGTTAACTCGGCTTGATCCGCTGACCGGTGTCAAGGCAATTAATGTGAACCACAGCCGTACGTGTTGATTGATTTGCTGATGGCGTAAGTGTAAGCTCGTAGTCTCCGCTGTAGGTACTCAGATTCACATAAATGTCAGCAGGTGTCTCCCAAAGTGAGACTCCACAATTATCAAGACTTTGGAATGAAATCTTAAGTGGTTCTCCAGGGAAGTTCTGCATAAACAGCTCATTATTACCGTCCGGGCTACCAACAATTACATAGGATTTCGACCAGCTGGCCTCAGATAATGACATCGAGTTGCTGGGGTCCATCACCACAGTCACCAGGAAGTTA
This sequence comes from uncultured Porphyromonadaceae bacterium, assembly GCA_964444375.1. GTDB lineage: Bacteria > Bacteroidota > Bacteroidia > Bacteroidales > UBA12481 > JABHCC01. The sequence goes on along the minus strand of CAYUGX010000020.1, from coordinate 7,250 downwards.
AACTCGTTTGATTCGTAGGTTACACTTGGTGACTTGAATTCAATTTTCTTCCACCCTGAATAGTTGTTGGCTCCCGTCCAGGCCAGGTTCCAGGATGAAAGGTGAGCAATTTCGGCTTTGATACCCAATTTCCCTTCTGGGGTTGGGTAGATTGTTTTCTTGCCTTCGAACTTCCAAATACCGGTTTCTTCATTGTAGCTCCATATGCTGATGACATCACCAGGTTGAGCGTGTTGGCCGGTTTCGGGATTGATGACATTGGGATCGATATCGATATCCAATTCCAGTGCACCTTGATCAAAGCTTTCGACCTTCTGGTTGCTCTCATCTGTGATTTCGATGTCAACAAAGGCAGCTGTTACAAAGTAGGCTTCTTCCAATTCACCGTCTTCATTTTCAATGGTGACTTCGAGTCCACCAGGGAATGTTTCGAGTACACCTGGGACACTTGGGTCGAAGTGAACCAGTGAAGCATCCAGATTTCCGGTGAGGGCATTTCCATCTTTATCAGTCAAAGTGGTTCCTTGATCGAGTTGAAAAGAGGCATTGCCAGATGCGGTATATACAAACATATTGCCCTCCAGTACTCCAGAGTCAGCTGTGCCAGCATCTGCTTGTTGACTGACTTCAATACCCTGAGGTGGATTTTCTATACTGACCATTTCAATGGTATATTCGTGAACGCCTTCGCGGCCAAGCACAAATGTTTTTGAATTGTTCAGGTAGCCATCCAATTTAGCTACGATGTTGAAGGTCACCGGGTTGTCTTCACTCGGCGTGGTAACGTACGGATCCAGGGCCAGGCCCAGGAAACCGCCGCCTGAATTGTAGATGTCATACTGAGATCCTGACGGATCAACAACGAATTCGCTGTCTTCGCCAAAGATTTCAACAGAGATCTTTGTTTCATCGAGTGCACCAATCATGGTTTTGCTTGTTGCATCGAAGAACCGCAGGTTTATGTTTGTCTTAATCAGGTTTAAGTCGAGATTGATCACCAGATCATCCGGACTTAGTGTGAACTTCTGACAGGACGGTGTCAAAAGTAGCACCAAGAATAAGACAGCTGAGAATGCACGTATAGTTCTCATTTTATCTCTAGTTTATTGTAATCTAAACGTAAATTGAAGAGTAACCAGCGGGTACCATTTGTATGGCGCGAGGGCCGCCATAATGATTTCCCGGTTCTCTTCAGAAGCAATGGGACCTATGATCCCTTCGCCCGAAAGCGCCAATTGTGGTTCACCGTGATAGATTCCCCCAATTTCAAAGTTAAAAGAAAAATTGGACTTTCTTGGCATTACCGTTCCAAAACCCAGTCCAACATATGGACTAAATTCGTTTTGGGGTGTGAGTTCGGCCAATACAAATCCGACTTCTTCAATCGGAACTTCAACAGTACCAAGGGGTAAAGCCTCTGCAGAAGTTATCCTGACAGTGTGGTACATGTTGTTTTTTACCGCTCCAGCTGTTAGATGCAGCCAGGGTGTCGCATGCAAATCGATGAAACCGTTGATCCCTCCAAATCCAAGATTAGCCGAAGCCAGTAAATCGAAGCCTTGTACAGTGTAAATGGTTTCATACGGAATGGTTAGGGTACTACTACCGATACGCAAGTTGACCTTTTCTCCCAATCCTTTGATGATCTCAAAACCCACACCGTTGGTGCTGGCTTTAAGACCAAATCCCCAATGTTGGCCAAAGGGGTCGGCTTGTGTCGAACGAGAGTTTCGCTGAGTTTGCGCGTGCAAAACTGTAGCGGAACAAAGTACGACCAAGACGAGTACGATATTCAAGGTCAACTTACGCATCAATAATTCAGTAATAGTTCCGCTCAAAAAGGGGACTTAAATATAGTAACTATTTACGAAACAGCAAATTAAATAGTTGTTAAAAAGCCCGCACAGGAAAATGCGGGCTTATCAAGCAAAACATTTCTTAATAAAAATACCGACTGGCTTTATCCATTAAATGCCGATTGCAGCTCTCAAGTCGGCACATTGAGTGGCATCAGTCATTTTCCATTCGAAGATTATTTTTTCATTCGATCCGGACCCTTCAGTCTTGAAATGACTGCTAGTTATGGTGATTCTATTCGATCCACTTGGATATTCATAACTGTTATTGAAAATAATTTTTGCCTGCCATGATCCAGTTTGCGTTCGGGGATCCACCGGTAAACTGATTACACCGCCACTGACCAGTTTTACTGTTTCTCTAGTGAAGCCTGGACCCTGAAATACAGCTGTAAAGTTTGGCAAGGAGCTACCTTCAAGAACCAGCTGACTACACACATCCAGTTTGAAATTAACCAACCATGAAGTTGGTGTACCTCCACCTCCTCCACCTGAACCCCAGGATGAATCTAAATTGATAGACCAGCCTTTATTACCACTGATGGTTGCTAGCATGTCCTTTGTCAAGGATCCAATGTTTTCAATAGAAAAAGAGAAATCGTGACCTGATATTTCAATGTCGGGAATACCATACAACCAAAACTGTCCGGTGTAGGTTTCTAGTAAGACATTCATTGTACCTGTCTTTCGATTTCCACCAGACAATTCAATGTCATAGTTGCAGGTGATTTCGATCGGAAGAGTTACCGAATTATCGATACTCCAATGAATCACGTAATCGATGGGCACATCCTGATCAAATGAATAGGCAAATTGCCCTACGCTACCCCCACCGGCAGCTTTGAATGATTTCAGAACCTTTTTAATCACCAATTTACCATCGACCTCTTCTACTGGATCTTTGCTCATGAATTTCCATGTGGCATCACCTTCATCAAAGAAGAAAGAGGGAACCAAGTCCCCAGGCTGAAGAGATTGCTGGGTTGTCGGGTTGATCAGTTCATCTGAAACAGCAGTGGTGACAATCATCTCATTTCCTGAGACACCTTTTGCTTTTTTACCATTTTCATCAACAATCTCAACTTTGGTGTATGCTATGGGACTAAACATAGCCCCTTCTGATCCATCTTCATTGATTACGGGTTGATCTAAGCCTGGGATGTTTTTAAATCCTTCCTCATCGGTGGCGTCGACCGACATCAATTCTACAGAAACTGAACCGGTTAAGGGTTCACCATCTTCATCGGTGAGAATGGTACCTGATTCGATCTCTACCTCCACTTCAGCGTCTTCAGTACTTAGGATAATATCTTCCTGTGTAGCACCATCTTCAGAGGTTTCGGCCACATCTTTGTTCTCCTCAATGATCACTCCTGATGGTGGTGTTTCTTTATTAATCAGGTCAACTTCATAACTCAGACTTCGTTCTTCCGCAATTTTTATTGTTTTTACATGTTCAATATGCTTGTCAGATCTGGTTGTAATAGTTATGAATACTGGATTATCGGCCGAGGGTGGTGCTGCGTATGGGTCAAGTGCCAAAGTGAAGAAGCCAAATTTTGCATTCAGAGATGTTTGAATTTTGCCTTCAGTGTCCACAATTATATTGTCAACTGAAGGAGTGAATTCAATTTCCAGGTTGGCGTCACCACTCAAGCCAATTATCTCACCGCTTTCAGCATCATAATAGTTAACACTGAAATAGGTATTGAAAATGCTGAAATCTACAGATAATTGAAGGTCATCCTGGTCAAGTTCAAATGGATCGCAAGCTGGAGTGAGAAAAATCGGTATAAGCAGTAATCCGATGTAGTATTTAATTCGTGTCATGATTGGATATTTAGATTATTTTGAAGGTGAGTTGAAGTGAAAGTGAAGGAAACCACGTATACTGAGCAACTGCATCAGACAGCACTGTTTCATTGTGCTCAGAAGCCATTGGCCCGATAATGCCATCGCCTGACAGATCAATTGCTGGTCCACCGTGATAGAGGGCGCCCAGTTCAAAATTGAACGAAACTACCTTTTCTCTTGACAGGGTATTTCCAAATCCCAGCCCAAAGTAGGGTGAATAGGGCATGCCCAGTGAGATGTTAGCGTCAATTCGTCCGACATCTTCTGCCGGTATGGTCAAATCTCCATAGGGAAATCCACTCTGTGGACTGACTCCTACTGTTTTCAGTGTGTTGTTCTGCAATACACCCGCAGTGAGGTGAATGATGTTTTTTACTGGATAGAAATCGATCAATAATGAGGCGCCTCCGAGTTTCACATTGGCTTTTGCCAATAGATCAAAGCCTTCAAAAGTCTGTTCCAGTGAATAGGGAATCGTTAATCCTGAATATCCCACTCGTAGGTTGAGCCGATCACCAAATCCTTTCACGATTTCAAATCCGAGTCCGTTTAATCCAGCTTTAGCACCGACTCCCCATTGAGACGCTATGCTCCAATCGGCTTTGTTTTCAGGTTCAATTGCTTGCTCTTCCTGGGCCATGGATGGTAGGCTGAAAAAGAAAACAGTCAGCAGGACAATCGGGAAAAGTGCTTTCATGACATTGTACTTTAATGTAACACCTAAATAAACGTGAATCTGCGAAAGAAGTTCAGAAAAGTGTTGACTTTTTGATAAACAATCTCAGATTCGAGTAACATAATTGATTTAGGATATTTTTTATTACCTTTGCACCCACATTGCGGGGTGGAGCAGTTGGTAGCTCGTTGGGCTCATAACCCAAAGGTCGCAGGTTCAAGTCCTGTCCCCGCTACAAGAAAAAACTCCTCATCATTTTTGGTGGGGAGTTTTTTTATGTGAATTATACATTAACCACCTCAGTCCAACCTAAATTCAATATTCCATCTTCCAATTCCTGGCTTTCCTTGTTTTGATTTATGAGAAGGCCACTATTTATCCTATATAATTTCTGAAACCACTTTAAGTTTTTATAGTCGGAACGTGAGGTTTTTACTGAGGTTTTTATTTCAACCGGAATAAGGGTTCCATCTTTTTCCAAAACCAGATCAACTTCATTTCCTGTACTATCGCGCAAGTAATACATTTCACCATATTGGTTTTTATTAAAGCGGTTCTTCTTGATTTCTGAAATGACCAGGTTTTCAAAAATTGCACCGTACATATTGCTGTTTTTTATCGCTCTTTCGCTGTTCAGACCTAGTATATTACACAGCAAACCAACATCGTAGAAGTATAATTTTGGTGATTTGATTACACGTTTATTGAAACTATTATAATATGGTTGCAAACGATAAACAATGTAACTACTCTCAAGTACACTAATCCATGCACTTATGGTCTTGTTATCCACACCGGTTTCATTCGCTAGGTTATTTACGTTTAATATTTGCCCAGCCCTTGCTGCTGCTAGTTTTACAAATTTTGAAAAGAGATTTAGGTTTTCAATATTCCTGATCATTCGTACATCACGTTCAATATAAGTTTTTAGATAGTTGGGCAACCATCTTTGCGCGGATGACTGTTTGGTTATTATTGATGGATAAAAACCATTCATCATATAAAAAACAGGGCTTTTTATAGTCCTCTCGTGTTCTTGTAGTTCGAGCAGACTCAATGGAAGCAGTTCAATATAGGCTGCCCTGCCGGCGAGTGATTGTGAAATGCTTTGCTGTAACAAAAAATTATTGCTGCCAGAAATAACATATTGATCGTTCTTCCCAACCTTGTCTACGTGAGTTTGCAAATAGTTAAAAAGCCCGGGAACACGCTGTATCTCATCAAAAACCGCCCCATCTTTGTATTTATTTATAAAACTTCGGGGAGCAGATTCGGCCTCTTCTAGGATATCCAAATCTTCAAAGGAAACATAAGGTTTGTTTCTAAAAACATGTTTGCATAATGTTGTTTTTCCTGACTGACGGGGGCCAGTTAATGCAACAATCTTAAATTCCCTGGAAGTTATTTGTGCTTCTTCAAATAGCAAACGATTTATCATGATTGCAGGTGTTGATTCCAATAATTCAAAAATATGTAAAATTGGATACGATTCCAAATATGCAATAAATTGCAAAATTGGAATTCATCTAGCAGGCGGTTGGTCAATTCATTTTCATTCAGTCTTTAATGTAGTTATCAAGGAGAAGTCATTTATCAGGTTAGATAATTCAACCGTTCCCACTACAAGAGAAAACTCCTCATCATTTTTGGTGGGGAGTTTTTTTAATATTATCCCTACCTTTAGTTAATTAGCTAACTAAGCCATACACTATGAATATATCTTGTAAAGGGAAGATTCTTTCTTTCGCTGTCTTAATTATTTTTTCTTGGTCCACCCATTCCATTGCATGTTCTTCTTTTTCATTGAAAACCAAGAGCGGAATGATATATGGTCGGAATTTAGACGGAGAGCGTGAAATTAAAGGGTCTGTATACATCAATAAACGTGGTGTTTACAAAGAAAGCATAACCTTTAGGGAGCTATATTTGGCCAAGGTCATGGATGTCCCTAGGCAAACCTGGATCTCAAAATTTGGATCAATCACATTCAATTATATGGGTGCTGAATTCCCTGATGGCGGAATGAATGAAGTGGGATTGTTTTTTGAAGAAATGACCCTGCTTGAAACCGAATACCCAACTGATTATAGCAAGCCAACAATGCATATGCAACAATGGATTCAATATGTCCTTGACAATTTTGCAACTGTAGAGGAAGTAGTTCAAAATGCTCAAGTAATCTCAATTGATGGATGGAATTGGCACTTTTTTGTTGCAGATCCTAGTGGTACAAGTGCGGTAATAGAGTTTATTGATGGTAAGGCAAAAATAATAATGGGTGAAGACCTTGAAACCCCTCTGTTGTGCAATAGCAAGTATTCCGATGAAATAAACAAACTTCGAGAATATGAGAAAACAGGGTCATTAGAATCACTTGGGAAGGATAAGCGATTTCTGTTTGGAAAACAAGCCTTGGAAAACTACAATGATAACTTGGAACAAAGTCCTGTAGAGTATGGATTTGAGATTCTTGAGGCGGTTACTCCAGAACCATATGCAACTACTCATCTCTCGAAAATCTATGATGTAGGTAACATGACCGTTTACTTCAGAACCACAGTTGACAATGAAATCAAAAGCATTAATTTAAAGACATTTGATTTTTCATGTGATACACCTAGCAAGATGTTGGACGTTAACACCACGCTAACAGGTGATGTAACCAGTTCTTTCTCTGATTATACTGATGAAAAAAACCATGAATCAGTTGTGCAAGCCGTTAAGGTTTTTGTAACAAATCCCGATGTTAAAGCCTACTTAGACAGTGAGGGCGCAACAGGTCAGGATATAATTGATGCAATGACAAGTTATGCATTAACTACATATTGCAATAAATAGAAATCACATTTCCTAGGTCTGTTTTC
>CAYUGX010000019.1:0-29002 GCA_964444375.1 uncultured Porphyromonadaceae bacterium | reverse complement strand
GGGCCTCGGTGCTTCCTTCGTTTGTGTTGTTGATCCACGAGAAGTATTGTGACAGTGAAGGTGTTTTTTCATTGGCTCCGGGGTAGATGCCCTGTTGTGGATTCCATCTCTCACCCACTTCTTTGAGTGTTTGAATACTGGCTGCCGGGATATTGCCCTGCTTGTCGGGACCAACATTCAATAGGAAATTTGAATTCCTATTGTTTACCTTGGTTAAGAGTTCAACTACTTTTTCCGGGGTTTTTGATGGGGATGTGCCATTCCAGAACCATTTGCGTTCTAATTGCCAGCAAGTTTCTCCAAGATATTCATTCTCGGGAGGGAAGTGTCTCATCTCTTTGACTGCGATTTCAGCATAGGGTGTTCCTTTCTTCGACCAATCCCACCAATTTCCACTGACCAGGATATCCGGATCTATCTCATTGAAGAAATCTTCAGCATCTTGAGGCTTCATGATTTCAGGATCAAGCGCATCATTCCAGATGTAAAAAACTTCAGGATATTTAGTCAGTAATTCTGTGATTTGAGCCTTTTGGAAGTCAATCTGTTCCGCCATCGAGTGTGTTCTCGGATCACACTCGGGTGGGAGCACTCGAAATTCCTTGTCTTTTTTATTGGCATCAAATCCTGGATGTCTCCAACAATAGTATAAACCTACTTTGAGTCCCCTACTTGTAAAAGATTCGATGAATTGACCAATGAGATCCTTTTGATATGGACAATCGGGGTGCATCACATCATAAGTTGTGTAGTGACTATCCCACAAACAAAATCCACTTACATGTTTAGCCGTGAGCACAGCGTATTTCATTCCGGCTGCCAGCGCTGCATCGGCCCAGGCATCTGTATCTATTGTTTCTACGCCCGGATCAAAGGTTGCTGGGGATGGATAGCCCTCGACCCATTGAACGCCCTGGTAGGTGGCCATGTTGTAATGGATAAACATGCCAAACATCAGATCCAGAAAGTTTTCATTCTGACCGTAGATTGGAGTGAGAATACATATCAAAAGTGCTGATGTTAAGATCTTCCTCATATCAGTTTAGTCGTTCTAAAATTTGACAACTGGTTTCGTGTTTTTTGCTCTTTCTTTTTGTTGGTTCATAAAGGCTTCTATGGCACCTTCTTTGTTTCTATCCCGATAGGCCTCAAAAGCAGGATCATCATATTTTTGCATCATCTCCAGCATTTTTTCTCTGAATTGAGCAAGTTCGTTTGCATACATGGGATCATTGGCCAGGTTGATTAAACCGTCTGGATCTGATTTAAAATGATAGAACTCTTCGGGAACACGATATCTGAACAGATCGACACGCTTGGCAATCTCAGGATCGGTTTTGGCTGCCTCATTCATGGCCTTCCAGGTAAGTCCTCCCGTAGCGTCGCCTCTGATTTGTTGTTGACCATCAGACCAAAAATTGTAGATGTAACCGAACTCCTCGTTTTGTACACAACGCATCGGGTAGCGAATTCTGGCAAAAATCTGGTAGAATGAAGAATAGGCATATTCGCGATCGTCCTGAATTTGATCTTGAAGCAGGGGCAGAAAAGTTCTGCCATCCAAATCGGGTACCTGGGGTAGGCCCGCAATATCCAGAACAGTTGGCATCAAATCAATGGTCGTGACAAAGTGTTTTGATTCGGTTGTCCCTGCTTTGATTTTGTCGGGCCATTTGACGATCAAGGGTGTTTTGGAGCTGTTTAGATAACATTGTGCTTTTGCGAAGGGAAAGGCAGCGCCATGATCGGCCAGAAAGAATACGACCGTGTTATTAGCGAGTCCACTTTCCTCAAGCGCTTTTAATACACTACCCACATTTTCGTCAGCTCGATAGACATTCCCATAGTATTGGGCAACCTCTTTTCGCACATCGGGTATATCCGGTAGGTAGCCTAAAACATCCACTTCATGTGGTTCAAACTGACGTGTGACAGGCGGCATGTTATCGATTCCCCAGGTTGCGGTGTCTTGACGACTACCAATAAAGGGTCGATGTGGATCATGTGAGTTTGCACTTAGGAAGAAGGGCTTATCCTGATCCTTGGCCATTTCAAAAAACTTGAGTGAATAGGTATAAAACAATTCGGGACTGCGTGAATGCCCTTTGCGGTAAATAGAATCCAGCTCCGTTGCAAACGGAATAAAATCCCAAAAGAACTTCTCTTTGGGTTGGTGATGAATTTCCTTCCCCAGAATACCATTCAAATAACCCAGTTTTTTTAGCTGTTCAGAAAGCGTTGTTACGCCCTCGTCAATGGGTTCAAAGCCTTCGGAATCAGTTGTGTGGGGATATCGTCCGGTGAGCCATGATTGTCTGCATGGCTGGCATACTGGTGTATTGACATGGGCATTCGTGAAGCGCATGCCTTCGCTGGCGAGCTGATCTATATGGGGTGTGATATCTTCAAGACTGCAACCAAAAACACCAACAGAATTATAGTTTAGATCATCAGCTGAAACGATCAGAATGTTTGGAGGAGTATCATATTTGGATTTTTTGTTCAGACAGCCTGATAAACTTAGGATCAGAATCGATAATACCAAGTATATTGTTTTCATTGCACAGGTGTTATGTTCTCTAAAGAAGTTAGTTTGTATTTTCAACTATTCTTATTCCCGTAATTTTAGCAAGTCAATTGTGGGATCTGGCAGGTTCAAAGAATCTAGAGCATTGAAAGCTTCTTGTGGAAGCTTGAATCCCCATTGGATGAAGAAATCCTTGAGGTTGTATCCAGATGCTTTCGAAGATATGAGCGTGAAATACGCCATTTTTTCTTTTTTATATCTAAAATCTCTCGCTTTAACCTCCATGGATTCTCCGTTGTCTTCCCTGGACAGTTTATGTACTTTAATGTAGAATTCGTCTCCATAGGCCATCCAAAGTTGACGGAACATAGCTAAACGTCCTTTACCTGTTAACATCGTAGATGTATTGTAATTTCGATCTTCAAGAGGCACCTTAAAATAGTCTATAAGTACATCCCAAATAGTATGGCCCTTAAGCCAGGTCATATCACTATTGAATCCATACAACGCTGCTAATGAATAGATGTTAACCGTAACCTCATCAACTTCAGCCCAATCCCATCTGATTGTTTGGCGCATATGACCCATTTCATGCCATAGTCCCCAGCTATTACGTGATATTCTGGCAGGATCCATAATTCTGTCACATGCATGAGCAGCAGCCATTATACGATATCGATTAGCCGCCATGAAATAATCAGAATCATCTGTTTCAGTAATCAGTAATTTGTGAACATTGGGTTTATGGAGATCAGACGAACCATCCATTCCACTGATGTAATCTTCAAAATCTGAGACTTTGTCCAGTTTACCTAACATTTCATCTTGGCTAACATCTTTAAACTTTAGGGCTGTTTCTTTGCTTACCACGACCATGGTTCTTTCACTTATTAAAAGAACATCCTTATAAGACATACTATCCAACATTTCTATCCACTCGACATGTGAGGATTCTCCTAAAGTGTAAACAGGAATAGATTCTCCTCCTTTGAAGGTTACATTGACCGTACCTGATGGATTGCTATTAGTGACATATCTTAAATAAAGAAGTCCACCTTCCGGATCGGTTATTTCATTGAGTCCGGCTCGCAGAGAATATACAGTTGGAACATCATTTGCTTTGTGTCTGGAATAGGTTCCTACTAATAATTTTGGTTGTGTGTTGCCTATAATATTCTCAACATTTATCTCTATAGGTTGACCAGGGGGGAGATAGATTCCAACGGCATCAAAATCAGAGACAGGATACCATATTCCCAATCTATCTGCTTCATTCATACCAGTTGGTTTCTCGCTAATTTTGTATACAAGCGAAAAAACAATTTCAGTATTGTCATCGTCAATATTGTCATCCTCCTGGATTTCTTTTTCAGAGCAGGCAATTAGACTGGTAATGAAAAGTAATACTAACAGTCTTAAATTAATTCCAAAATCATATTTCATTGTTTTTTACTTTATTAGCTATTTTGACATTAATACTTACTAGGTGTATAAACCCGGCTAATTTTCCCCGGTATGATATTATAGGGTATGGATTTTCCATCTCCATATCCCCACATTTGGGAATAGTACTCCCTTTCTCTAAAGTCCTTATCTCCAATGATCTCGAGCTCCCTTGCGAGCATGCCTTCCATCTCTTCCTGGAGCTTTTTTGATTCAGGATTGCCGGCCAGATTATTCAATTGGTAGGGATCAGCAATATTGTCAAATAGCAATATTTCGTTGTCAATGTTTCGAACATACGTGTATTGATTTGTTCTAATGCCTCTGTATTCAGTAATTGGAGTGACTGTTATGGCATACACCATCATGAATAAGGCTGACCGGTCATACTGATTTTCTGGATTCAGAATTAAGTCAGATAGATCTTCCCCTTCAATTCTCTCGGGAATCTCAAGATTTGCCAGCGATAAAATAGTGGGGAGAATATCAGGCGTATTTATTGGTGTTGATATTTGAGCCCCAGCATTTAAACCAATCTTCGGATAGCTGATGAGAAAGGGAACTTTGATAGATTCATCATAGCCTATGGACTTTTCTTTTGGCCGAATTCCGTGAGATCCCATCATTTCTCCATGATCAGAAGTGAAAACAACTATGGAGTTTTCATAGAGATCCAAATCCTTGAGTTTTTGAATTAGATCCCCAATCACCTTATCGGTAGCCGTGCAATGGGCATAATATCCCTGCAGTTCTTTACGAACGTGGGGTTGTAAATCTTCCCTGACGTTCTTTCTTAATATCAGTTCTTCCTGGGGGTATAATTCGATATACTCCTTTAGTGCTTTGTGGTGAGGAAAATGAGGTGTGCCCAATGAGAGGAATAGCAAGAATGGATTGGTATTGGTGGATATTTGTTCAAGGTATTCCTCAGCATCTTTGCCAATGGCGAAAGGGGAATAGCCTTCCCAGTATTTCATATCAGGATCATCATTCTCATAATAGGCCATACTGTCATATTGATGAGAGCATTCCAGTGCCTTCCAATGATCAAATCCCTGTCTTCTATACGGTTGTACATTATTGTACCTGCCGTGTCCGTCGAGATGCCATTTCCCGTGGTAAGCTGTGCTATAGCCCGCTTCTTTGAATATCTCGGCCATACATAACTCCTCAGACGGCAGGTATAGGTCGTTCAGAAACATTCCCGTAGTCGTTGGGAATCGTCCGGTTAATAATGCGGCTCGATGGGGTGTACAAACCGGACAAACAGAAATGGCATTTTGGATGATTATGGCATTTTGTGAAAACTCATCCAAATGTGGTGTTGCCACATTGGGATCACCTGCATACCCTAGGGCTGAGGAGCGCCATTGATCAGTAAGAATATAGACGATATTCGGTAAAGCCTCATCTTCAGTTTTCTGGTTTTTGCAGCCAAGCACACTTACCAGCAAGATCAATATGGGCATCAAGCATCTCATCTTGGTCCGGGTTGTAAATGATTAATCAGGTACCTGGCCATATAAACTCTCAGATGAAATGAAGTTCCCTGTCCTTCGCTGAGCCCATGGTTGCGATTGGGGTAGTTCATATAATCAAATTGTTTTCCGAGTTTGATCAGGCGATCTACCAAACCCTCAACGATTTGGACATGGGTGTTGGTTTCACCAGAACCGGTAATAATCAGTAAATTACCTTTTAGCCCTTCGGCGTAATTGATGGGTGCAGATTCTTGATAACCTACCGGATTGACTTCAGGGGTATTCATGTATATTTCCTGAAACCAGGCATTGTACAATCGAGGTATTGGCTTTGGAACTACGGCGATGCCCAGATGATAGTCATTCGGTTTCCTGAACAGGGCATTCAAAGTATTTGAACCGCCTCCACTCCAGCCCCAGATACCTACTCGATCTAAGTCTACATAAGAACGTGTTCGCCCAAATTCTTTTAAGGCCAGGGCTTGTTCTTCAGTTGAAAGCGGGCCCAGTTTGCCGGCAATTGCTCGTCTCCAGGCAGCTCCTTTCGGAGAGGGGGTTCCCCGGTTATCCATGGAGATGACGATGTATCCAAGATCAGCAATAACCCGGTGATAATTGGCCATGGCGTTTCCCCAGGAGTCTTTGACTGTTTGTCCGTGCGGCTCACCGTATACATAGATAAAGACAGGATACTTTTTTGAAGGATCAAAATCACTTGGCTTGATCATCCATCCATCAATATTGATACCCTCTCCAATATCCACCTGAAACGATTCCACTTCTTGCCAGGACTTGGTCTTTTCTCGCAAGAGTTTGTTGTCTTCAAATGCTTTAACTGCTTTGTGATCAGGTATTTTAACTAGTTCTGTTACAGGTGGAGTATTTGCTGATGAGTACGTATGGATAGCAAATTTTGAGTCGGGAGAAAATGAGTATTTGTGGGTGCCGGACTGATTCTTTGGAGTGATTCTTTCTGCTTTTCCCTTACCATTTAAACGAACCCTGTACAGATAGGATTGGGTCCCGTTATTAGGAGAGGCCATGAAATAGAACCATCCAGCCTTCTCATCCACCTGGATTTTTTCAATAATATCATATTTTCCCTTGGTCAGGATTGTTTCGTCTAGACCATCGCGTGACCTTACAAAGGCATGTCGCCAACCGTCTTTTTCACTTAAGAACAGGAAGTTTTCGTAATTATTAATCCAGTTTAGACCTATGTTTGTCCGATAGCTTGCGACAACCCATGCTGGATCTGTTTCACTGAAAATTGTGTTTATTGAGCCATTATTGACATCAACCAACAGGAATTCCCTTTTATCCCTGAATCGGCTAAGCTTTTCTACTACTATTTCATCTGAGTTTCCCGCCCATTCCACCTGACCAAGATAGAAACCTTCTGAAGGTATTGGGATTGGGAGCCATTGTGTTTCTTTACCCTTACCATCAACCACTCCAATCTTCATGGAGGCGATGGTTTCCCCAACTCGAGCAAAGCGCGTTTCTCTGACTCCAGGATAAGATGGATCGGAGGGAATCAGCATGGATCTCATTCGAATCCGGGATACATCGGATTGAACAAATAATATGCGCTTACTATCAGGACTCCAGGAGGCATTCCCATAATTTAACTCACCGGGTTTTCCATCTTGTGTCAGACGATTTTCCGTTCTCTCTTCAATATCGTAATTGAATAGGTTACCATCCTTTGAGTATAGTATATGTTGACCATCAGGCGAGATCGTATTGCTTCTTCCTGCCTTGACTTCAATTAGTTTCTCAGATTCCAGATCGATCAACCAGTGCTTTAACTTACGATTTCCTTCTTTCTGACCTCTGGTTGTTAACAGCAGCTTGTTGCCATCTGTTGTAAAGGAATAATTATCAATGTTTACAGGTTCGTTTTTCTCAATTTGATCCATGATTAGTGCAGGGATTAACTCACTTCTTTTTCCACTTGCAGCATCATAAATAACTGGAATTCTTGATTGGGATCCTGCTTTTGCTTCACGTACCACGTAAGTTGATCCAATTGGGACCCATTCTGCTCTGAATGACCGGGCACCGAACTCGTTTTCTTCATAAATAGCTCTAAAACGATCAACGATTTCGGTCGGTACCTGCTTTTGTGAATACGCTAAGCAGAAGTGAAAGATGCATAACGACAGTATTATTTTCAGTTTCATTTTCAGTTTTGTTAGAGTTTCCTAATCCAAATATTCCGATAGCTTATCTCATTTTTGTGATCTTGAAGCATTAATGGGAGTTCTGGTTCAGCCAGGCTAAAACCAGTGTAATGTGCGGCAGTTGGGGCTATGATTTGAATATGGTTCTGTACCAGAACCCCGTTGTGGAACAAGGTGAAGTAACCTGGTTCCTGAAGTTCCTCAAATTCATTGAATTTTGGGGCAGTGAATATGATGTCATATACCTGCCATTCTCCTGCTGGTAATGAAGCGTTGACCAGGGGGGCATAATTCCCATAGAAAGCAGCAGCCTGGCCTTTAGGACCGGTTTCATTTTGATATGAATTCAATACCTGTATTTCATATTGACCCATGAGGTATATCCCTGAGTTGCCATTTTGCTGGCCTGTTTTTCCTTCCTCAACATCCTTAACAGGGGCTTTCCATTCAATGTGTAATTGACAATCCCCGAATCTTTCTCTGGTCATGATGTTTTTCATCCCTGGATTTACCGTAAACTCATTACCATTCACGATCCATTCGGGTGCATCACCGGTTTCCACACTGATGAAATTGATCAGGGTGTCCTTATCGAAAAGAATAATGGCATCAGATGGGGGTGCCTCATTCAGAACAGGTTGTATAACAACTGGTGCCTGAGTGATCGAATTTTTTATCCCGATTCTTTCTTTGAAAAATGCGAGTTCATCGGTGTTATAGGGTCTATGGTCGTGATGGAAAAGGTCGTGTTGCCATATCGTGGGATCACCCTTGTCTGGTCGCCAACCCCAGTGCAAATGCGTTTGGGTTTTTCCATTGACCAATCCCCAATGCATGCACCCCACATTTTCTACACTGAAAACAGACAAGCACGGTAAGACTTCTGATCCTCGATGACGGCAAAGCCATTCGGTGTTGATAATGGGACGCCCATACGATCTCAGTGACTTGATGTGTTCTTTGAGATTGCTGGCTCTATTGTAATTGTGAAAGCTTGTGATGTCGTTGTTGGCATGAATGATCTGATTCAGATCTTTGTTTCCGTTCCATTGTGCTATCGTAAGGGGCTGTGTCGGAGCAACTTCACGCGCCCAAACATATACTTTGCGCACCAGATCCAGTGAAGTGTTACCTAAACCACCATTAGTTGGTTCATTGTATAGATCCCAAACCCATACTCTTGGATCATCCTTAAAAGTGGATAAGATGTCTTTCACATACTTCTCCAAACGTGGCCATGTTTCGGGATCCCGAACCATATCATGACCAGGACTGGCGGTCCAGCCATTGGCATACCAGCCCTTCAATACCTCAGGTTGCTGACCGTATTTTGGATTCTTCGTATTTTCATCTGATCCAAAGGCACAATCATCAAACAGGGTGAACATAACCGCCAAGCCATGGTTGTCGCATACCTGCAGGAACTGGTCTAAACGGGCTATAAAAGCTTCTGGTTCATGCTCCCAAACCACAAAAGGCAACACCACTCGCAGGCAATTGAAGCCAATCTCTTCAGCCAGGGCCAGTTCCTTGTCAATAAATGCTGAATCAAAACAATAGGGCATCCACATTTCAGTATAGCTGATGGCGTTTGCTGGTACGTAATTGAATCCGACAGGCCAGGCTTGATTCGCATACCACTGTCTGGCCTTTTGTTCTGACCATCGTCCCAAAAGCGTATTATTGGCACAGATTTCCTTAATTTTCTCAATACCTACCGGATGTCTTTTTATTGGTGAACTTCGTCCACTCGATTTCAATTCTTGCAGCAATGCCTGCAATTCTTGCCTTTTCTTTTCTTCTGCAAAGTATAGATTAGTAGTTTCACCGGGATCTTTCTCTAAATCATACAATTGCCCCGCTGCATCTGGTTCAAGTTCGGGTAATGCATATTTCTTCATCACTTCATTGTCGTAATTGTTTCCACCCGATCCTTGGTGATCCAGGTATTTCCAATTCCCTTGCCTGATTTGGAACTCACCCCTGAAACTTTGAGTCAATAAATAGGGTCTGATTGATTCTTTTTCATGCTGTATCCCAAGCATGGCGGGCAGCATATCATAGCTATCCCGGGCGTCTTGTTCTTCGAGTTTGTACCCCACTATGGAGGCAACTGTTGCAAAAATATCAGTGGTGTTGGTCATCTGGTCAGAGACGAGCCCCGCAGGGAATACACCTGGCCAACGAACCAGGAAAGGTACCCTATGACCACCTTCCCATCCATCTCGCTTCATTCCCCGCCAACCTCCAGATGCATCGTGATTGTGATCCTGGCCCATCCAGTCAACATGCACGGTTTCGGCTCCATTATCTGCATTGAATATGATGACTGTGTTCTCATCGATGTTGAGATCTTTAAGTAGCTTCATTAAGCGGCCAACCAAGGCATCCAGTTCCCAAACAAAGTCTCCTCGTGGACCAGCCTGGGTTGCGCCATTGAATTCTTCAGCTGGCAGCACCGGAGCATGGGCAATTTGTGTTGATAGAACAACGAAGAAAGGTTTCTCAGGTGTGCTTTTGCGATGTTTTGTGATAAATTCTTTGGTTTTATCATAGAATAGCAAATCTGCTTCCATGAAATTATATCCGGGCGACATCCATCCTTCATCATTGTCCCAACGCCATTTTCCTCCCGGATTGGGAAGGGTCTCTCGTTTATGTCTCATGCTGGCTGGAACTGGAACCATCCCATTCTCGATGTAGATATACAAGGGATCGGTTGTTGGACAATTGGGTGTAATGAAGGATTCATCAAAGCCGCGTTCATTGGGTCCATCAATCAAAGGGGTACTCTTTTCATAATCAATCAGGAGTGAATTATCGAAGCCTCCTCGAAGCTGGTCTTCATTTTCATCAAACCAGGTTAGACCGACATGCCACTTTCCAAATACCCCAGTTCGATAACCTTTGGATTTGAGCATTTCAGCAATGGTGAGGGTACCGGGTTTCAGGTAGCTGGGGCCACCGGGTCCTTCAAAGGCTCCTCCACCACGGCCGGTAGAGCGGTAAATCTGCTGACCTGAGTACAGCCCATAACGTGATGGTGAACAAATCGTTGAAGGACTATGTGCATCGGTGAAGCGAACCCCTTCTCTGGCTAAACGATCAAGATTTGGTGTTTGGTAGGCTGCCTTGTCATTGTAACTTGACAGATCTCCATAGCCCAGGTCATCAGCATAGACGATAATGATGTTGGGCAGTTCCTGGGCCAGAATATGGCCAAATCCTGATATCCAAATGAATAGAAAAAACAATATTCGGGCTAATGTTCTCATAATTGATAGATTAAACCTATAAAAATAGGCAATCACAAAGGGAAAACTATTCACATTTTGAGCAGAAATGTGCTCAATATTCGAGGCCTGCAACTTCAATTTTCCATTCCTCGATAGCGGACTTCATCTTTTCCACTCGTTCAGGGAATAGATCAGCCACATTCTGAGATTCCTTGATGTCATTGCTCAAGTCATAAAGTTCAACAACGTCACCTTTAGTTAGCATCTTCCAATTTCCATCACGCATCGCCGTACCAAGTTTGGGTTCGTATCCAAAGAATACCTGGCGGTTTGGGAGATTTTTTTGTTTTAGTATGTGTTTCTTCAGCGATATACCATCAAACTTACGTTGTTTTGATAAGTCGATACCAACAATATCCATGACAGTGGGTAAGAGATCCATTCCTACGATTAGCTCATCTGATGTCCAGCCCGATTTTATACGTCCAGGCCATCTGGCGACAGCCGGAACACGATGGCCTCCTTCGTAGTTGCTGAACTTGCCCCCTCGAAATGGCCTCTCATTCGGATTCATCCTCACATCACCATTGTCTGAAAAGAAGAAGACAAAAGTTTTTTCATCAAGATTGAGGTCTTTTAGCACGTCCAGAATTTTACCCACCTCGATATCCAGATCTTTCAACATGATTTGGTATCGCCTCTGAGCCTCTGGTCCTGAAAGTGGAATGTCTCTGCCTTTCGTTCCTGGAGGATCAGAAGGGATTTGGTAATAATTGTGTACGGCCTGATGGGCGACATACAAAAAGAAAGGTTTGTCCTTATTTCTTTGGATAAAATCAATTGATTTTTCAGTTATGATATGGGTCCCATATCCTTTTTGATCCTTTATTTCAGTACCATCCAGCCAGTTTTTATGGTTCAGGTAGTCGCTTCCTCCATAAAGGAATCCAATGAACTCATCAAAGCCATGATTGGTAGGATTATGACGTAGGGCTGTGCCACAATGCCATTTTCCGAAAATGGCTGTCTTGTATCCGGTTTCCTGTAGTAAACCTGATATCGTTGATTCGGTGGGTTCAAGGCCATCTTTGTCTCTTGATCCCACAATCACATCGATGATTCCCACCCTTTGTTGATATCGGCCGGTCAGAAATGCAACTCTAGACGGACTGCAAACCGAACTGTTTGAATGGAAATCGGTAAACCGGACACCTTCTCTCGCCATTTGGTCGATGTTCGGTGTCTCAATCCAGCCATCATACAGGCTCATGTCTCCGCATCCCAGATCATCGGCAAGGATAATTACGATGTTGGGTGGTGTATCAGCTCGATTGTCGCATCCGACCATTCCTAAGAAAACCAGACCGGGTATCACTAAAAAAAGTCGATTTAACCTTTTCATCACCAACAGTTTTTTGGGTCTTATTTCTTTCGTTCAACAGAGAATTCAACTTGCGAATTTGATTCCATTTCTAGCCAGATCACCAAATCATATTGATTAACAGTTCGTATATGCCCCACTCGGAACGATTCTCCTTGCTTACCTTTTTTACCATTTATTTTTAGTTCAACAGGATGGTCTCCCCAGTTTTTTATGACCAAGGCCGGATTACAGACGGGACTATCTTCACTTGCTTCCAGACTAAATTTGAGTTTGTCAATACCCGAGTTTTTCGAATCAGAAATGACATAACATCGCTGTGTGGAATCAAATTCACTGTCGGTCGCTCCTGATTGGATTGTTAATTGTGGCGGTCGGGTCCATGATCTAGCCAATGGGGTTAAGGTACTAATTTCATCTTTGGTTGCTCCATACATCCATGTCCAAACATAGGTGTTGTTTTCACCTTTATGAGGTACAGGGGTTCCCCAGGCCAGCGAGAAATGGGACGGACGATCGGCAGCCTGGCAATACCTGCCATCTGATGGTATCATTGCAGCTGGCCAATGGTTCCACCAGGGGAAATGCGATACTTCTTTTCGATGTTCATGTGCAAAACAGGTGAAATTGCATTCCAGTTCAAATATTTGGTACGGCTTGTATTCGGATTTCATATTAACCATCATGATGTTGGGTTTTTCTCCCAGCTCATCACCAAAATGGATATACCCGCCTAATTCCCAACGTCCTTTATGCCTGAATATCGGAGATTTGTCAGCCCAGGTATAGGTATGTTGTTTTCCATTCAGATTTGCCAGGGTCATAGCACCCAGCTCTACAACATCCTCGGGTCGTTGTCCTGGCTGACAGAAGGCAATCACTTCTTCAGGCCAAAGAGAAATCCCATCAGTGTGGAGAACTACCTTCCTTACGCCCAATTGATCGGGGTAAAAAGTATAGTATTCATCAACCCAATCTTCCCAACCTGAAACCCGATCAACCTGTGAGTGATTCCCGTTAGCTGAGGTGGGAAGATACCTCCAATGTACTACCACTCGTGCTGGTGTGTTCTCAATGATTCTAACATGAGAGAAGCGACATCGTGGATCAAGCATGTGTTCTATGCATCCATCAACCCCATTAAAGTTTTCAATACTCTGATCTCCCATCCACATTCCGTTTTCCATCACCCATGCTGGGCCATAACGGGTTCCCCTCCAGAATACAACTCGGACGGGCGAGTCATCAAATTGCACAACAATATCCGGATCGGCTTCCAGTCTCCACTGAGCATCCCACTCAGGAAAGTACTTCAGATGGGCATATGAAGCCCCGAATTTACCTGGGCCTGCAGGTCCTGAAGGCATGACTCGATTGGGTAATTCCGGGATTCCGGGATTCCGGGATTCATGTCTTTTCGCTAGTATATTTGGTGTAAGGGCCTTTTTATGTATTTCGAGTTCGTCTAAGATGCCATCGAATGAATACCAACTTGGTAAAGTGGCGAAAGCACGAACCGGGTTTGATGCTTCAATTTGCTGACGTGGCCTCCCGATCCTGAATTCCTCATGTTTTGCCTGAATAAAGGACCCATCAAGTTCCATCCGTGTGGATTCCTTCCCGTTGATGTAAAGGATTACCGTATTGTTGTGATTCAATGTTGCAGCAATATGGGTCCACTCTCGTAATGGAATTTTTTGAGACGTTTGGCAAACTTCCCATGTGCCTGTTCCAAAATGCATTCCCAACTGTCCCTGGGGTCCTATCCCAAAGAAATATCCTTCCAGTGATTCTGGATCAGCGATGTCATCTGGCCAGGTAATTTCATCGAGGTTGGAATTTAAACTAATTGTATTTTCCTGTGCAGCAATTGGGGTCCAGTTCCAAGGGTAGGCACCAATGGCAACCCAGGCTTCGATGGTGAATGAATCACCCAGTTGTGGAGCCTGATCTGAAGAGGCAATAATGCTGGAAGTATATCCATCCATCACAATGGCTTTTCCTTTTACACCCTCAACAAAACGATGATGACCAGTAAAAGACTCGTCTGATTGCTCAAAACTCCACTGGTTGATAGACGAAGCATCTTCTTGTTTGGTAACGATAGGAACATATCCAATTTCCATTCCTTTGGGTGGGGTGACAATCAAGGCGGGGTCAATTTCTGCCAGTTCACCAAACATAGGAGGAGGAAGGTATTCGCGATCTTTGGTCCAATGTGTATGCAATAATTCGGCACGTCTTTGCATTTCTTCTCGTTCGGCTGGTGTCATGTCTGCATTGAGGAGGGCTGGTTGGTCTGCAAATCGATACCAATAATAGGTGATGATACTGCCATCTCCCAATTTCTTTTTGAAGGGCCCGGCTGCTGGCCCGGGTTTTTTCCAGCTGCTCTCCGCATCTTTAGGGGTTATATATGCCACCGGGGTTCTGGGTACCTGATTCTTAAAATTGACATGGTGTAATCCGGTCTCTTTTGGCACTTCTTCCGGAGCCAAGGCGATCCACTTTCCAATCTTATTTTCCGGATCGTCCGAAACTAGCTTATAGTATTCAGGAAGTGTGATGACCTCACCATTTCCAAGCTTTCGCTTTTTGAGGAGGTCTCCCTCCCAACGTACTCTCAGTGTGGCTTTATCGGTCACACTTTCATCCATGAAATCGGTAATATTCATCAATGCCCGCTCCTCTTTGGGTATATGATCTCCATAAAAGCGCCAACTGGAACGAACACCTTTTTGAAAGGTTTGCATGGCTGCATGCTCTGTTTTCATCCTTCCCGAGGCCACCTGACCTCCTTTGAACCAGGCTTCCACCTCATCCCATAAGGCTTGCTTTTTGTAGACCATGAGGCGGTGCAGCAGGCTAGTATTCCCTTCATCATCAATCGGATACTGAGTGGGTGCTATCCGTGCATAGCGCTGTCCGTGCTCATCCGCAGCTTCATATGAGTGGATATGCTGGGTTTCCATCTGAAATGGTTTGTTGGCCTGGGAGGGACATTGGTCAAGGAAAAATCCTTCCAGTTCAGGCTTTTCTGCGGTAACCTCCGTCCAAAAATAGGGCGTGAAGAAAGCCACCGGACCCTTGAAGGTTGCCGTGTTCAGGAAGAGAGTCCAGCATTGATTTCCGGTACTAACCGGTTTTCCTGCGGTTGTTGCTTTCGGCTCTGTCAGGGGTAGGGGTAAATAACCGCTTCCCCAGAGCTCTCCACAAGTACCTTGTTTTAGATTCAGACCATCGGGTGGCCATAAAACCCAAGGACTGAGTTGAGCTACACCGTACTTACCTTTAGGATTGCTCCAATCTCTTCCTTGTCCGGCTCCGGGACCATTGGCCCAGCCCATGAAATTCAGTTGAACGCCTCCCATGATGAATTTTGGTGTGGCCGTAGCATATTCCGTATCACGCCACCAACCCAGTCCGCCTTCTATATCAGTATACAATCTTTCAACGGGTTTTGGCTTGTCATAATGCGGATGCATCCATGTTCCAAATAAGCCAGATTGGAATTCTCTACCAGGATAGTCCTTTAGCAGGGGATAAGCGTTGACGTACATAGAGTATCCGGCATCGAAGGCTTGATCAACTTTGTCTCTTTTTGAGATCAGGTAGCCTCCTGCATGACCTTTTATTTGAGCGGCTAAATCAACTACGCTAATGAATACAATAAAGAAAACTATAATGTGCTTCAGAGTACGCTTCATTTCAGGGTTTTTAGTTTCTAAAATCAAATGTTAAACTTAATCTTACCGGTTCAGAATCCCATCCGTACACCGTTTCGATTTGAGACTGTGGTCCGAGATCTTCAACCTCTTTAAACATGGTACCAATCGGCAGAATGGCATTCAAGAAAGATACATCGCCATCATAATATACCATCGCATCTGTCCCCCATCCTGTTCTCACTGCTTTAGGGGTCTCTGGGGTAAAAAGTCGGAGAAAAGTATATGGTGTATGACAATGCACCGTCATTCCACTTTTATTCTTATCATTAAATCTTGCCCAGTAAAGGGAAGAGTAGAATCCCTTAAACTCCGGATAATTATACCCGGATGCCGGATCGGCTGTAATTGTGTTGTTGTAATCGTTTTCCCAAATACCCAGTTTAGTACCTTTCATTCGGTTCCGCCATACCCTGAAGGGTCCATCGGCCAGGCGTTGAACAGACTTTATGTCTTGCTCTTCATAATCAAAAGTGATGCCCTGCATGTAATGACCTCTCACATCCAAATTCAACAATCCATCTGTTCTGATCGTCCATTTGATTCCATATTGAATGTTCCGAAATTTATTTATTGGTCCCTGATAAGAAAAGTCAAGTATCACTTGTCCCTCATCATCCACAGATTGCTCAAAGCCACTGAATTCAATATTCTGTTGTGTAATAAACCGGGGTCCGTTGTTCAGGGAAGCTTGTTGTTTACCCGAAATTACACGGGTCAGATAACCCGTCTTCTTGTCAAACTCATATGATTGATCGCCACTTTTTACTAATATATATTGACCCACATCACTGACCTGAATAGCTTTGGCTTTTCCAGTATTCTGCGGAACAAAGTTTAATTCATCCGGATACCTGAGCGGGAGACTCCAGGTATATATTTCCTTCCCGTGCGGATCAACAGCTTGTATGTATAATGCATCATAAGAATCCCAGCTATTTGGTAGCTCCACTGTCAATATGCCTTTATCTCCAGGTTCCAGGTCTATTGGATTCACCTTGCCATCTACTTGGGTAGTTTGCATTTCGTCTGGTCCTGAAAATCGAAGCCATTGCGCAGTAAAATCACACTCTTTAAGATTGGTGAAATGGTAGCGGTTTTCAATATTGAAATGACCGTTAAAATGAGGGGTGATGAATTTGTTTTCGAATTGGATTGGTGCCCAAATCTCCTTCACTGTGTAGAAGCTTCCTTCCTTTTGACGATGTGGACCTGTTATGCCATCAGCCGCATGATTACCGTCCAAATCCAGGATGTTATTACGGTCAACTCGTACGATGGCTTCATCGGCAAAATTCCATAGAAATCCACCGGCACAGATCGGATTGTCCCACATCAATCTCCAATAGTCATCTAAGCCGGCTCCATGCCCTTCATCCCAACATCCGTGGAGAAATTCAGTAGTAAAAAAGATTTTATCCTGGATATAACTATCGTAGGCCAGGTAGTTGTATTTGAAGTAATGTAGGGTATTGGTTTTGTTCAGCATTTGACGAGGTCTTATGGTTTCACGACCTTGAATGTCATGTTTCTGAAACTCATCATCCAAATCAGGGTTCCATCCGCCTTCATTGCCATTGCCCCACATCAAAACGCTGGGGTGATTTTCATCTCGTAAAACCAGTTCCCGAACCAGTTTTTTGCCAATTTCAGTGGTGTAGGGTGGTGGCCCCCATCCGGCCAGTTCATGCAGAACGAATAATCCTATAGAGTCACAGGCTTCGACAAAATGCTTGTTAGGAGGATAGTGTGAAAACCTGACTGCATTCATATTCATTTCTTTGATCAGGTTTACATCCAGTATACTGATTTTTTTATTGGTGGTTCGTCCAGATTCAGGCCAAAATTCATGGCGACTTATCCCTTTGAACTTGATTTTTACTTCATTCACATAGATTCCGTCTTTCTCCCTGATCTCTACTGTTCTAAAACCGGTTCTGATAACTTTCTTATGCAGAACCTCTCCAGATTTGTCCAGAAGTTTGAAATCCAGTAGATAAAGATTTGGATGCTCTGGATTCCAGGTGTTGATGTTATCGAAATTGTGACTTATCCTGATTTTCTTATTCTCTGGATTGGAAATTCCTTGTTCAATTTCTGCAACGCTGGATCCATCCAAATTTTGAAGCTGCATCACAACCGCAGCAGCCTTGCTTGATTGAAAATATATATCTGCTTTGAAATCTCCATTCGCTCTAGCGTCTGTTGCAATTCGCTCCATATGGTTTGCAGGTAAGGCCTCAAGGTAAACCGGACGAAAAATCCCACCGAAAATCCAATAATCAGCCCATCTTTCTGCCTCATTCACCAGACTATCGGCTGAATGCTTGTGAACAGTTACTTCGATCTGGTTTTCCTTATTACCATAATTGAGTAGTTTGCTGATATCATGTTTGAATTCATAAAATGCTCCCTGATGAATAGGGCCAGCAGACTTGCCATTGATGGTAACCTCTGCATCCGTCATAACCCCTTCAAAAACGATATTTACCTTTTTGTCTTTCCAGTCTATAGGAATTTTGAATTGATGCCTGTATAAGCCATGTTCATTGAGTCTTTCTTCCCAGGGAACGAGTGCGTAGTTATAGGAGCCAAAACCCTGCAGTTCCCAGCAAGACGGAACCGGGATTGTTGTCCACTTTTGGCTGTTCAAACCGTTTGAACAGTAGAATTCCCATGGAATGGTATGATCATTTCCTGTTCCAGAAAGGTATTGGATTTCTGTTTCCTGCGCATAAGTCAGGCTGGTTAAAGAAAGCAAAACCGAAACAGTTAATAAGAAGGATGAACTTGAATTTTTAGTCTTGAGATTAATCATTTTCATGAGTTTTTTCGTTGGTCCGCACAGTTCTATCTAGCTGATACGATATAGGTTCTCCACGGCATCCCAGTAAATGATACGTGAGATCCCTCAGTTCTAAGGTTTTTCTTTTTCATAGGCTTCCCATTGCATAATACCTTAACATTGCCTGTTTGCTCCGGGAAAATAACTTTGAATTCCCGCTCAAAAGTGGTTTTCAATTCAACTGATGTGTCAGTAGGATAGTTCACCTCCAGCTTGCCGAGTTTCAAACTTCGTCCTTTAGCATTTGGAGGGATCACGATGGTTCGGTAATCTTCCTGAATACCGTAGATAGTATTTACCATGATGCTCCAGGTTGCTATTCCCCAGCAGTAATCCTTAACGCCTACTCCGATCCCATCAACACCATTGTAACGCTCATAGGCATGCCCGTCATATTTATCCAGAAGGTCCTGGGTTTTATTAGCCAGATCAATGGCAATATCAAAATAGCCATAGCGATTGAGGCCAAGTGCAACAAGGTAATTGGTAGGTGGCCACATGTCACCACGCCAGAATCCGTCGGGCTTGAATGTTGGCTCATCCATGGCTGAAGTAGTTACCGGATATTTGCTCCAGAACAGATCCGGATTGGTTAATTGCTTAACCAGTTCTTTCGCCTGATCTTCACTTGCCAGCCCGGCAGTAAGGGTCAGAAATCCCTGCAATGTTCTGATCGGAATTTTTTCTCCTGTATCCCTGTTAAGACTATAGAAGAACTTTGTTTCCGGGTCCCACATCTTAGTCTGAGTTGCTTCGGTCCGTTTAGCAAGTCTCCTTTCATATTTTTCCTTCATCTCGATGCGGCCGGTAATTTCGCACAGGTCTATCATGGCTCGCTCGGATATGGCGAGGAAACTTGTTTGCTCCACACCTTCAATATTTCCATACCAGGCACCTCCGGATCCACGCGTAGGGTGCTCTGTTAACTCCAGGCTATCAAGGGTAGCATGAAAATCAAACGTTTCGAATCGTGCGCTCTGGACCAGATCCCCAATACTGATTCGTTTATAGGCTCCATACTCGATCAAGCCATCATTATCTACATCTCTTTCAGTGTTATACCAGGTAAGATATTTATCCAGGTAAGGTATACTCTGTTCCAGCAATTCATGATCATTGCTTTGATCAAAGATCATCTTGCACCCCCATGCCAGGATCGGAATTTGAGCGAAGCCATTCTGAGGCAGGTCCGGGTTGGTCACACAAGGTATCATGCCATAGCGGTAAGAGCCCTGCGGTGCTTCCGGATTATTGTCAATCACATTCCAATAGTTTTTGAATATATCATGTACCAGCTCATTATCATCTAATGGAGCCCAGGCATTTAGCACAAACATTGGATCCCACTGTAACTGGCATTTGCCGTATGACCTATCTCCCGCCCCGGTGATTGACATCCATTTGTAGGGTAGTCCGGGCAAAGCAGGCTCCCATACTTTATCAAAGAGACAATCGATATATAGATTATGAACCTGCTTTGTTAGATCCGGGTCTTCAGTATATACCATTTCAGGCAGATTCTTTTTGGCATGCTCAATGTTGTCTACAGCCAGAGTGTAAGAATCTCCATACCTTTCCATATTTGAAGGAATAGCATTTAGAAGTGCTTTCCCTTCATTGATAACAAGAGAAGCTGCTTTTTTGTCCAGGATCCATGGGTCAATATCTGCAAGGAAGGTATTAAGCTTCTTTAGATCTTGGTGGGCTTTGTCAGAGCCATCCTTGATTAACTCTTCTTTAATTATCCTGATTTTCTCAAAATCCTGAATTCCCTCCCTTAACCTCTCAAACCTCACCGAACTTAATGGACCCGGGTATATGAAATAAGTATCTCCAGCTG
This sequence comes from uncultured Porphyromonadaceae bacterium, assembly GCA_964444375.1. Classification (GTDB taxonomy): domain Bacteria; phylum Bacteroidota; class Bacteroidia; order Bacteroidales; family UBA12481; genus JABHCC01. The sequence continues at coordinate 8,338 of CAYUGX010000019.1, read as the reverse complement.
GCCACTTGATGTATCTTGAATCTTCCATTGGATTTTCTGGCCAGCTGTTGTAGGCCCATCTCAGGAAACCGTCAAACCCCATCGCTGAGGCGATCCAACCTTCAAAACATCCTTCAGCCGGAGGTGAGAATGTGAAGTTATTGGGTTTGGGTATACCACAGGCCACGTAATAGGTGGTGATCAAACCAGCTGCTTTCCGTTCTTTGATTTTTTCAACCGGTATTCTGCCGTAATCCCGCCAATTGGAACTGAAATCGTAGATATCAAGATTGATACTTTCGTGGTAAAAGCCTGCCATGGTGATTTTGAATTCGGGTGCAGCTTCATGCAAAAACTTGAACATGTTGGCCATCTCTTCTTCTCCTCTTTCATCGAGTGCTATTGTAGTTTTTTCTAGCCATCCTTTAGAATCAAGGTGCTCCTTGAAGTCAGACAGGAATGGGCGCCAAAATGCCTCATATTCCGAAGTGCCAGGATATAATTTTCTAACAATCGTGTCAGATGATGCTTCATCAAACCAAACAAAGTCATTTCTAATGGGAACCATGGTATAGCAATTGATTTGTTTGGATATACCACATTCCATTGCCAGGTTAACATAGCGATCAAAATTGCTGTAATCATATTGCCAACTTCCATCTGTCTTTTTGGTCCAATCAACCATTGATCTGAAATCATCGTAGCATGGCTTCTCCCATCCCCACGGACGATCATTTATTGTGGTGGTAATGCATTTTTGACCGGCATCTGCCAGCATTTTAAGATAGGGCTTTAAGAGATCATAGTGCTCCTCAGACCAGAGAGGCAGGTTGTGATACCTGGCAATGGCAAATGGGTTTTGCCACAAGTCAAGGTGAAAGCTCCATTCAGCTGCAGGTGGAATTTTGCGATCAATGACTTCAAGTGTAATGGCATGTTTTTCTTTACCCGATTTAGACTTTCTGGTTATGCTTCCTGAATAAATTCCTGGTGAGGCTTCTAAAGGAATATTAATCGAGATCCAGACTGGACGAGTGCCCAGAGATTCAGATACAAAACTATTCTGTTCAGTGAGGATGTCAGGGACTAAATGAACCGGTACCTGATCATTGTCGCGGGGTCCACAGGCTCCACCTTTCTCATTCAGAAACTGGTCGGTAAGGATATACTGAACGGCTGAGATGGAAAAATGTTCTTCTCCTATTTTGAAGCTATCACTCCTGAGACCCTTTGTGAGTATATTGACTGTTTCTTCAAGGTCTTTTGACCAGACCAGAAGTTTACAGTTTGCGCGTTCTCCTTTCCAACCAACCAAATGCATTGACTCAGCCGTTTTTTCTCGCGGTGGGATGCTTTTGGAATAAGACACATCCAATGATCCGAAGCCCGAATGAATACCAGGTTCAATGCTTTCCCAGATCGATAAGTCATAGTTATCAGGATCAATGGGTTCAGCCAGAGGTTCAACACTTTGTTCGTTTATACAGGAGATTCCTATAACTGTTATCAGGATCAGGATGATGTTTACTAGCTTATTCATAGTTGTACCTAATTATTTTTGATGCATTTCTATTTATGACTTTTTTACAGTTTGACTGTGAAAGTGATAGCTTCCTGATTCCAGGATGAAGACGCTACAATCATTTTCGTATTTCAGAAAGCTGACTCCTTTTGCTTCTTGTGCAGGTAAATCGCCTTCTTTGATATCTTTTCCTGGAATGTAAACCGTAGCCGTTGTATTTGCCGGGATGGATACTTTCCAATTCAATTTTTCTTTTGCGAGTGTCCAGTCGCTACTTATTTTTCCCTTAATCGAGTTATAGTGTCCTTTTGCCCACGTGATACCATTCCCAAACTGAGGTTTCATGGTTATTTTTTTGAATCCTGCACCATCGGTTTCGATTCCCAGCATACTCCTAAACATCCATTCGCTGCAAGCTCCATAAGCATAGTGATTGAAGGAATTCATTCCCACATCGCCAAATCCGTCTTGTTTGGTGTAACTGTTCCACCGCTCCCAAATTGTTGTAGCCCCTTGTTCGATAGAATAACCCCAGGAGGGATAACTCGTGTTTTGGATCAAACGGTAGGCAATGTCGCTCCGACCGATTTCAGTAAGAGTTGGCAATAAAATTGGGACACCTACAAAGCCAACCGAGAGATGATAATTCTTGGCTTGGATACGCTCTACCAGGTGATCAGCTGCTTCCTGTCGTTGTTCTGGGGTGAGCAGATCGAAATAAATGGCCAAACAATATGCCGTCTGTGAGTGACCTTCGATGCTACCATCCTGATTGACAAATTGTTCTTGAAAATTCCGACAGATGTTTGCAAACAGTTGTGTGTATTTTTGTGCATCCTCTTTTTTGCCTAAAGCATCTGCCATGTCAGCCATGAGCTTGGTAGTGTAAGCAAAGTATGCGGCAGAAATCAGCTCTTTTGGCGTATTGGAACCCACTGCCAACCAGTCGCCAAAGCCACCACCACGACCAGATAGACCTTTGCTGCGACAAAATTCGATGAATCGCGACATGGCCGCATAGTTTTGCTCGATTATGCGCTTATCACCATAGACTTGATAGATGGTCCAGGGACAAATTACACCTGCATCTGCCCAGGCAGGTGAGCCATGGCCATGGAAAACAGGTGCTTGCTGGCCAAAAGTACCGGCAGGATTCTGGGTGTCCATCAAATCAACGATCCATTTCGTGAAAAAGGCAGACACATCCTGATGATAGCATCCTGAGCGGATGAATACTTGGGTATCCCCTGTCCACCCCATGCGCTCGTCTCGTTGAGGACAATCGGTTGGTACTTCCAGATAATTGGAGCGCTGGCCCCAAACAACGTTGCTGTGCAATTGATTCAGCATTGGATTGGAGCACTCGAAAGAACTGGTCAGTTCTGCATCTGAATGGATGACAATTCCGGTGATTGTTTCCGGCGAGGGTCTGTACCCTAAGCCTGTAACCTGGACATAGCGAAAACCATGGAAGGTGAAGTGGGGCTCGTAAACCTCTTGGTTTTCCCCCTTGAGGATGTAATTATCTACCGCTCTGGCCGATCGGAGGTTGTCATCGTAGACCATTCCATCAGCTTTCAGCATTTCTGCAAATTGCATGTGAATGGTGTCACCGGCAGCCCCTGTAACTTTAAGGCGTGCCCAGCCTGAGAAATTCTGTCCAAGGTCGAATACATAGATGTTCGGTAACGGTTCTGTTATTTTGGTCGTTGGTAATTCTTGTGTTGGCCTGACTGGCACTCCAGGATAAGCCTGGATGACCGGATTGATGTCACTTCCGGTACTAACTGCGGACCACTGATCATCCTGATAGTTATACGTATCCCAACCTGTTATTTCTTTCCGAGCATCATAGGTTTCTCCTTCAAACATATCGGATAGGATAATGGGTCCGAAGGAGGCCTTCCACGTCTGGTCAGAACTTACGATCTCTGAAGCACCGTTTTTATATTCCAGGTGTAATTGACTTAACAGCCTTAGTTTATCACCATACTGGTTTTGCCCCAGGATGCTGATGTTGCCTCGAAACCAGCCGTCTCCCAGGATGGCTCCCAGGGCGTTACCTCCTTTGAGGATCATCGAAGTCACATCATAGGTGCGGTAATAAATGCGTTTGTTGTAGTCTGTCCAGCCGGGCGTAAAGTATTCGTTGCCAATTCGTTCACCATTCAAGTGCATTTCCACATGTCCTTGAGCAGTGACGTAAAGGGTGGCCCGAACGATTTTCTTCTGAACGTCAAATTCTTTTCTGAGAAAGGGAGCGTGTAGATATTTTTTGTATTTCGTTTCAGCTTTTGGATCATTTTTAAAATTTCGAACTGGCATCAAGGCAATTTCATTTGGGTCCGGCAGGGCATCATAGCCTATCCACTCAGCTTTCCAATCTGAATCATTTAGTAGTCCCATTGACCATACTGCTGGTCTGCTCCAACATGATTCTTGATCATCCCGATCCCAAACCTTGACCTTCCAGAAGCATGGCATTCTTGATTTCAGTTCATCACCGCGATAGACTATTTGGATGGTACGATCTGAATCGACTTTACCAGAATCCCACAGATCTCCAACATCTCGGTCTAAGTTTTTTTGTGAACTTGCGACAAGCACTCGATAGGCTGTTTGGTATTGACCGCGAGAGGAAGCGCTAACTATCCAATTGAATCGTGGTTGAATCACATCGATCCCCAGCGGATTTTTTAAGTATTCGCAGCGGAGTTCCTCTACAGCCAGTTCACCAGATACGCAATTGCAATTCGTTAGTGCGGCGAAAGATAATGTGATGAATATTACGGTGATTGCTAGGCTTTTCATTTTAGTAGTTCGATTTTTTGAAAACACAGTCCATAATGACCTCCCGGAGGGTTTCTTGGCCAGCTGTTGCCATTTGGATCAAGGGAGAAGTTCCCCGAATAGAGCAGCCACATTTGTCTGCCATCTGAACTGATAAACTTCGATGGGATGTTTACGAAATAGGCCTGAACACCGAAATCTTTCATATAACTGACTATTTTCCAGTCTCCATCAATCCTGTCTGATTCAAGGATATAGGTATTCATTTTGGAAACAGTATTCCCTCCATCAGTCACGCACATCAGGTATTTCTTCAATGGTGCATTGAAGGTGATGGTCACACAGCCCATATTGTTGTTCCATTCCAGTAGCGGCTTAATTTTTTTGAAATCATGGGTCCAGATGGGTTGACCCACTTTATCCTTGCCCCCGTAAAACTGATATTTGGAGGGATCGTTCATGTTTTCAATAGAGGGAGTTACACGAATCAAATAGACCTGGTCTCCGGTCACCCAGCTTGCATTCCAGAAACGCCATTTCGTATCGTTGATGTCGGCACCATGTGCAACCAAATAAGCTTTTCCATCAGGGGAATGCTCCATGTTTTTACCGAAGTCAACAACATGGGGTGCCCCAATTTTCACGGGATAGCCATATCTCCCTGTCTCACCGAATAGGGGTTTTGCAGGGGTATGTGGGCAGGGTGTCCAAGTGTGTCCATAGTTAGTTGAATATCGGAAGCCAACGAATGGCCCTATCCAAGGCCAGTTAACTGTTTGATCCCCGTATTGTGTACTACCGTCCGGGTCAAGACAATAAGTACCATAATACCAGACACCATTATATACTAGTGATCCGCAGGGATAACGACCACGATAAGGTGAAGCTGGTGAGCTTTTATCGAGGCCTATACTATATGCGGTCATGGTGAGGGGATCGTTTCCAATGATAACACCCTGACCAGTTGTGATATGCACCGAGTCAACCCAGGATTGGGACCAGTCGGTATATCCATCAAGCCTTTTTGTTTTGCCATCGGTCCATGGTGAATATAAGGTGTCATTTTCAGCCCAGCTTGGATACCAGGTATCGCCGTAACGATAACCGCTTTTTATGCCTAAAAACTTGATCCCGGAGAAATCATCCGATAGGTTAAAAGGACAATCATCTGGAAGTTCGTTGGGCCAGACAAATGGATCGTATCGGAGTATATCCGGCTTAAGGTCGACATGCTGAGATTTTAGGGTATAGACCGCTAAGAATAAAAGAAAGCTTGCAAAGATTGTTCTCATCAGCTCTTGGTTTTAGATAACTCAATTTTGTATTTATTCGTGAGCCCATCCACCATCATGGTGGTCAGTGTACAACTCATGCAATAATCAGGTATTCCCAATGGCTTTCCTGATACTGAATCATAATGTTCGCTAATCCCCTTCTTTATCGCATTTTCCACAGTTTTATCTGCAATTACGGCCGCCAGGTCATTATGGCCGTATTCTGCTAGTCCGCTGGCAATCTGATAATTGGTGGATGGCCATACGTCGCCGCGCCAGAAGGAATTAGATTTCCAGCGTGGATCTTTACTATCGACAGTTGGGACAGGTAATGGAGTCTGCCATGAGTCGGATGCCAAAACTTCGGCCATCCGTTCAGCCATATTATGAGTTGGTACTCCGGCAGCAAGAGGAACCCAGGAGCTGATAGTTGCAACTGGGATTTTCTCCATTGTTCCTTTTTTAACAGATAAAAATGTGCCTGCTTTTTCATCCCACATGTATTCCCTCATTGCCTGAACAGCTTTATCAATGTATTTCTGTCTTCTGAGGGCCATCTCTTTGTCTCCAAGGACCTCAGCAAGTCGAACCAGGCTTTTTTCACCCATTATCAGGTATGAGGTATTTCCTGTAACCCAGGTATCCCCATACCAGGCTCCTTCATTCCCCCCTTTCCGAACCGGATGCTTGAGAAGTTTCAAATCATCCATATTGCATTCATAATCAAATGTTTCCCAGCGAGCATGCTGAATATCACCACTATAGGAACCAACTGTAATCAACCCGGTATTTGTCAGGTCTCGCTCACGCCAATACCAGTTATGATATTTCTCCAAACGGGGGAGGCACATTCTGAGCAATTCTTTGTCTCCATTTCTCTTGTAGACACGTTCAAGCCCCCATGCAAGAATTGGAATCTGTGAAAACTGCCGCAAATCCTGTGGGAAAGTCTTTATAACACCAGTAACCATATCATGAGCGTACTCGGGCACTATTGCATTCCAGCGATCCTGAAAATCCCAGTAGTTTTGAAATATCTCCCTGATCAGTTCCTTCTGACCAGGCAAAATACTCAATAGATCTACCACAAACATGGTATCCCAGATCCATTGTCCCTTGTAGTAAGGGCCTCCAGGCACAATCCATCTTCTTTTCAGTGGTGGAGTAGGAGGCATGATCTTATCGAGAATACATTTTTCAAATACACGTACCGTTAGATCAAGGGCATCATTTCTATTTGACACGAAAAGTGATCTCAGATCAATCTCATTTGCCCACGACCTGGAAAACAGTGATGTCGGTAATACCATGCCGGTGGTTAACACCCCAGTGCGCTTTACAAAATCTCTTCTTGTGTAAAATGCTTTCATTAAAACTATTCTGCACCTAAATTCTTCAAGAATTCATAACTGGCTTTTACAGCCTCTTCTCCCGCTATCTCAAGGGTAGTATATCCATTAAAACCAATGGATTCGAGTTTTCTGTAAATCTCTTCGATACCGATTACACCTTTTCCTAATGGAGTTAAACTCATACCACATCCATACACCGTACCTCTTTGAGGCAGGAACTCTTCAGGCAGGTCTTTCCAATGCACGTGTTCAATTTTATCTCCAAATTTTTCAATCATTTCCAGGGGTTCACCACCACCCAACCATAAGTTGCCTGTATCAAGATTAACTCCAAGTGCATCAGAGCTGCATCGGTCCATAATTTTCTCCATATGGGAGACAGAATCAGAATATTTACCATGTGGTTCTATCAGGATCTTAACGTCATAGTCTGATGCCATTCTTAAAGGTTCATGTAATTTTTCTGCAATGGAAAAGATAGCTTCATCATCACTAAGTGAATGTCCGAATTCGGTTGTTGGATCACCTTCAGAGGTTACTAAATGTTTTACACCAATAGCAGCTGCTATTTTGATTGCTTTCAAAATCTGTGAAGTTCCATAACGCCAGGGGGCCGCAGGATCAAGTAAATTGGAGTGGGCACATACGCTGGTCATAGTTAAACCCCGCTCTTCAAACATTCGTTTTAAGTCAAAGGGGTTCGCATCCAAACTGGCCAAGGCAGTGAAACCATATTCATTTCCCAGACAGGCTCCATCTGAACTATCTGTCAAGTCGGCATATTTGAAGCCCCATTCTTTAATAGTATCCAATTGGGCATCCAATGTGGAAAAGGGATTGATTAAAGCAAAACATCCTACTTTCATAATTATTTGGTTTAAGGTAATTTCATTAAGATTACTTGTATCAATGATCTAATAGCTCGGGTTGAGTAAGTTGATATTTTTTATCATAAAAACTTAAATGTCGGATTCGCCAGCTTGGCGGTTCTAAATAGAGCGGATGGGGTAGGTGGATGTCCCAAGTTCCTAGTTCTTTCAATAGTTTTCTGGTCAATTCTGGATGAGTTTTTGCTTCATCATTCAGTTCAGAAATATCCTCCGAAATGTTATACAACTGTGGCATTCGATCGGGCAATCGAATTAGTTTCCAATCCCCTCTGCGGATAGCGGTACTGACTGTATATTTCCACTCCATAGAGTTATGGGGTGGAGTGTTAATTTGACCTGATATAAAAGGCATAAGATCAACACCTCTTAAACCGGATTGGTCAGTTATTGTACCGCCGGCAGCCCTGAGAAAGGTTGGAAATATATCCAGAGAAAGTACCATGTCATTAACCGTTTCACCACCACTAATTTCTGACGGCCATTTGAACAAGAAAGGTACGCGAATTCCTCCTTCAAGAACTGTCGTTTTTT
>CAYUGX010000018.1:24517-29709 GCA_964444375.1 uncultured Porphyromonadaceae bacterium | reverse complement strand
CACTGGCTGGGCCCGATACTACCCGATTGGCTGAGTTTCTTAACACACTGAGCCTTGAAAACGTTTCCCGTTATCGCTCAGACCTCATGAAAAACCCATACACGGTTCACCAGGCCCCAACTTTCATGCAAGTGGCCCCTTTGTTGAAAATCTATTCACTGCAAAACGGAAGAATTACCATTAACGAATCCCGTGCAATAGAATACGGCAAGAAAGAACGATTTACGGCAGCCGATTTTTTGCTCGACGAACTCAAAATCTGGAATGAGGTACTGACACCTCAAATGATAAAAAAAGCATATCAAGCCGTTAACAAAACACTTCAAGAATCATCGCCAGTGAGAAAGACCAGTTTAACAGCAGCTGTGTGGAATATTTTTCACGGCGGCAAGCATTTCACCCTGTCAGATGATGGATGGGATTCAAGAATGCGTATCGCAGAAATGATCAGTGAATCGGGAGCTGATGTGGTGATGATGCAGGAAACTTACTCGTCTGGGGATTTCATAGCCGCCGAATTGGGCTACTATTTTGCCACTTCGGTTGATTGGGATTACCTGAACCAGGGATCAAATATTTCGGTACTCAGCAGGTACCCAATCGAAGAGATTCATGTTCCAATGGGGGCTTCGTTCATGGACGTATCAGCTAAGGTTCGTCTGAGTGAGGATCAATATATCTATGTGATGTCGAACTGGTACGGAATGAATCAATTCGAGAATGTGTATAATTTCCATAAAGACCGTTTCGAACAGGCCAATGAAATAAACGTACTCTTTGGAGGTGATTTCAATGCCGTGCCACATACCGACCAGGGCTCGAGCCCGGCCTCAGTAAAAATGCTTGAATCCGGATTTACAGATGCATACAGAAGCCTTTACCCGGATGTCGATTCACATCCTGGAATCACCCACCGCGGTGGTCGACGAATTGATCAATTGTATTATAAGGGAGATGGATTGGTAAATGAGTCTACCCGGGTTATCTCATCCTGGCCAACAGGTTTTCCTTCAGATCATTATCTGATTATCACTAAATTTGGTTTACGTAAATAATGATTACAAGCTCAATGAAACACCTGACCACTTTCGCAATAGTTCTGATTATGGGACAATCTTTGATACATAGCCAATCAGTGAATATCATTCCTCGTCCTGCACAGGTTCAACTGCAGCGCGGTTCATTTGTGCTGGATGCCAAGACCGGTATTCAAGCCGATGCAATCAATGAAACGAATGCCCAAATGCTGCAGGTCATGCTCAAACCGGCATTCAATCTTCAAATCAATCGTGCGGCCCAGAAAAAGATTCACCTGGTTGGAGTCAGAGCATTAGCCAGTGAATTAGGACACGATGGCTATCGGATACAGGTCACTAGTACAACGATCAGAATCGAAGCAGCCACCGCCACCGGAGTGTTCTATGGGATGCAATCGCTAAGACAAATGTTGCCTGCCACTTTGTTGCCTCAAACCAGGCAGGTCGAGATTCAAGCCGTTTCGATTACCGATTCTCCTCGTTTCCCCTGGAGAGCCTTTATGCTAGATGAAGCCAGGCATTTCAAAGGAATTGACCAGGTAAAGAAGTTACTCGACGAAATGGCCATGCTTAAAATGAATATCTTCCATTGGCACCTGACGGATGACCAGGGCTGGCGGATTGAGATTAAGAAATACCCCAAACTCACTGAAGTAGGAGCGTTTCGGAAGAATACGCAGTCTGGCGGCTGGAACAGTGAAAAACGCACTGAAAGACCCCATGGAGGCTTCTATACCCAAGACCAAATACGGGAAATTATTGCTTATGCCAACGATCGACACATCGTGATTGTGCCTGAAATTGAAATGCCCGGACACGCTTCTGCTGCCATTGCAGCCTATCCCTGGCTGGGTACCATTGGTAAGGCCATTGAAGTACCGGTGGTATTTGGCAAACTGCCTGATTCGTATAATGTCACTGATCCACGAGTCTACCAGTTTCTTGAAGATGTATTGGCCGAAGTTATTGCCTTATTCCCGGGTCAGGTCATTCACATTGGTGGCGATGAAGTTAAATTCGACGCCTGGAAGGAATCTGCACAGGTTCAGGCATTTATGCGGAATAACGGTTTGAAATCTCCAGCTGATCTGCAAGTCTATTTCACCAACCGCATCTCGAATTTCATTGATTCAAAGAACTATCGGATGATGGGGTGGAATGAGATTATGGGAAGCAATGTCCACGAATGGCAATCCGATGAGGATTTTGAACGCAAAGAGTCGTTGGCCCAAAGTGCGATTATTCATTTTTGGAAAGGCAGCCTCGATCTGGTGACTGAAGCCGTTACTAATGGCTATGACATTGTTAACTCACATCATGTGAGTACCTATCTCGATTATGGCTATAATTCTATTCCATTAAGAAAAGCCTACGCTTTTAATCCCCTACCGGATGGATTAGCAAAAAAATACCACCACAAAGTGCTTGGCAGCGGATGTCAAATGTGGAGTGAATGGATTCCAACCGTTGCTGATTTAGACCGGCAGGTCTTCCCCAGACTCGCAGCTTATGCTGAGGTGGGATGGACTTCTAATCGGAATAAAGATTACAACCGTTTTAAGAAAAGCCTGCAATTCTTTTACGAGAGATGGCAGCGCAAAGGAATCCAGTACTACAAACAATAATTATTTATCTTTGCCTCCGTTAAAAGTAGTATGGCCCGGAGACGAAAAGAACTATACGAAAAGCTACGTAGCAAATACCGGCTCGTGATTATGCGTGATACCACCTTCGAAGAAGTGTGGTTTATGCGTCTGTCTCGGCTGAATGTGATTGCCGTATTGTCAACTGCAATTATTGTTATGACGGCTGTTATAATTGCCTTTATTGTCTATACACCACTTAAGGAAATGATTCCCGGATATCCCACTGCAGAGACCACTCGTGATATCCGACTCAACGCACTCCGCCTTGATTCACTCGAGCATCAGTTGTATTTGAAAGATCAATACATCGAGAATATTTTGACCATCATGAGTGGCGGAATCCCTGAAAGTTTTGAGTCAACTGATCCAGCCGTTCAGGTAAATCCACAGAACATCCAGGATTATCGATCGAAAGAAGATTCGATGCTTCGGCTTGAAGTGGAAGAACAGCAACGGTATAATTTGTCATTATTTGAAGCCAACCCAGAAATTCGTTCATTGAGCGACTTGTTCTTTTTCTCACCAGTACAAGGGATGATCAACGGACGATTCAACCCAGAGCTCAAACATTATGGAGTTGATGTAGTGGTCTCTGGTGATCCGGTGGTGAAATCGGTTTTGGATGGTACCGTTTTATTAGCGAATTACACGGCAGAAACGGGCTATTTGATTCAAATCCAACATGAGAATGAGTTGATTTCAGTCTATCGTCATAATAAAGAATTGCTCAAGAAACCAGGCGACCTGATCAGAGCAGGCGAAGCCATTGCTATCGTAGGCAATACAGGAGAGATCACAACTGGGCCACACCTGCACTTTGAGCTGTGGCATAAGGGTAAACCCATAGATCCCATACAATTTATTTCTTTTGAATAGCCACCGGCGATGCCAGACCAATACCCAAAAAAACGAATAGCCATATTGGGATCGACAGGTTCAATTGGCACCCAGGCACTCGACGTGATGGATCAGAATCCCGAATTGTTTGAAGTTGAGGTGCTGACGGCAAATTCGAATGTAGATCTTTTAATTAAACAGGCACAAAAACACCTCCCCAATGCCGTGGTGATTGCTAATGAAGACCACTACAGCTGTTTAAGAGAAGCCTTAGATCCTTACAATATTAAGGTTTTTGCCGGTGCTGCTGCGCTTGAACAAATTGTCCAGATAGATTCAATTGACATGGTCCTAACTGCCATGGTTGGTTTTGCAGGACTTTCTCCAACACTTCAGGCCATTAAAGCAGGCAAGGCCATTGCATTGGCAAATAAAGAGACATTAGTGGTGGCCGGTGAATTGGTGATGAACCTGGCCAAAGAATACCGTACACCAATCATTCCAGTTGATTCAGAACATTCGGCAGTGTTCCAATGCCTGATCGGCGAGGAGTATAACCCGGTCGATAAGATAATTCTCACTGCCTCAGGTGGTCCATTTCGCACTAAATCAAAAGCTGAAATCGAAAAAGTCACCCGTAAAGAAGCCTTAAATCACCCAAACTGGTGCATGGGTGATAAGATTACCATCGATTCAGCTACTATGATGAACAAGGGCCTTGAGGTAATCGAAGCGAAATGGTTGTTCGACGTCACTCCCAGTCAAATTGAAGTGGTAGTACATCCACAATCTATCATTCATTCGATGGTTGAATTCAGTGATGGATCTGTTAAAGCTCAACTTGGGCTTCCAGACATGCGCTTACCTATTCAATATGCTTTGGCCTTTCCTAAGCGATTGTCGGCACCGCATGAGCGCTTCTCATTTTCCCAGTATCCAAGTCTCGATTTTGAGTTGCCTGATCCAGATCGGTTTCCCAACTTACGTATTGCGCGGGAGTGTCTGGAAAGAAAAGGAAACTGTCCATGTGTCATGAATGCGGCCAATGAGGTTGCTGTGGAAGCATTTTTGCAAGAGAAAATTCGATTTGTTGATATTCCCATCCTGATTGAAAAAACCGTGAATCGCTCAACTTTTTTGGCGAATCCGGGTTTTCAGGATTATATAGTTTCAGACCAGGAAGCACGAAGCATTGCCAGGTCAATGATTAATTAATTTGAACAAGAAATGACTATACTGATAAAAGCAGCGCAATTACTCCTGAGTTTGTCGATCCTGGTGATCATTCACGAACTCGGTCACTTTACTTTTGCCAAAATATTTAAAACCAGAGTTGAGAAATTCTATCTCTTTTTTAATCCCTGGTTCTCACTGTTTAAGTTTAAAAGAGGCGATACCGAATACGGTATGGGCTGGCTGCCACTCGGGGGCTATGTCAAGATTTCTGGAATGATAGATGAGTCTATGGATAAAGAACAAATGGCTAAAGAACCAGAGCCCTATGAGTTCAGGTCTAAACCATCTGTACAGCGCTTGCTCATTATGCTTGGAGGCGTGCTTTTCAATATCATATTTGCCTTTTTTATCTACTCGATGATACTCTTTGCCTGGGGAGAAAAATACCTGCCAACTGAAAATGCCAAATTCGGTATTTTATGTGATACCCTGGCCC
>CAYUGX010000018.1:0-24507 GCA_964444375.1 uncultured Porphyromonadaceae bacterium | reverse complement strand
TATATTGAAGACTTTCACGACATAGTTCCAGAGATGGTGTACAATGGTGCGAAAACCATTCAGATTGATCGAGGCGGTAGAAGAATGGATATTACAGTACCCGACGATTTCATTGCCCAGTATATTGAAAAAAAGAGCTTCGTTCAATATGCTTATCCGTTTGAGGTAAGAGAGTTTACGAAAGACGCCCCGGCCCAGATTGCCGGGCTTGAAATTGGTGATCGGATTGTGGGAATTAACGGGAAAGATGCGCGGTTTTATGAATTGGTTGGCCCCGAAATAGAAAAACACAAGGGTGAGCCTATTGCACTTGAGGTTGAACGTAATGGGCAACGAAAAGAATTTACCGTGCTTGTAGCCAAGGATGGAAAAATTGGGATGTATCCGGTAGATCCTCGAACCTTCTTTGAGCTTGAAGAAGTTCGCTATGGCTTTTTTGCCTCAGTCCCAGCAGGTATTTCTAAGGGGGTAGCAACTATAAAGGCCTACCTGAAAGATCTCAAACTGGTCTTTACACCTGAAACAGGAGCATATAAGTCGCTCGGAGGCTTCATTGCCATTGGCAATATTTTTCCGGGAAATTGGAACTGGAATACCTTCTGGAATATGACGGCCTTTTTGTCTATCATGCTGGCGGTCTTAAATATTTTACCCATTCCTGCCCTTGATGGTGGCCACGTGTTGTTCCTGATTGTTGAAATGATCACCGGTCGTAGGCCCAGTGACAAATTCATGGAATACGCCCAGATCACCGGAATGATCCTGTTGTTGGCCCTGGTCCTCTATGCGAACGGGAACGACATAATCAAGTTATTTACGCGATAACTAATTCATTAGACGTAGTAACTAAGTTTTTAGGTGGATCGTGTTACTTAGCTGACAAGTTTTAGTACTTTTAAGGTGTCCCCTTGATTCGACTAAGAAAACACCAAAGTCATGAAAAGAAAACTGTCGATTGTTCTTATGACCCTGATGATCATAGGAGGTACTGCATGTAAGAAAGAACGCAAGAATTCGGTACTCATGCCGCCAATAACCGGTAAACCCGGAACCGTTACACTGGTCATGGCAGATGAATTGTACCAAGGACCCGCTGGGGACGCATTGTACGCTATTCTGTGCCAAGAAGAGCCTGCTTTGCCTCAATCAGGTATGGATGGGGCTGAACCCATGTTTGATATTGTACAGGTACCCCCATCGGGTTTTGGCAATATTTTTAAATCGAACCGGAATATCCTGATCGTTACCATCAATCCCAAACTTGAAGAGGCAGCGATTCGAATCGAACGTGATTACTGGGCAAAGTATCAGTTGCTTATCAGAATGTCTGCCCCAACCAGAGAAAGCCTGATAGAGTTATTCGCAAATAAGGATGATTTCCTGATCAAAACAATCCGCGACGCAGAGATCGATCGTGATGTGATCCTAAACTTAAAGTATGAAAACACCGAGCTGGTTAACCAACTGAAGAGAAGGCATGATTTGGTTGTTCAGTTCCCAAAGGGCTGGCAGGCTCGAGTCGATACCGGTCATTTCGTTTGGGTTCAGTATGATCCGCCCGACATCACCCAAGGGGTATTGATCCATTATTATGATTATAGCGATGAGAGTCAACTCGATTATGACAATCTGCTGATTAGAACCGATCAATGGTTGCAAGACCGCGTACCCGGTTCACTAAAGGATTCATATATGGCTTTGGAACTTGAGGCACCACTGTACTCAAAAGAGTTTACGCTGAATAAGGCATACGTAAGAGAAATCAAAGGATTGTGGAAGATGGAAAATGATTTCATGGGAGGTCCCTTCATTTCATGGTCATTTGCTGATCCTGACCGTGGACGAATTGTTACGGTATTTGGTTTTGTTTATGCACCAAAATTCGACAAGCGAAACCACATCCGGAAGGTGGAAAGTCTGCTGAAAACATTCAGATTTCCTGATCAGTCAAACGACTCAAAACGCTGATTTCTCCGGTAGGGTATAAACCCAGCCTCTTTTATGCTCTGCTGGATACCCCTGGCATCCAGCTGGTTATTGGCGCCGGCACTGGAGACAACATTTTCCTCAATCATAATTGATCCGAAATCATTGGCTCCAGCGTGCAAGCAGATTTGAGCCACCGATTCTCCTACCGTAAGCCAGCTGGCCTGAATATGCGGAATATTGTGTAAAACCAAACGCGAAATGGCGATCAGCCGAATATAATCACGGGCATCAGTCATGTTGGCAATGCCTTCAAGCTTCAGGCTGGTTCCATTGTCCATGAAGGGCCAGGGAACAAAGTTCAGAAAACCAAAATGACCCTTCTGAACTTGATCCTGCACAGCTCTGATTCTGAACAGGTGATCAATTCGTTCAGCTGCTGTTTCCACATGACCAAACATCAGCTTGGCAGAAGTGCGAAGATTCAAACGATGGGCCGCAATCATTACCTCCAGCCAATTGTCAGCCGTGCACTTTCCAGGGGATACCTGCTGCCTGACACGATCTACCAATATCTCAGCTCCGGCCCCTGGTAGTGAATCGAGACCTGCCTCGATTAAAGCCAGTAGCGTGTTACGATAACTCAGATCCGCCATCCTGGATAAATGAACCACTTCAGGTGGACCAAGTGCATGCAGTTTAAGGTCGGGAAATTCTGCCTTCAGTTGTGAGAACAGGTCGCAATAATAATTTAATTCAAGTTTAGGGTGCATTCCTCCCTGTAGCAGAAGCTGGTCTCCACCCAGCTCAAATAGTCGTCCAATCTTTAGCCGGTATTCATCAATACTCGTGATGTAGGCATCTTCGTCTTTTCCTTTGCGACAGAAGTTGCAGAATTTACAAAATGAAAAGCACACATTGGTGATATTGACATTGCGATCGATGATCCAACCCACTTTTCGATCAGGATGCAGGCTGAGTCGCCGGGTGTGGGCCGCTTCCATCAGGGTGTAGAGTGGGGCGTTTTCATATAATTCCATGGCCTCATCACGGTCAACTACTGAACCTTCGGCGATTCTTTTAAGCCTGTGCTTGTCTACTGCCATTTCATGTACTGATCAATCGCAACAAAAGTAGGGTCTTTGTGTGAATTGTTGCTATTTTTACAAATTTATATTCTAACGCTTTTTGGAGATGGAATTTATTGGGATAGAACAGAAAAAAGAGCAGCTTACTATCGTCTGGCTGGTTGAGGATGGACAAGATCTGGCAGCTTTGGGTTTAGATAAAGAACAGCTAGCCTACGTGACAAGCAAAAGGCAGGTTACTCCTGAAGCAAAACGAAGTCGCTTTCTCGCTATCAATCTATATTCGCACTGGCTGGTGCTACTCTTTCCTGATACAAAAAAGACAGGTTCGGCCCTGTCTGAATCCTATCGACAAGACGGCGTTCAATTACAACAATGGGCACACAGTCATCAAATCGAACAACTCCAATGCTCAGGATCACCTGAGGGTGTCGATCGCTTGATGGCGACATTGGAAGGGTTAGCGCTAGCAAATTACCAGTTCTTGCCCTACTTTAGCGAACCTGATGCAAAGAAGTTTACCCTTCAACAGGTGTGGGTGATTGGCCTGCCGGATGGGAAACTGAAAGAGCTGCAAGTGATTAAAGAAGCGGTGTATCGCACACGCGACCTGGTTAATGAGCCCCTGTCGGCATTGACAGCACCTAAACTTGCAGATGAAATCGTTGAGATGACCAAGAAGGTTGGTATTGAGGTTGAAATCTTAGATAAGGCCCGGATTGAAGCCCTCAAGATGGGTGGATTACTGGCAGTAAATAAGGGGAGTATTGATCCCCCTCGTTTTTGCATCATGGATTACAAACCCGAAAATGCGGTCAATGAGAAGCCCTTAATACTGGTGGGTAAGGGCATCGTCTACGATACTGGAGGCCTCAGTCTTAAACCGACACCTAACAGCATGGATCACATGAAGTCAGATATGGCCGGAGCGGCTGCTGTCGTGGGTGTCATGTACGCCATTGCTGCCTTGAACTGGCCGGTGAGAGTGGTTGCCTTGGTTCCCACAACTGACAACAGGCCAGATGGCAATGCCTATGTACCCGGAGACATCATTCAGATGCACAATGGACTGTTTGTGGAGGTTTTGAATACCGATGCTGAAGGCCGAATGATTCTTGCTGATGCCCTAAGTTATGCTAAAAAGTACGATCCTGAATTGGTTATTGATATCGCTACTCTTACCGGATCAGCCCAGGTAGCTGTTGGTTCAATAGGAACTGTGGCCATGGGTACGGCTGGAGTCCACCCCATGAGCCGGCTCAAGACAGCTGGAGAGGCTGCACATGAAAGGGTAGTTGAATTTCCTTTATGGGAGGAATACGGTAAGATGCTGGAAACTGAAGTCGCTGACATTAAAAATATTGGGGGACGAGAGGCCGGTGCTATTACTGCGGGTAAATTTCTCGAAAAGTTCACAGATTACCCCTGGATACATCTCGATATTGCCGGCCCTTCATTCCTTTTTGCCAAGGATGGTTATCGCACAATTGGTGGAACCGGAACAGGTGTTCGCCTATTATTAGAGTTCATTCGAAATACATATATCAAATCTGAAGAACAATAAGCTATGGTAGACAATAAAGTAAAGGTCGGGATCACCCAAGGTGATATTAACGGAATATCGTATGAGGTGATTATCAAAACCCTCAAAGATGCAAGGCTACAGGATTTTTGTGTACCCGTTGTCTATGGATCGCCAAAGGTATTGGCCTACCACCGCAAAGCGATAAACATCGATAATTTCAGCTTAACCACTGTCAATGAAGCACACGAAGCCAAGCGGGGCAGCATTATCAATTGTCACGATGACAATATTCGGGTCGAGCTAGGCAAAGCTACTGCTTATTGTGGAGAGGCTGCATACCAGGCTCTTGAGATCGCCGTGAAAGATCTCATAGAGCATCAGATCGATGTGCTCGTTACCGCTCCCATTAACAAACATACCATACAACAAAAAGGATTCTCATTCCCAGGACATACCGAATATTTACAGAGCCGGTTAGAAGAAAAAGATAGCCTGATGCTGATGGTTGGGCCCGACATTCGCGTCGGTGTAGCAACCGGACACATCCCCCTGGCCCATGTCCATGAAGTGCTCACCAAAGATTTGATCGTCAGAAAACTAAGGATCATGAACGACAGCTTACGTGAAGATTTCAATATCCAAAAACCTCGAATAGCTGTTTTGGGAATGAATCCACACGCCGGTGACCATGGCTTACTTGGCAGTGAAGAAATTGAAATCATCCAACCGGCAATAGAAGAGGCAGCAAAAGAAGGTATCATTGTTCTGGGGCCATACGCTGCAGATGGTTTATTCGGCAGCGGTTTATCAGCTAAGTTTGATGGTATTTTGGCCATGTATCACGATCAGGGTCTCGCTCCGTTCAAAGCACTCTCTTTTAACCAGGGTGTCAATTTTACGGCCGGTTTGCCTGTAATCAGAACATCTCCTGCGCACGGTACGGCCTACGAAATTGCCGGTTTGGGAAAGGCTAGTCCTGAATCATTCAGAGAAGCCCTCTACCTGGCCTGCGATATCTTTAGGACCCGAAAGCAAAACCGTGAGATAAAAAAGAATGCAATGCCGGTTAGTTCAGAAAAAAGGGAAGAATAATGGCAGTTTACGAATATATTCAGGGAAAGATTAGTGAAATTACTCCCGCTGAAGTCATCCTTGAACAAGGTGGGATCGGTTACAACATACAGATTTCTCTGCATACCTATTCACAGATCTCGAATAGACAGCAAGCGGTTTTGTTTATCCAGGAAATCATCAGGGAAGATACCCACGATTTATATGGCTTTTTCTCAAAAGGTGAACGGATACTATTCAGACACCTGATTTCGGTTTCAGGAGTTGGGGCCAATACGGCAAGGATGATGCTCTCGTCGATGGGTCCTGATGAAATAATTAATGCCATTTTGCAGGATAATGTGCTGTTGCTAAAGAAGATAAAGGGCATAGGAGCCAAAACAGCCGAACGGATCATCGTGGATCTACGAGATAAACTTGGAAAATTAGACGAAAGCGTTCAGTTTTTACCCGGTTCAGACAATACCATTCGACAAGAAGCGTTATCTGCTTTGACTATGCTTGGATTTGGTAAATCAGATACAGGTAAGGTGTTGGATAAGCTACTGGCTGAGAAAAGCGATTGGCGGGTTGAAGACTTGATTAAAGTAGCTTTGAAGAAATTATAAACGCAGCTTCCGGATAATTATATGCAGCAATTTAGTCGTTTCAGAAGATTTCGTTCAGGAGTTATTACCAGCCTGATGCTGTTCATGTTTTTAATGAGCAGTTATTCTCTTCAGGCCCAGCTTACTGCAGGAGGAACGCAGGATGGAGTGATCAATCTGAGATATCCTTTCAAAGACAGTAAGGGCATGGCCTTTGGCAAAACACTGTCAGGTTCCCCATTGTATTTGCGTACTCCATCGAATATTCAGTCGAACGTAGAATATGATCCCCTCACCAGGGAATACCGTTTTACTCAAAAAATGGGCGACCTCGATTTCAGAACCCCTTATACCATGGGTTATGAAGATTACAGGCGGTACGATTTCGATCAGTCTGTAAAAGACTATTGGTTTACTCGGGTAAAAGGCGAGAATTTTGAAGCGCAAAACTCCCTAATTCCGAAACTGTATATTGGTGGAGAAGCCTTTGACCGGATTTTTGGTTCGAATACCATCAATATTCGACCCACCGGTTCTGCCGAATTGATCTTCGGTCTCCAGATCAACTATACTGAAAATCCCAACTTGCCTGAAAAAGTCAGACGGAATACGACCTTTGATTTTGACAACCGCATTCAAATGAATGTGACCGGGCAGATTGGTGAAAAACTCGAACTTGGAATTTCATACAATACCGAGGCTACCTTTGATTTTGAGAATAAGACCAAAGTGGCCTATTCTGGGAAAGACGATGAAATAATTAAAAAAATTGAGGCGGGTAATGTGAATTTGCCCTTAACCGGATCACTAATTACAGGTAGCCAGAGTCTCTTTGGGATCAAAACCGAACTGCAATTTGGTCGCTTAACCGTTACCAGTGTCTTTTCTCAGCAAGAAGGAGAATCAAAAACTATAGATGTTGAAGGGGGAGGGGTTACCAACGAATTTGAAATACACGCCGACGAATACGATGCCAACAAGCACTTCTTTCTGTCGCAGTATTTCAGAGATATGTACGACGGCGCTCTCGCTGGCCTGCCTGTAATTCAATCGGGTATCACTGTTACCAAGGTCGAAGTGTGGGTAACGAATAAATCAAATCAGTTTGAGCAATCGCGAAACGTGGTGGCCTTTCTCGATTTGGCTGAAGGTGTTACCGCCCGGGATACGAATATTTTCAACATGAACTTTGTTACCTACAAAGGGCCAGGGCAGTATCCCCGAAACAACCTGAACGACCTGTATGAAAACATGGTTAATAATTACGGTGGTATCCGAGATATCAGCCAGGTTACAGCCATCCTGGGATCATTATCGGCTCAGGGTTTTGATGCCGGTGAGGATTATGAAAAGATTGAAAATGCAAGACGTTTGCAATCAACAGAATATCAGTTGCATAACAAGCTGGGTTATGTCTCGCTGAACCAGGCCCTCAATGCCGATGAGATACTGGCCGTTGCTTTTGAATACACCATTGGTGGAAATGTGTACCGTGTTGGTGAATTCTCAAACGAGGTAAATAAAGATGATGTTTCGAATGCACCTTCCCTATTCTTGAAACTCCTGAAAGGCACAAACCTGGCACCGGGTGTTCCTACCTGGGATCTGATGATGAAGAACATCTATTCAATGGGAGCAAGCCGGATCAATACCGATGAATTCTACCTTGAAGTCTTATACCAGAATGACAAGACCGGTACTGCCATCAACTACCTGCCAGCGGGTGCCATCGATGGGGAGATCTTACTCAAGGTGTTGAATCTTGATAACCTGAATATGCAGCTCGATCCCCAACCCGATGGAGTGTTCGACTTCATTGACCGTATCACCATAGATGCCACAAAAGGGCGAATCATTTTTCCTGTATTAGAGCCTTTTGGAGAGCACCTGAGAGAGCAAATAGTGGGAAACAATGCGATTGAATTCAACCCGATAGCTGATGAGTATGTTTTCGAAGAATTGTATACCGAAACCCAGAGCCGGGCAAGACAGATTGCCGAAAAGAACAAATTCCTGATATCCGGTAGGTATAGATCGGCCTCTTCTTCTGAGATTCGATTAAACGCGATGAATATTTCACCGGGATCTGTAAATGTAACAGCTGGTGGAATGAAATTGGTTGAAAACCAAGACTATACTGTAGATTACACCATGGGTACAGTAAAAATCATTAATCAAGCCCTGGTTGAATCGGGAACCCCCATTAAAATTTCAATGGAGAACAACGCCATGTTCAGTATCCAGTCGAAAACCATGCTGGGAACCCATCTTGACTATCGTTTGAGTAAAGATTTTAACGTGGGTGGTACCATTCTCCATCTTCGTGAACGACCTTTAACCACTAAGGTGAACATTGGAGAAGAACCCATTGCCAATACCATCTGGGGCCTGAATACCAATTACCGGAAGAACGATGTGAAATGGTTGACCAAGGCAGTCGATTTTCTACCTTTCATTGATACCAAAGAACGCTCCTCACTCACCTTTACCGGGGAATTTGCTCAGCTTGTTCCAGGTCACTCAAAAGTGATTAATGAGTTTGGAGAAGAAAAGGAAGGACAGGCGCTGATAGATGATTTTGAGGGCAGCGAAACTTCGTATGATATTCGGCCATGGCAACAATGGGTTTTGGCCAGTACTCCGCAAGGGCAGCCCAGACTATTTCCTGAGGCTGAGCTAAGTAATGATCTGGCCTATGGATTCAACAGAGCAAAACTGGCATGGTACACCATCGATCCCCTGTTCTTGCGTAATAACAGCGCAACTCCCAGTCACCTGGCTAACAACGACGAAGAGCAGTTTGGCCATTATGTACGTGAAATTAAGGAGCAGGAAATATTCCCTTACAAGCAGAGTCCGAACAATATCCCAACCTTCCTCTCTGTACTCAACCTGGCATACTATCCCGACACTAGAGGGCCATACAATTACGATACCTATCCGGCAGGTAATTATTCAGCTGGTCTGAATTCACAAGGTAAACTGAATAATCCTGAATCGAGATGGGCTGGTGTGATGCGTAAGTTGGTTACCAATGATTTTGAGGAAGCCAATGTTGAGTTCATTGAATTCTGGCTGATGGACCCCTTTGTCGAGGATTCTATTAAAGAAAGAATACGAGATGACCGAGACCCTGCACTGTATTTTAACCTGGGAAACGTGTCTGAAGATATACTGAAAGATGGACGTAAGGCCTTTGAGAACGGATTGCCGACTGATAACGAAATTGTACTGGTCGATTCAACCGCCTGGGGTAGGGTGCCAATCACCCAGTCTTTTGTAAACGCATTTGATAACAATGTTGAAGCGCGTATTTACCAAGATGTTGGGCTTGATGGATTATCAGACGAAGATGAGCGTACCTTCTTTGCCTCGTATCTCGACTCATTGCAAAACCTGCTCGATCCTGCATCAGGGGCTTACGCAGATTTTCTAAATGACCCCTCGGGAGATGATTACCATTATTTCAGGGGAACCGACTATGATGAGCAGCAAGTGAGTATTCTTGATCGATATAAACTATTTAATGGATTAGAGGCAAACTCACCGGCACCTGAACAAACCGAGGAGAATTATCCAACCCAGTCAACAAACCTGCCCAATATTGAAGACATCAATACAGATAATACGCTCAGTGAGTCTGAGAACTACTTTCAGTACAAAGTGAGTCTGAAAAAAGAAGATTTCAGGATCGGTAAGAACTATATTACCGATGCGGTTGTGGGTAAAAATGAGGAGGGTGATCAGGTAACTTGGTACCAATTTAAGGTGCCAATTTATGAGCCCGAGGATGTGATTGGTAGTATTCAAGACTTTAAATCAATTCGTTTCATGCGGATGTTCCTGAAAGGGATAGGCGACGAAATGATTCTTCGCTTTGCCACCCTCGACCTGGTTCGTGGTGAATGGCGCAAATACAACCTCAGTCTGATGGAAGGAACAGAACACCTGTCTCCTCCTGAATATACACGGGGTAAATTTGAAGTATCTGCTGTGAATATTGAGGAGAATGGAAACAGGTATCCCGTAAATTATGTATTACCTCCCGGATTAACCCGTACCACTGACCCCACTAATCCACACATGACCAAGCAGAATGAGCAATCAATCTCATTCAGTTTGACTGACCTGGAGGATGGAGATGCACGCGCAGCTTATAAGAATGTGCGGATGGATATGCGCCAGTACCGCAAATTGCGTATGCATGTACACGCAGAGGCCAAAAACGAAGACGAATTGCAAGATGGAGAACTGCGGGCCTTTATCAGGATTGGAGCCGACTATACCCAGAACTACTACGAATACGAAGTTCCACTTCAACTGACTCCCCATTTGTTCCCACCAGCGAAATACGACCAGAATAGTCTGATTGACCGGGAGACTGTGTGGCCAGACATAAATGCCTTCACAATTATCCTGGATGTGTTCCAGCAGGCCAAGCAAGAACGTAATGACTTGATGCGGATGGCGAATTCACCCATTACACTAGCGACTAATTTTGTCTTTTACGACGGAAACAATCGTGTAATTGTAAAGGGTAATCCAAACCTGAGTAATGTTCGAACCATCATGATTGGTGTGCGAAATCCCAGCCAGCAACAAAATGACGGACCTGATGATGGCTTGCCAAAATCAGGTATGGTATGGATGAATGAAATGCGTTTAACTGATTTCAATGAAGATGGAGGATGGGCTGCTAATGCCAGGATGACTGCTCAATTGGCTGATTTTGGCAGGCTTTCCATGTCGGGAGGTACCAGTAACCCAGGATTTGGTAGCATCGATAAAAAAGTTCAGCAAAGATCAAAAGAGGAATTGTTGCAATATGATGTTTCAAGTACACTCCAGTTAGGTAAATTCTTTCCTAAAAAGGTGGGTGTCAGTTTACCAGTCTATATGGGCTATTCAGAGACCAAACGCAATCCACAATACAATCCGCTAGATCCGGATATACCTTTGACAGCAGCACTGGATAATGCCACTACAAAGGCCGAACGAGATTCAATACTTTATATATCACAAAACTACCAGCGTCGAAAGAGTTTGAACGTAACCAATGCCAAGGTGGAAGGGCAAAACCGGAGAAGGCCAAAAATCTATAGTTTATCGAATTTCTCGGTGACCTATTCGTTTAGCGAACTGTTCTCAAGAGACATCAACACTGAATTCAATCTCAATAAGAACTACTCTGGGGTATTCAGTTACATCTATAACGGTAGTCCGAAGCCCTGGGAACCATTTAAAAAGGTTGAAGCCCTCAATAAGCCTGCTTTCAGACTGCTGAAAGATTTTAATGTGTTTTATCAACCATCAATGCTGCGTTTCCAAACCAACATGGACCGTAGATATGCTGAAACCCAGCTCAGGAATGTCGCAAATCCGGATATTAAAATTGAACCTACCTTCAATAAGAACTTTCATTGGAACCGCTTATATGATTTCAAGTGGGATCTGACCAGAAACCTTCGTCTTGACTTCAATAGCTCTAATATTGCCCGGATTGATGAGCCGGATGGAGCTATACGTCGAGACATGGACGACTACGAAGCAAAACGAGACAGCATCTGGGCCAACATTCAGAATTTCGGACGAAATACCCAATATCACCATACCATCAATTCTCAGTATACCTTGCCGATTAATAAGATACCCTTACTCGACTGGATCAATACCACAGCGAGCTACCGGGTAGATTACGATTGGGCAGCCGGTCCGATTACGGCCGATACTATTGAACTGGGTAATACCATCCAGAATAACCGGCAATTCAGCATGAACAGCCAGTTTAATCTGAGAAATCTGTATGGAAAGGTGGGCTTCCTGAAGAAGATTGACAATAAGTACAGTCGAAGAGGTCGAAGTACCCAGAAAAAAGAAACCGAAACGGTTACTTTTGAGAACGATAAATTCAATATCAAAAAGAATCAAAAGAAAAATGTTGTTCATGACCTGGTCACCGAGGATATTCGAGTTGAGCTTTTCGACAAGAATGACAATCCGATAGACATCGAAGTAGAGGTGGTAAATAATCGCAGAGTGATTGTCAGCACCGAAGAAGATTTGCAATCAGGTAAACTGGTCATTGAAGGCGATATCATCCAACGAGAGAATCCTTTCATTTTGATCGGGGAGAATGCCGCTCGACTGTTAATGTCAGCTAAAAGTGCACGCTTGAGTATCAGTAATGGTTCTGGGGCCTTTTTACCTGGCTTCTTGCCTGAACCCCAGTGGCTCGGAATGCGCTCTGATAACAACGCACTGGCCCCAGGTTGGCAATTTATTACCGGTTCCCAGGATCCGTATTTTGGAGACCGAGCAGCTGAAATGGGATGGATTACAACAGATTCTACCTTGAACGAGGCCTATTGGAATACCAATAACCAGTCGGTACAACTCTCGGCCAACCTAGAACCAATCAATGGCTTGAGAATCGATGTCAATGGTACATGGTCACTGAATTCACGATTAGAACAGTTCTACATCCACGAGGGAGGCGGTGATTTCACGGCAGCAAATCGAATGGTCAGTGGGAATTTCTCAATGTCATTCCTGTCAATTGGTTCATCCTTTGAAAAAATCACTGATGACAATGATTATCAATCCGATACATGGGATGTTTTCAAGAATAACAGAAACGTAATCTCGCGAAGGTTGGGTCAGGAAAGACTGGGTAATCAGGTGAGCGGTAGTCAGCACTACGATCCCAATGATGGAGAAACAGCCGGATATACTGATGGATATGGACCTACCTCTCAAGACGTACTGATACCGGCATTCATTGCGGCCTATGCAGGAAAAGATCCTGAAACCATCAGCCTTGATGCGATTCCATCAGTATTTAATATGTTACCAAACTGGTCGGTTACCTACAATGGCCTGGATAAGATTGAATTCTTCAAGAAGTACGTTAAGTCAATGCAATTAAGGCATGGATATCGCTCAACCTACAGCGTGGGTTCTTTTGCTACCAACTTGTTCTATAATCCGGATGAAGTGGATGGCTTGAACTATATCCGGGATCTTCAAATGAATTTCCTGCCGGATCAGGAAATCGCCGGAATATCAATTTCAGAACAGTTTTCTCCTTTAGTAAGCCTTGATATGCAGCTTACGAATACCTTGACTACCAGGCTCGAGTATAAGAAAACCCGAAATTTGACAATGAGCTTCAACAACAATCAGTTGATGGAGAATCGTTCACAAGAATACATCATCTCCCTGGCCTACCGTTTTCAGGAAGTGCCCATTACCATCAAACCAATGGGTGGGGGTGTAAAGCGAAGTTTCCAATCTGACCTGAATATCAGAGCTGATATTTCGGTAAGAGATAATATTATGATTATGAGGAAGCTGGAGGAGGATGTGACTAAGCCAACATCTGGTCAGACCGCCATAATGCTTAAATTTACTGCTGATTATGTGTTGACCTCTCGCTTTAGCCTCCGTTTGTTCTATGATCAGAATATCAACCGGCCGCTGGTAAATCTGTCATATCCAACTTCGAATACCAAATTTGGATTCAATCTCCGGTTTACGCTGGCTAACTAAATCCATTTTTTCTACCTTTGGACATCGTAACAATTATCAAGCTGAAACAATGAACATACCAGAAAACTTAAAGTATTCAGAGGATCATGAATGGATCCGTGTTGAAGGAGATGTGGCTTATGTTGGGGTAACTGATTACGCCCAGTCTAATTTAGGAGACATCGTATTTGTAGAAGTAGAAACTGAAGGAGAGACCCTGGATAAGGGCGAAGCCTTTGGTAATGTGGAAGCGGTGAAAGCGGTAGAAGAACTCTACATGCCAGTTAGTGGTGAAGTAGCAGAGTTTAATGCTGCCCTCGAAGATGCTCCTGAGCAGGTGAACAAAGATCCTTATGGAGAAGGCTGGATGATCAAGGTCAAACTCACCAATCTAGCCGAACTGGATGAGTTACTTGATGCCGAAGCCTATAAAGGCCATATTTCCTAAAAAATATACATATTGCTGCCCTGCTTGTGACCCCTCCAATCTGGAGGGGGACCTGGGGTAGGTCTTATAGCTTCTTTTTAATCTCCCGCTCGGTATACGCTTCAATAACGTCGCCGTCTTTGATGTCATTGAAGTTCTCGATATTCAATCCGCATTCAAGGCCGGTAACTACTTCTTTCACGTCATCTTTGAATCGTTTCAGTGATCCCAGGTTGCCATCGTAAACAACGATACCTTCGCGGATGACCCGAACCTTTGAGTTTCGGTAAATTTTTCCATCGCGAACCATACACCCAGCCACGGTTCCAACTTTGGTGATTTTGAAAGTTTCGAGTATCTCCAGCGTTCCATTAATTTCTTCCTTGATTTCAGGACTCAACATACCCTCCATCGCGTCTTTTAGCTCATTAATGGCATCGTAAATGATCGAGTACAAGCGAATGTCTACGCCCTCTTTCTCGGCTAACTTGCGTGCACTTAATGAAGGCCGAACCTGGAAACCTATAATGATAGCGTCGGAGGCTGCAGCCAGGAGGACATCACTCTCAGAAATCTGTCCAACTGCTTTGTGCTTGACATTAACCTGAATTTCTTCGGTCGATAGCTTGATAAGTGAATCTGACAGGGCTTCTATTGAACCGTCTACATCACCTTTTACAATTATATTGAGTTCCTGGAAGTTTCCAATAGCAATCCGGCGACCAATTTCATCAAGGGTGATGTGTTTTTGGGTTCTGATTTCCTGCTCACGCTGCAATTGCTCACGTTTCGTTGAAATCTCCCGGGCTTCGCGTTCTGAGGTGAGGATATTAAATTTATCACCTGCCTGAGGTGCACCATTCAATCCGAGAATGAGCACAGGCTCAGCAGGCCCAGCATTCTCAACTGGCTTGCCCCGTTCATTAAACATGGCTTTTACACGTCCAAAATAACTTCCAGCCAGAATGATATCACCCATTTTGAGGGTACCGCTCTGAACCAGTATCGTTGTTACATAACCACGACCTTTATCCAAAGATGATTCAATCACCGAACCCGTGGCGGGTTTGTTAGCATTGGCTTGCAATTCAAGAAGTTCAGCCTCTAACAATACTTTTTCAAGCAGTTCATCAATACCCTTACCTTGTTTTGCCGAAATATCATGAGATTGATACTTTCCACCCCATTCTTCGACCAGGTAATTCATGTTAGCCAGTTCCTCTTTTATCTTTTCAGGATTGGCACCTTCTTTATCAATTTTGTTGATGGCAAAAACGATCGGAACACCAGCGGCAGAGGCATGGTTGATCGCCTCAACGGTCTGGGGCATAACTGCATCATCAGCTGAAACCACAATGATGGCAATGTCTGTGACTTGTGCACCCCTGGCTCTCATAGCGGTAAATGCCTCGTGACCAGGTGTATCAAGGAAAGTAATAACACGCTTGTCATCCAAATGCACTTTGTAGGCACCGATGTGCTGGGTTATACCACCCGCCTCACCAGCAATAACATTGGCGTGTCGAATAAAGTCAAGCAGTGAGGTTTTACCATGGTCAACATGTCCCATTACCGTAACGATGGGTGGCCTTGGAGTCAATTCATCATCAGGGTCTTCTGCAATTTCTATGGATTCTTGAACTTCAATACTAATGAATTCAACCTGATGTCCGTACTCTTCAACAACAAGTGAGATGGTCTCAGCATCAAGCCGTTGGTTAATCGAGACAAAGAGACCCAGATTCATACAGGTCGCAATGATATTATTGACTGGTACACTCAATAAGTTGGCCAGCTCATTAGCGGTAACAAACTCTGTCACCTTGATCATTTGCTGATCCAATTCTTTCTGCATAGCCTCTTCTTCAGCAGTCGCCCTGATAGCTTCACGCTTTGAACGTCTGTGCTTTGAGCCTTTCGATTTGCCTTTTGAAGTGAGTCGAGCCAGGGTATCTTTGATCTGTTTTTGAACGTCTTCCTCAGAAACTTCAGGCTTCGTTGTTTTGCGTTTTGGCTTCGGTTTACCCTTATGCGCTGGTGGGGTCTGCCCGCCGGCGCCTCCTTGACGACCATCCTGCCCCTTAACATTTACGCGGTCTTTACGAATGCGTTTTCGCTTTTTCTTCTTGGCCGGATCATCGCTCGATGAAGCTGCAGGTGTTTTCTTTTTTGGTGGAGCCACCGGAAGCTCAATCTTACCAACCACAGTTGGTCCGGATAGTTTTTCGACCTTGGTTTTTATATCAACCTCGTCGCTTTCTTTTATTGTTCGTTCTGAACCTTTTCCAGCTGGCACCTTTTTCTCTTCTTCTTGTTTAACTTCTTCCTTCTTAACTTCTTCTTTTTTGACCGGGTCTTTTTTTGGTTCTGCAGCCTTTTTCTTTTCAGCCGCTTTGGGTGCTGCCTTTGTTCTTTCAGCCTGGGCTTTCTTTTCCGCTTTGGCTGGATCTTCTTTTTTCTTTTTGGCTGGCCTGGTCTTCTGGTTCATGGCCTCAATATCGATCTTTCCAACCACTTTGGGTTTGGGCTTGTCTGATTTAGTCTCTGATTCAGGGGTTTCGGTGACCGATTCTTCTGCTTTCTTGTCTTCTTCTTTAGCTTTGTCTTCGACAGGAGCTGGTGCCGGCTCTTCCTTTTTCTCTGGTTTAGGCTCTTCGATAATTTCGCTCTTTTCCTCTGTGGTTTGCTCTGGCTCGGCTTGCTTTTCTTTCTTTGCTTTTGGTTTGTCTAGGTCCACCTTATCTACGAGGGTAGGGCCTTCTGCCTTTGGTTCTTCAATAGCTACAGTGTCAGGTGCTTCGTCACTGGCCTGGGCTTGTGGTTTTTCTTCCACCTCAGGTGCATCTGATGACACCTCTGCTACGACCTCAGCCACTGGTTTCTCAGCTTCTTGCTCACTAGGAACGCTCGCATCTTTAATCAACAGAACTTCTTCTGGCTCAACTTCAGCTGGGGAGTCAGCTTCTTTCTCAGCCTCACTTAAAGAGATGGTGGCACGCATTTCTTGACGATGCTCTTGGGTGAAGCGTTCAGCTTCTTTCTTGGCAGTTAAATCGTGCTGAAATGCCTCCATGACTAAGGCTAAAGCATCTTCTGGAACTTTGGAATTTGGACTATTCTCAATCTCAAATCCCTTTTTAGCCAGAAAATCAACAATGGTATGTATACCCACGTTGCACTCCCTTGCTACTCTGCTTAATCGCTTAACTTTGGCCATATATTAACCTTCCTAATTTGTCTAAAATACCTTTGAATAATCTAATCAGTAGTGATTATTCAAATTCTGATCTGAGAATCTTCAGCACTTCCTTGACTGTTTCTTCTTCAAGATCAGTTCTTTTAACCAGCTCCTCGATGGTGAGATCTAACACACTTTTAGCTGTATCACAACCAATTGCCTTAAGCTCATCCAATATCCAGCTTTCAATTTCATCAGCAAATTCTTCCAGATCGATGTCTTCATCATCCTCATCAATGTCACGATATACATCAATTTCGTACTCTGTCAGCATACTTGCCAGCTTGATGTTCAGTCCGCCTTTACCAATCGCCAGAGATACTTCCTCAGGTTTCAGGTAAACATCAGCCCGTAAAGTCTCCTCATTGAGTTTGATCGAGGATATTTTAGCCGGACTCAAAGCCCGCTGAATGAACAATTGTATATTTGCCGTATAGTTGATCACATCGATATTCTCATTCTTCAATTCCCTTACAATTCCGTGAATTCTTGATCCCTTCATTCCTACGCAAGCCCCTACCGGATCAATTCTCTCGTCATAAGACTCAACAGCTACCTTGGCTCGTTCACCTGGAATTCTTACAATTTTCTTAATGGTAATCAGTCCGTCGAAAATTTCTGGAACTTCCAGTTCGAACAGGCGCTGCAAAAATATCGGGGTGGTTCTGGATACATTCATAAAGGGATTGTAATTCATCATATCCACTTTGATCACAACCGCACGAACATTATCGCCTTTTCTGAAATAGTCTGATGGAATCTGCTCAGGTTTAGGAAGTATGAGTTCGTTACCTTCATCATCCAACAACAAAATCTCACGGTTCCAAACCTGGTATACCTCACCAGTGATAATTTCACCAATGGTGTCTTTGTATTTGTTATAGATGTGATCTTTCTCCAACTCAAGAATTCGAGAGGTCAGATTCTGACGTACGGCCAGGATCATCCTACGTCCGAAATCTTCAAGCTTCACCTCGTCAGTTACTTCCTCACCTACCTCATAATCATCATCGATCTTTTTCGCCGCTGTAAGGCTAATTTGGAGGTTGTCATCTTCAAGCTCACTGTCTTCAACAACTTCGCGATTTCTCCAAATCTCGAAGTCACCTTTGTCCACATTAATAATTACATCGTAATTCTCATCTGTGCCGTACTTCTTGACCAGGAGACTACGGAATACATCCTCTAAAACACTCATCATCGTGGCACGATCAATGCTTTTTAGTTCCCTGAATTCAGAAAAGGTATCGATCAAGTTAACATTTTCCATTGTCTTAAAGTTTTACCTAGAACTTCAGATTGACTTTTGCTGTTTTTATATCTTCAAATTGCAAGCTAATCGCTTGAATTTCTGTCTTTTTCTTTTTCCCTTCCGGATTGTCGACCTTAACCTCAGCGTCGAGCTGAATGCCTTGATCATCAACCTGAGTTAAATCCCCTACTAATTTCTGTCCGGTAGTGGTGACCACCTTAATTGATTTGCTCAGGTTTTTCAAATACTGTTCTTTGACCTTGAAAGACTGATCCAGCCCAGGTGAAGACACCTGCAATTCAAAATCTTCGATTTCCCGATCAAGGTTTGATTCAATCAGTCGGCTATATTGCACACATGATTCAATGGTTATTCCATCGGGGTGATCGATGAATAATTGGATCAGATTTCCAGGCTTAACCTGTAAGTCGACCACAAAAACAGCTGAGTCACCAATCTGCTCAGCAATGATTTCTTGTATTCTACTTCGTTCAATCACAATATATTCATTAAAAAATAGGGGACTCCCGTCCCCTAGTATTTCATTTCTCCTACTTTCGCCGGCAAAGATACTGTAATAATGGTAAAGAACAAAATACGTAATAATTGTGTATTTTTGATTATTACTACCTAATACGCATGAAGAGACCAGCAGGGCGGTACCACCAAAACAAACGAAAAATAATCAACGATCCGGTGTACGGTTTTTTAACCCTACCAGATGATTTGGTTTTCGAGATCATTGAACATCCTTATTTTCAACGCTTAAGAAGAATTATGCAACTGGGCCTTAGCTTTTATGTTTACCCTGGGGCTGTTCATAACCGTTTCCAGCATGCCCTGGGGGCAAGTCACCTGATGACAACTGCCCTAGACATTATTCAAAAAAAAGGATATCAAATAAGCCGCCAAGAAAGATTAGGTGCCATCCTTGCCATTTTGCTTCATGACGTGGGTCACGGGCCGTTTTCCCATGCTACAGAGCATGTTTTTGTGAAGGATGTGAGCCATGAAACTCTTTCTCTTCGGTTCATGAAAGAGTTGAACCGTCAATTCAGTGGACAGCTCGATGTGGCGATTGAAATTTTTACTGCCAAGCACGATAAACGATTCTTACGACAGTTAGTCAGTAGCCAGATTGATATGGACAGACTCGATTACCTCAGGCGAGATAGCTATTTCACTGGAGTCACCGAAGGAATTATTGGTTCTGAAAGAATAATCAAAATGCTTAGGGTGGTAGATGATTCATTGGTCGTGGATAAAAAAGGGATATACTCTATTGAGAAATTTCTGATTTCACGCAGGTTGATGTACTGGCAGGTATACTTGCATAAAACGGCCCTTGCAGCGGAACAATTGTTGATTAAAACTTTACTAAGAGCCAGAGAATTAGCTGACGGTGGAACCTCGGTATATGCTTCACCGGCCTTGGCATTATTCTTGTTCTCATCTGAAAATAAAAGCATTGTGGAAGCAGGCGAACAAGCATTTTTAGAAGCTTTTGCCCAACTTGATGACACAGATGTTTTTTCAGCATTGAAGTCATGGATCCAACATCCCGATCCAATCCTCTCACAACTGGCATTTGGTCTGCTCAACCGTCAGCTGCCAGCCATCCGGATTCAGGATACGCCCTTTGATGTTGAACTAGTGGCCGATTGCCAGGCTCAGGTTTGTCGAGAATCGAATATATCAAAGTCAGATGTGCATTATATAGTGTTTACCGATTCCATCTCAAATTCAGCCTATAACGAAGAAAGTGACCAGGTCATGCTCTATGAGAACACCGGAGAATTGATTGAGTTGTCGGCTGAATCAGATATAATTAACCCGCAGCTATTGTCGAGAGCAGCAAATAAGTACTTTCTTTGTTTCCCCAAATCATTATCTGAATATTATTAAACAGTATACTATTCGGGGTGATGACCCCGTTGGTTTTAAATACCCTTGCTTCTATGAACTTTTCAGCAAAACGAATCGCCGAATTTCTGGGTGGGACTATTGAAGGAGATGCTCAAGTCACCGTGTCGGATGTCTCTCGTATTGAGGAAGGTAGACCCGGAACACTGACTTTCCTTGCCAATCAGAAATACATCTCACACCTGTATTCAACGCAAGCAAGCATTGTGCTTGTTGATGACAATCTGAAAGTAACGCAGAAAACAAATGCCTGCCTGATTCGTGTCAAAGATCCTTATGCTGCACTGGCCAAGTTACTCACGCTGGTTGAACAAACACCCGACCGAAAGGGACTTGAAGATCCTTGTTTTGTCGATCCCAAAGCGCAGTTGGGAGAGGGTGTGTATATCGGAGCTTTCTCATATGTGAGTGCTCACGCTAAAATTGGAAAAAACGTTATGATCTTCCCGAATGTGTATATCAGTGAACACGTTGAGATCGGAGATGACAGTGTGATTTATGCAGGGACTAAAATACATCACAATTGTAAAATTGGTGCGAACTGCATCATTCATTCTGGCGCTGTCGTCGGGGGTGATGGTTTTGGGTTTGCTCCACATGTCGGAAATGATTACGCCAAAGTGCCACAAGTGGGCAATGTCATCATTGAAGATTGGGTTGAAATTGGATCAAATTCAACAATCGACCGGGCAACCATTGGCTCAACCATTATCAGGAAGGGGGTAAAACTGGATAATCTGATTCATATTGCTCACAATGTTGAGATTGGCGAAAACACAGTTATCGCAGCCCAGACCGGGGTGTCGGGATCGACTAAAATTGGGAAAAACTGCATGATTGGGGGTCAGGTGGGGATTATCGGACACATTCAGATTGCTGACGGTACTCGCATTGCTGCTCAGTCTGGAGTAGGTCAAGCACTCGCTAAACCTGGTGCCGCCTGGCAAGGTTCACCATGTTTTGAGGTGATGCCCTATCAACGATCATATGTGGTGTTCAGAAAACTACCAGAATTGAGCGAACGCGTCAGAGAATTAGAAATTGAAGTGAAGCGTCTTACTCGGTCTAAGTAAGTAGTAGTTTTTTACTTCTACCTAAAATCCTATTTTTGCACAAACCATAAAGCTGGCTGAATGACTGCAAATCAAAATACCATTGGAAAAAGTGTAACCTTGTCTGGGGCTGGCTTGCATACCGGCATCAATGTGGATGTGAACTTTGTTCCTGCACCTGATTCACATGGAATTGTTTTTAAACGCGTTGACCTGCCTGACCAACCGACCGTGAAAGCGCATGTAGATTACGTTTCAGAAACAGCCAGGAGTACTACTATTGAGCATAATGGGGCGAAGATTGGAACCATCGAACACGCCTTGAGTGCCTTGACTGGCATGGGGATTTCAAATGTACTTATCGAAGTTAACGGACCTGAGATGCCCATTCTTGATGGATCAGCAAAACCTTACGTTGATGCCTTTAATGCTGTTGGTATTCAGGCCCAGGAAACTAAAATCGAAGTATTCGAAATCAAACAACCCATCATTTATACTGATGAGGAGAACCAAATTGAAATTATGGCGCTGCCGGCTGATGATTTTTCTTTGAGTGTGATGATTGATTACCGTAGCGTTGTATTGGGCAACCAGTATGCAGCCATAAACAATATGGATTTGTACGCTGAAGAGATTGCTCCTTCCAGAACTTTCGTTTTTTTCAGAGAGTTGGAGATCCTGTGGCGCTCAAATCTGATCAAAGGCGGTAGCCTTGATAATGCCATCGTCATCCTCGACCGGGAAGTGCCACAAGAAGAACTCGACCGGGTTGCTGACCTTTTTAGTAAACCACGCATGGCTGTTCGTCCGCAAGGTGTCTTGAGCAATACAAAACTGTACTATTCTAATGAACCCGCAAGACACAAATTACTTGACCTGATTGGTGATTTAACCCTGATTGGGAAACCCATCAAGGGAAAGATTATTGCCACCAGGCCCGGACATCAGGCAAATGTTGAGTTTGCCAAGCTGGTTAAACAAGAAATCATCAATGAGCGAAACAGGAATATTGCTCCTCACATCGATGGTGATCAAGTACCCCTTCACGATATCAATTCAATTATGAAACTTCTGCCACACCGACCGCCATTTTTACTGGTCGACCGTGTTCATGAAGTGACAGATAACCACGTCGTTGGTTCGAAAAATGTATCCATGAATGAGCCCTTTTTCCTGGGACATTTTCCAGATGAACCCGTGATGCCTGGTGTGTTGATTGTAGAGGCCATGGCACAATGTGGAGGTATCCTGGTGCTGGGTGGAGTTGATAATCCAGAATCATATAGCACCTATTTTCTTAAAATAGACGATGTCAGGTTTAAGCGAAAGGTTGTTCCCGGTGATATCCTGGTATTTAAACTGGAATTACTTGAACCCATGCGTCGGGGGATTGCCAAAATGAGAGGTCAGGCTTTTGTGGGTAATCAGGTCGCCGCTGAAGGAGTGTTGATGGCTCAAATTGTGAAGAATAAATAAAACTAACATGCTGCATAATCAGGCATCTATTCATCGGGATGCAAGAATCGACAAGGGTGTAACAGTAGAGCCTTTTGTAACTATTTACGGAGATGTTGAAATTGGAGAAGGAACCTGGATCGGACCAAATGCTACCATCATGGATGGTGCCCGCATTGGAAAAAACTGCCGCATTTTCCCCGGTGCAGTTATTTCAGCTGTTCCCCAAGATCTAAAGTACAATGGAGAAACAACCTTCACCCGTATTGGAGATAACACCACGGTTAGGGAGTGTGTGACCGTCAACAAAGGAACGGCCGCTATTGGAGAGACCGTTGTTGGGAATGGCTGCCTGCTCATGGCATATTCGCATGTGGCACACGACTGCAAACTGGGTAATCAGGTGATTCTCGTGAATTCGGTCGGATTGGCCGGTGAAGTTGAAGTTGACGATTTTGCTTACCTGGGTGGGATGGTCGGTGTTCACCAGTTTGTTCGTATCGGGGCACACGCTTTTATCCAGGGCGGATCAATGGTCGGTATGGATATTCCTCCATTCGTAACCGCTGGAAGAAACCCAACAAAATATGCAGGAATCAATACCATCGGACTCAGACGTAGAGGAATCTCATCAGACTTGATCCGTCAAATTCAAGAAGCTTACCGGATAATCTATAATTCTGGCCTCAACAATACCCTTGCACTGGACAAAATCAGGGAGGAAATCGAAATTAGTGCAGAAATCAAAGGCATCATAGACTTCATCGAGGCTTCGAAAAGAGGAATTATAGGGAATTAGGACCGAATAGGCCTACATTTTGTCTTCTGCTCGCCATCCCTGAGCAACCAGAGGTACGGCAGTATCATCATCCAATATCATCGAGGTGCCCTCACTTGCATCAACCATATGGCCGATGATGCTAACTTGTGGTATGGTCTGAACCTTATCAAAAGTGTCCAGAGGCATAGTGAAAAGTAATTCGTAATCTTCACCCCCATTTAAGGCTGCTACCAGTGGGCTCAGACCCATTTCTGTCGCTAACTGATCAGTTGAATCATGAACCGGGATTTTATTTGTGTAAATTTTGCAGCCAAGTTTCGATTGCTCACAAATATGCAGCAAATCTGAAGAAAGCCCGTCAGACATGTCTATCATGGCGGTTGGTTTCAGCTCAAGTTGTCTGAATTGAGAAATGATGTCTTTGCGCGCTTCTGGCTTTAACTGCTTCTCAAGCAAATAGTGATATTCATTTAGCTTGGGTTGCAGGTCTGGATCATTCTCAAAAAGCTTCTTTTCACGCTGCAATAACAGCAATCCCATGTAGGCACCACCGAGATCCCCACTGACACAAATCAGGTCGTTTTTTTGTTCACAATTGAGATATACAGCAGCACCAGGTTTAGCCATAACAAAGGCTGTTATTCTAATGGTTAGC
>CAYUGX010000017.1:4252-30151 GCA_964444375.1 uncultured Porphyromonadaceae bacterium | reverse complement strand
CGGTATTTATAAAACCACCGATTTTGGTGCAACCTGGGCAAAAACCAGTGCCCCAGACCGGCATTTCAGAAACGTTGTTTATAAGCCAGGCGATATGAGTGTTGCTTACGCCTCAGAAAACGGATTCTGGCGGTCAGAAGATGGTGGTGAGACCTGGACACAGATCGGATCAGACGAGGGCCTGACTGCCAACGGGCGTCATGTTCTTGCTGTTACACCCGCGAACGACAGCCTGGTTTATGTGTTGGTCGGAGGCGGCCCATTCAGGGGATTATTTCAGTCAAGAGATTTTGGGCAGACTTTCACCCTGATGTCAGATTCACCCAACATATTGGGGTACGCTTACGAAGGCACCGATGATCGTTCGCAAGCGGGTTATGATCTGACCATTCACGCCGATCCCGAGATTGCCACCTTAATCCACATTGGAGGTATCAACTTATGGAAATCAAGCAATGAAGGAAGAACCTGGACAATCACCGGACACTGGTGGGGCGATCGAACCAATGCAGTTCATGCTGATCAGCATCATTTGGCCTACAATCCGGTGAATAAAAGACTATTTATTGGTAATGACGGCGGTATATACTGGACCGCTGACCAAGGGGCTACTTGGACCGAAGTGAGCCAGGGACTGGGCATTGGTCAAATGTACAAAATTGGGGTAAGTGCAACCAACCGTGATAAGGTTGTTGCGGGATTTCAAGACAACGGTAGTGCCACCCTGATGGGTAACACCTGGCTGAGCACCGGGGGTGGAGATGGAATGGAATGCCTGGTCGACCATTTTGATGCAGCCTGGAGTTATACTACCCTGTATTACGGAGACATAACCCGGCGATACAACAATGCAAGTGGTCGCAGCGTGGCAGGTGATGGGACTCATGGTATGGATGAAAGCGGTGCCTGGGTCACCCCATTCTGTCTGGCAGAAAACAACCCGAATGTCATGTTTGTAGGCATGAAAAACCTGTGGATGTGTGACAACATCCGATCAGATGGAAGTATCAACTGGCGTAAAATCACGGAGAATCTGGGCGGTACAAATGATGTGAATGCCCGCATAGTGGAACATTCACCTGCAGATTTTGATCTGTTCTATTTTGTTCGTGGCGATAATAAAGCCTGGAGAACTGATAACCTCTCGAATCAACCCTCATGGACCAGTATCTCAGCCAATTTGCCGGGGAGTGTTAGAGACCTGGAATGCCATCCTTATGAGTCTGATGTGGTTTACATGACTGCAGGTAACAGGGTATACAAGTCAACTGACCGGGGCATGAACTGGGAAAACATTTCAGGTTCTTTGCCCAGTGTTCCGATGATGGATATTGCATACGATAAGACCTCAAATGAAGGTTTGTATGTGGCTTCGTACACAGGCGTTTACTTTAAAGATGCCGATATGGAAGATTGGGAACAGTATGGACTGGGCTTACCGGTTTCAGTTCATGCTCGGGAGGTAGAAATCTATAACGACAGAACCGACCGGGCAGAATCACGAATACGGATTGGAACCTATGGACGCGGCCTATGGGAAACCAGCCTGGCACCAACCACGGGATTGATACCACCCAGTCAATTGACTGGAGTAGCCGATCCCGGCGTGGTTGAAATTGAGTGGGCCCCTCCTTTCTATGCTCAGTTTGTTACCGACTACAATGTGTACCGCAATGGCGAGAAAATAGCTACTGCCAACGGAACATCCTATCTTGATCGCGAGGTTGAAAACGAGATTACCTATGAATACTATGTTACGGCCAATTATACAGGAAGCGGTGAATCAAGTCCGTCAAATACAATCTCACTCACACCATTATCCCCTATTGAATTACCTTACAATCAAGACTTTGAAAAAGGCAATGCAGGCTGGGGGGCCAAATACACTTTCGATGGCTGGAGGCATGGAGACAGTGATGAATTAAAAATCACTGGAAATTCAGGTCAGTTTTTTGGCATTAACTCGGGAATGGCCGGTGAAGGGGTTCACGTAATGGATTACCTTTCAACGCCTAAAATTGATTTGAGCTCATATGCCGGTCAAACCGTGACCCTGCGTTTCAAATACACCCTTCGATTGTACATGGATTACGACCACTTGTATTTCGTGTGGAAAACACCGGCAGGCGATCGTTGGAATATCCAGGAAGAAATCCTGAAACCTTCTGGTTTTGGCTGGCCCTGGGGCGAAAAGGAGTTTGATCTGCCACAGGATTTGCTGGTTGAAGGGGCTCAAATTGGTTTCATGTACGACGACAGTGATGAACACGGCTGGGGAGCTGGTATCGATGATGTTCAGCTCTTTGTCAACACCAGTAGTATTTTTGATTTGGAGCTGGCTTCGAAACTGAGCATCTTCCCCAACCCAAGTAACGGTCAGTTCGACATTCTGATAAAGGATGCCGAACCAGGGAGCCTAAGTCTTGAGGTTACCGACGTCACAGGCAAACTCATTTATGAAAAAGAGTATGCTCAGGGAACTACCCAGGTCAATGAACAGCTTAACCTGACAGATCAAGCCAAAGGGGTGTATAACCTGACGATAAAGAATGGTGATCGCACATACAGTACAAAGCTGACCATTCAGTAATTAGTCACTTATTCATCGAGCCACAGTCTTCGTGCCAATTGGTGCACAGGTTGTGGCTCGTTGTTTTTTATGGTTTTTAG
Source organism: uncultured Porphyromonadaceae bacterium (assembly GCA_964444375.1). Classification (GTDB taxonomy): domain Bacteria; phylum Bacteroidota; class Bacteroidia; order Bacteroidales; family UBA12481; genus JABHCC01. Next base: position 27,481 of record CAYUGX010000017.1, on the reverse strand, counting down.
TACCTTCGTCGTCTCACAAACAGACAAGAACACAGATCATGAGACGGAATATTGCAATGATGCTCGTTGTAGCAACGGTAACACTGAGTGGATGGAGTCAAACCAATCCCGGTCAAACCAGGAATTGGTATGACATGATGCTGGATCCTCAAACCAATTTTTATGAAACCCAGGCGGCCTTTTATGACTATTGGAAAGACAAAACCCCTGGTAAAGGCATGGGTTATAGTGTATTTAAACGCTGGGAGTATTTTTGGCAAAGCCGTGTGGATGAGCAGGGGAATTTCCCAAAATCCAATCAGGTGGCCGATGAATACCGACAGTTTGTAGAGGCCTATCCGGCAGGTGGACAACTGAAAAGTGGACAACCCGAATGGCTTGAGCTGGGTCCTAGAGACAGGAATAGCCGTCTGGGTTACATGGGAATTGGACGGGTGAATGCCATAGCCTTTCATCCAAGTGACGAGAATACGATCTATTTGGGTGCTCCTGCAGGCGGATTCTGGATAACACATGATGGGGGGGAGAACTGGGTCAGTCACACCGATGCATTGCCCACCCTCGGGGTTTCAGCCATTGCTGTTCACCCTGAATATCCTGATACTATTCTCATAGGGACCGGTGACCGCGATGGAGGAAATGACTGGGGTGTTGGAACCATGATCAGTTACGATGGGGGGATTAGCTGGGCCATATCTAACACCGGCATGGGACAAATCACGGTCGGTTTCTTTGCTCAACATGAAACTGATCCCAATACCATTTTAGCGGCAGGAAATGGCGGAATTTTCAAAACGGAAGATTTCGGACAGAATTGGATTCAGGTATCGGATAACGAAGAGAACTATCGCGACATCAAATACAAGCCCGGCGACATGAATATTGCCTATGCCACATCACATGTGGGATTCTACCGGAGTGCAGACGGAGGTGAATCATGGACCCTACTGGGGGAAAATGAGGGGATCACCGCTTCTGGCCGCATCGTTATTGGCGTGTCACCTGCCAATCCTGATAAGGTTTATTTGGTAATCGGAGGAACGTTTCAGGGTTGTTTCATGTCTACTAATTCGGGCCAAACCTTCACGATGCAATCCAATTCACCCAATATATTGGGTGGAGCCTATGCCGGAGACGATAGTCGCAATCAAAGCTGGTATGACCTGTACATTCACATTGATCCATTCAATGCCAATATTGTGCACGTGGGTGGAATCAACACCTGGCGTTCTGATGACGCAGGCAAAACCTGGACCATCACCTCACACTGGGCTGGAGACCGGGCCAACGAAGTGCATGCTGACCACCATTGTGTAGCGTATAACTACCTGAACAACCGAATGTATGATGGCAATGATGGAGGGATTTACTGGACTGCAGACCAGGGTGTTAGTTGGACCGATATCAGTGTGGGTTTGGGTATTGGCCAAATGTATAAACTCGGGGTTAGTGCCACCAACCGAAATAAAACAATGGCAGGTTTTCAGGATAATGGTTCAGCCACACTTATGGATGACGGCTGGTACACCACTGGGGGTGGTGATGGATTCGAGTGCATGGTTGATCCCTTTACTGATGCCTATTCGTATTCGTCAGTATACTATGGATCGATTGCCCGGTGGATCAATAATGGTGGCGCACAATCCATAGCCGGTGAGAATCGCTATGGAATTGATGAAAGTGGAGCCTGGGTCACGCCCTATACCCTGTCGGAGTGGGACGGAAATACCATGATCATCGGATACAAGAACATTTGGATCAGTCAGAATGTAAAAACACAGGGTGCCATTAAATGGACCAAGATCACCGATAATCTGGGCAATAGCAACACCACCAATTGCGCGGTGGTTGAAGCCTCACCCGTTGATGAAAACCTGTTTTTCTTCGGGCGTCATGATCGAACTTTGTTTCGAACTGAAAACCTGTTGGAGAATCCGGTTTGGGTGAATCTAACGAATAAATTACCTGCGAATATCACGATCTCAGACCTTGAATGTCATCCCTATCAGCGGAATGTGCTATTCATGACTCAGGGAACCCGGGTTTACCAATCACAAAACATGGGAACCACCTGGACTGACATCAGCGGCAATTTGCCTCAAATTCCGATGAATGATATTGCTTTTGACCGCTCGGCGGATGAAGGTCTGTATGTGGCCAGCGATGCGGGAGTTTATTATAAAGATGCGAACAGTGAAAATTGGACGCTTCACGGTCTTAATCTACCGGTAACAGTTGAGGTATCTGAAATCGAGATTTACTACGGCCGGGCTGATCGCTCTGAATGTCGTTTAAAAGCCTCAACCTATGGGAGAGGAATGTGGGAAGTTGAGTTGGCAGCCATCGAGCCCTTTGCCCGACCGCCATACTTTTTAGACGGTCTTAAAGAAGGACGTGATGTGGAACTGAGCTGGAATCCTCCTCTTTTTCCGAACCAGGTTGTTTCGTATTCAGTTTACCGAAATGGAGAACAAGTGGCTACAACCTCAGGGACGACCTACCTCGACCGTGGGACACCCGACGATTTGAGTCTCACTTACACGGTAACTGCCAATTACCAGGATGGCAGTGAATCGAAGCCCTCGAATGAACTATATTTTCAGGCACCCATTAGCCTGCCGTATACCCAGAACTTTGAATCCGGATCACAAGGGTGGGAAACCCAGGAAACCGTGAATAACTGGAAATTGGGTGACAGTCAAATGCATAAGCTATCAGGTAACTCCGGCTTATTTTATGGCATCACATCCGCCTATGCCGATGAGACAGATCATGTTCAGGATTACCTGTTCTCACCAGAGGTTAAACTATCTGGGTATAGTGGACAAACCGTAACGCTTTCGTTCAATCTGGCATTCAGGATATACCTCAACCACGATAAGCTTGCTGTGGTGTATCGGCCATCCCCATCAGACGATTGGGTACCCATTCAACAAATGGAGGCTACCGCTAGTAATCGCTGGATCTGGAAAGAACAGCGCATTGAACTGCCCGAAGACGCCTTTACAGACAACCTGCAGATTGGCTTCCACTATGATGATGGGAATGCCCATGCCTGGGGTGCAGCGATAGACGATGTTCAGCTATTTGTCAACACAAGCCAGGTGATCGATCTGCCATTGTCAAACACACTGACCGTTTATCCTAATCCCAATACCGGCCATTTTACCATCGACATGCAGTTGGTTAACCCTGGGGACATCGTAATGAGGCTGTATGATTTATCGGGTCGAGAGGTGTGGAATAAACGATTGGTGAAATCATCCGGCAGGATAAAAGAAAAAATAGTTCTACCTGCATCCCTGACTAAAGGAGTATATCAATTGAGTGTACTTACTGATCAGGATGAGCAGGTGCAATCCATAACCATTCACTAAAGGCATGCCTATGCGTCAATTAATCGTCTTTTTTTGCCTGATCTTCACTTTGCTGTCGTGCGGGTCTAGTGAATCGGATTCAGGACAGGAAATAGCCCTGAAACGATACTGTTTTGCCTGTGATCTTAAAAATGATCCTGAGCTCATTGCTGCATATAAAGAGCTGCATACACCGGATGGGATGTGGCCAGAGATTCCGGTTGGAATCAAAGCTGCCGGTGTGATCGATATGGAAATATTCCTCACGGGTACCCGGATGTTTTTGGTTACCGAAATCCCTGCTGAATTGGATATTGATTCTGTTTGGACCGTCATGGGTGAGCAGGCCCGTCAAGACGAATGGCAAGAATTTGTTTGGCAGTTTCAGCAGGCCCTGCCGGATGCAGCTCCAGGCGAAAAATGGCGGGCCATGGAGAAAATCTATGATCTCGACGACTATTGGTAATTTCTGAGCATCCCTTTAACTGCCTCAAAATCTCCATCGACGGGAGCTGGATTTAGCTCCATGATGTGAGCAATCAAGGGATAGATCGAAATATTCTGAAAGGTATTGTGGATGTACTCTTCCTTGAATGCCGGACCACGTGCATAGAAGATGCCATGCATGTCTGTATTGTCGGGATCGTAGCCATGCGTACCCCTTGAGTAAATTCCACTTCTGCGGGTAAAAGAGAGACCCCAGTTTTGTTCAGCTTCTACCACGAGATCGTAAATCCGGGAATGAGTCCCGTAGTGATAGGAGCCGGGGAGTGCGGCTTTTTTCCAAACTTTAAGGTGCTCTGTGGCCAGTAGTATTTGATAACAACTGTCGACGTATTCGGTTTCGGGCTGCAGCAGGTAAACCGGATTTGAACCATTCACCCGTTCTATTCTATCCATATTCAAGATCGTATCGAGCAATACCGTTTGGTTTGGCGGTATGTAGCCCATACCGTGGTCAGAAGTAACAATAAAATTAATACTGAGATTAAGGTTTAGCTCCGCTTGCTCTAACTTATCGAGAAACACACCAAGCAATGAATCGAGCCTGCGGACCTCAGCCAGCGTCTCTTCACTTTCAGGCCCAAAGTCGTGCCCAACACCATCAGGCTCGTGGAAATAAAACATGATCAATCGCGGCCTTTCTTCTATTGGAAGGTAGAGCCAGCTGATGACCGAATCAATGCGTTGGATGAAAGGAAAATCATGGTCATACAACTTATTTCTGCCAGGCCGGTATGTGGCGTTAGATTCGGTGCCCACCCAGAAATAGGACGCACTGGGAATCCCTTGTTTTTCGGCCGTCGACCAAATGGGCTCGCCTCCCCAGAAAATTGAATCCTGTACAGCTTCGCGGTTAGAAATGGTAAAACTTCGATCGAGGTCGGGATCATAAAAGTTGTTTTGAACGATACCGTGGTGATCCGGATGCAATCCAGTAGCGATGGAATAGTGATTGGGAAAGGTTTTACTCGGATATACGGGTTTTAGCGAAGCCGCTTTAACACCGGTATCAGAGATGCGGTCAAAGTTGGGCGTTTCAGTTAGACTGGTATAATCCCAGCGAAAGGCATCCATCGACAACATGATGACGTAAGGCTCCTGTTTTGAACAGGAGGCCTGTATCAGGGCAAAAATGATTAATCCGAATACAATCTTTCTCATATCTTGATATAAAAGTGTAGAGGCGTTGATACCAACGCCTCTACACATAACAATTCTATTTCAATTCTGTTTAGAACGAGTATCTTACACCAATCTGCGCCATCCAGCGTGAGCTACGAATGCCACTGTCATCAACACTCCAGGTTGACTTAGGTGTTTTGAACTCAAAGGTTGGCGTGGTACCGTCATCGGCCATTCCTTTGTATTTGATCAGACGATATGAGTCATAGCCCACATACCAACGACGTCCCCAATCTGCATTCAACATGTTACCAAAGTTGAAGATATCAACAGTCAGTTGAAGCTTATGACGAGTTCCTCCGGCCTTCACAAAGAAGTCCTGAGCAATCTTGAGGTCAACGATGTTGGAGAATGGAGCACGTGCACCATTTCTCTCAGCATACATTCCACGACGAGAGCTCAAATAAGAATCCGCATCAATGAAAGTATTTAAGGCTTCCCATTGAGCATCTGCTGTTTCAGCATCTGCAAAAACAATATCCCCTTTGCTGGCTGGTACATAAATCAGGTTACTGGTGTTTTCACCTTCGCCGTTTAAGTCGCCATAATCATTGTAAACATAGGAGAAACGATAACCTGAGTTACCATTGTAGAACAAACTGATTTGAGTAGCTGCATGGTTGAAGTATTCTTTCTTGTAGCTCAGGAAGGCAGTGATGCGGTGTCCCTGATCAAAATCAGAATAGGTCAGATCCAGGTTGTTCAAACCGTTCACATGCTCCATGTATCTCCATTGTGAGGAGTTTTGTGAGGAAGTACCATCGTTTAGTGACATGGAACGACCAAATGAATACGCTAGGTTAGCAGTGAATCCATTGTCAAATGGTTTCTCCAGAATCGCACTGAAATTATAGGCATATCCTTCATTCGTGTTGGTACCCAGCATAATACGGCTGTAGGTGCGGTCCAGTTTTGAATCGGAGTAATACGGACGCGTATCGGCACCTGTTAGATTGAATTCAGCATCCGGGCTTACATTCAGGTTGTAATACAAGACATTGTTAATGGTCTTGGTGAAAATACCTTCCAATGTACCAATCATGCCCCAGGGCAGTTTTTGGTCTAAGCCCAGGTTAGCACGGAACATTTGTGGGAATTTGAAATCAGCTGCAAAGAGGTCCATCTGGCCACTCGGAATGGCATCTTCCATTCCAAAGTCAGTGTTCTCATACTGGTCTTCCCAGTCGCCACTGAATACAATGTCAGGGTCCCAGCTACTCTTCACATAAACTCCACCGATAGTCAGACCATTGTTGGTATAGGAACCACCGGGCCATACGAGTGGAAGGCGTGAGGTAAAGATACCCACTCCACCACGAAGCTGAGTGCTTTCATCACCTGTTACATCCCAGTTGAATCCAATTCTGGGTGAGAACAATACTTGTGACTTAGGCATTTGACCAGCTTGGGCGCCCATCATATCCCAACCAGCGGCTTCTAATACCGGAATTGTCGTTTCATTAAACTGGGTGTCTTCTCCTGGCTGAGTCAGGAAGATTGGCATATCGGCACGAACACCAAAGGTCAGTTTGAAATTGTCGGTGGCCTGGAATTCGTCCTGTATATAGAGTCCAAGTTGCAGCATGTTGAAGTCGGCCGCTGCAGCTGAGCCATCACCGGTGATATCATCAACTAATGAATACCCACGCTCATACTGGAATGGATTGTTGTCATAAAAGTCTTGGAGGCTATAGAACCGATACTCACCAAAATTCTTTCTCATGAAAAGATTGTACACATTGGCAAATTCATTGGACGTACCAACGGTAATGGTGTGTTTTCCTTTATAGATTGACAAATTATCGGTAAGGGTAAAGATATTCTGATTCAGTCCATTAGCTGTTGAGTAAGGCTCTGAGCCAAAATAAATGGTTCCAGATCCATTGTAAACGCGAACGGCTGGGAATTCAGTACCCATTGGGTCACGGTCGTCGTTTACGTTGGTGAATACGGCAATCAGGTCGTTGCTCATGTTGTCGAAGTTAGACTTTAATTCCAGGGTGGTAGAATTGGTCTTACTTGGGAAGTACTCACCATTGTTTGAGAAATTAATGCTGCTGCCTGATGATCTTTTTGTTTTAAAAGCTTCGTGGTTGGTATAACTGTGGCGAAGCATCAATTTGTGCTGATCACTAATGTTCCAGTCAAGTCTGGCCAGGAATTTGTCAGACTTCAACTCACGTGTGTTGTTGTCGTAAACACCGGGTTCGTATCCGTAGGTGTTTCTTAAATGATCAGCTAACTGACCCAACTCAGCTGCGGTGGCATCTCCACGGTAGCCATCCAATTCAAAGGGCTGGGGAGTAGCGTCGCGCTGTACCTCACCATTGACGAAGAAGTGCAGTTTATTCTCAATGATCGGACCACCGAGTCTGAATCCTGAGGTCATGGCAGTAAAATCGGCCAATGGCTTTCTGGCTTCAGCCAATTCTTCCTTGGTCATGTCTTCGTATCCACTGATTGCATTGGTTGGGGTTTTACCAGACAATGCTTGATTTCTGTAGAAACCATAAACAGAACCTTGGAATTTGTTGGTACCCCTGCGGGTGACGGCATTGATTCCAGCACCGGCAAAACCACTGTGACGAACATCATAGGGTGCAATAGTAATCTGGAATTGCTCGATGGCATCCAGTGAGATTGGTGTTCCTCCTGTTTGTCCGCCGTTTACACCTGAAGCTGCCAGACCGAAGGCGTCATTTTGATATCCACCATCAATGGTCAGGCTGTTGAAACGGTTGTTCACACCGGCGATGGAAATTGCACTGTTGTCATCAACAGTTGCCTGTGGAGTCAGGCGGGTGAAATCAGTCAGATCGCGACCAACGGTTGGCATGGCGTCAATTTTGTCGAGGCTCACAACGGTTTCAGAACCTGTGCGGTTACCGTCGAAAATATCAACTACACCACGGCGACCCACTACAGCCACTTCACCGATTGTTACCTCGGTAGTTTGTAGCCCTGGGTTCACTTTGAAGGTCTGTCCCAGGGTGAGGTAGATCCCTTCTTTGGTCCATGATTCATAACCTACATAGGTCACTTTCAGGGTATAAGGTCCACCAACATCCATGTTGGGCAAGCGGAAGAATCCCTGGTCATCAGAGATTCCACCAAATTGTGCTCCTGTAGGAACGTGAATGGCAACAACGGTTGCGCCGATGAGGCCATTACCCTCCGGGCCGGTAACTTTTCCGTTCATTCCGGAAGTGGTGATCTGTGCAAAGGACGTTCCGGCCAGAAACATCCCCAGCGTCACCATCATTAAGACTTGAGTCAATTTTCTCATAAAAAACAGTTTAGGTAAAAACAAATTATGATTATTGATATTAATAGAATTTCATCAGGGTAAATTGCAAGTTAACCAAACCACCTGTCCTCTTCTTCGGCTGAAGACCGAACTTTTGCACATTTTCTAAACAAGCTTTCAACGGGTTTTGAACAATTTTTTGTGCGACAAATTTGAAGAATTTCTACACAAGGATGCGTTGGAAAAATCTTAATTTTTCGTTAAACAAATCACCGCTATTCGACAAATTGTTCAGAAACCTGTTAGCATCCTTTGAGAAAAGGGGGGCTAGAACCCGCAAAATCGTTATTATTTTTACATATTAGACATACCATTAAATCAGGATATCATGTTTAGCAGGTATTTTCTTGTTTCTTGTATACTTATTCTTGGGCTGAGTTCTTGTGTAAAAGAAGCCGGTGAAGGCGGTTCAGGAACAATAATCGGAAAAGTTTATGCATACGATTATAACGCCGAAATGACCACCCTCCGATCACAATATTATGCTCCCGACGAGGATGTATACATCATTTACGGGGATGACAGTATATTTAGTGATCGAACCCGGACGAATCATGACGGCACCTACCGCTTCAAATACCTGCGACCGGGTACCTATACAATCTTTGTGTATTCAAAAAATTTGCAGACGAAGTTGCCTCCTGTTTTTGCGGTGACAAGAACGGTGACTATTTTGACAGCCAATCAAACCGTATTTGTTGAAGAAGATATTGAAATTGTTAAATAATCAGCGCCATGAAGCAAGTAGTAATTCTCCTCACTCTAGTGTTTATCGGTTCAGCTGCTTTCGGTCAGTTGAGCAAAAAAGAAGCGCTTGAAAATAAGATTAAATCAGTAGCAGAATGGGAAACTGATTTGCGTTCAAAACGAAATAAACCCGTTCAGGAATCTTTCTCTCGTTATGACGTCAACGGAAAACTGATCGAGATCGTTGAACGGAACAACGATGGCATCATCACCTTGCATGAAAAATACACCTACAACGAAGCGGGTAATAAGGCTACTGAAACCCAGTATGAGCCCGACGGCAAGGTGAATAAGAAGCATGTGTACACGTATGTCAACGGCCTGAGAACTGCACGAAAAACCTACGACCGAAAAGACAAACTGATCGGTGAGAAGAAATACATTTATGAGTTTCACGACCGATAATTGACGTGCAGGAAATACACAACATACTGTCTACTTTCCAACCCATCACACTTGATGAAATGGATGCTGTTCGGCTGATGAATCGGGTCGACACCAAGTACCTCATTCACATCGACAAGCTTCCCCAGATCCTGCAGATTGCAAAAGCAGATTATCGCGTGGTTGAGATTGCCGATCAACGAGTCAAAGGCTATGAGAGCCTTTATTTCGACACGGTTGACCATGAAATGTACATCAAGCATCACAACCGAAAACTCAATCGCTATAAAGTCAGAATCCGGCAATACCTTGACTCACAAGAGTTTTTTGTTGAGGTGAAGTTCAAGAACAACAAAGGAAGAACACGCAAGAAACGGATCCAAGTCGATGGCTACGACGCTTTATATCAGCCCGAAACCTCGTCTTTTGTTGAATCGGTCTGCCCTTACAAAACACAAGCACTAAAACCCAAACTCAATACGGCTTTTGAACGCATTACCCTGGTGAATGTGAATACGCAGGAAAGAATCACTCTCGACCTTAATCTAGACCTGCACAATTCTTCAAAACGGGCAGTCATACCTTACCTGGTGATCGCAGAAGTAAAACGTGAATTTGTGTCCACCACCGATGGGTTTGGGAAAATCCTGCGTGATAACCGTATCCGTTCAAAACGAATCAGTAAGTACTGCACCGGGACAAACTTGCTCTTTCCTGAATTGAAGCACAACCGTTTCAAAGCAAAAATGCTTTATCTAAGAAAACTTGATAACACCCGAAGATATGATCAACTTTATTCTGCAATTATTTGACCTATCGCCGATACTGGCCTTTTTTCAGTCGGTCGACAACCCAGTCGAAGCAGTTCGGTTTCTGGGGATTAAAGTGTTAAACCCTGAAGACTTTTATGAACTGCTGTTCCGCTTCTCGCTGAATTTCATCGTGATAGTCGTTCTGACCCGTTTCCTGTATTATAAGTTCAATCAGCGTAAAGAGTATTTCTTTGTCTATTTGATGATGGGAGTAATCGTTTTCCTGATTTGTTTCCTCCTGCGAAATATTCAACTCGGCATGGGATTTGCCCTCGGCCTTTTTGCAATCTTTGCCATCATTCGTTACCGAACGGATCCAATTCCCATTAAAGAGATGACTTACCTTTTTGTGGTGGTGGGAGTATCCATGATTAATGCATTGGTGAAAGGCAAAGTAAGTCATGCCGAATTAGTCCTTGCCAACCTGATTGTCTTGGGTGTAACCTGGTATCTTGAAAGGATCTGGATGCGCAAGGGTACCAGTGAACTCATCGTCAACTATGAAAAAATTGAGCTCATCCACCCGGATCGCCGGGAAGAATTGATGGCCGACCTGAAAGAACGTACTGGATTGGATATCATAAAAATTAGTATCCTCCGGATGAGCTTTTTGCGTGATACCGCTCGCCTCAGACTCTTTTATAGAATAAACACCAAAATCAAGAAATAAGCTGTAAAAACTTGTATTCCCTGAAACTATACCGATCCGTATTGATTGGCAGCTTTTTGCTGCTCTTCCTGTTGTCTACTACCTGCCGGATCTTTGCCCAAAGCGAAGATATGAACCTCTGGACCCGGGTAGCGGTCAAATATGACCCGACACAAAAAACGCGCCTCGCTTTGGAGAATGAATTCCGGTTTTATGAAAACATCAGTAGCCTCGAACAATATCACACTGAGGTAGGGATCAGCCAGGAGTTGACAACCAATTGGGATGGTGGATTATATTATCGTTTCATGTATGAAATGGATAGGGAAAAACAATATGTCATTGGTCACCGCGCATGGGTACAGCTAGCATATAATTGGGAAAAGGAGCGCTTCTCTGTAAGCTACCGTACCCGACTGCAAACGACCTACAAGGGGGTATTCAGCAGTGAAAACGGACAAGTACCAGAAAGCTATTCACGTAATAAATTGAGTTTTACCTACGATTTACCCTCTTCAAAATGGCAACCCAGCATGGGTGCTGAATTCTGGTACCGAGTGAACCAAAACAGCTTGCGTTTTATCGATAAATACCGCATAAGCGTTAGCGCCCAATACCGGTACAGCCGAAACGTGAGACTGGAAGTATTTTATAATTTTCAACAACAGATCCAGGTTGCTGATCCAGCAACCGATCACATTTTGGGTGTGGCCTATACCTATCTCATCCGTTAACAGGAGGGGCATCAATCCATTTGAACAGCTTGTCTGACCGTCGGATTTTTTGGTCAATCCGAATGGAAAAATGTTGCCCCTTGACGACTTTTTCCACTACCTGATCAGCCACTCGCATTTCAGGTACAGTGAGTTCAATGACCCCGGTTGTGGGCCCGGTGATTAGAATTTGATCTCCCTGGTGTAAATCATGGGTTTCAAGCAAAAACTCAGCCACGCTCAGTTTATCGAAATAGTTCATGCCTTTTCCAATATACTGTTTGCGTTTGCTTGCCTTTGATCCATAGACTTTACTCCACTCACCCAATCGCTGCCCCAGGTAGTATCCATCCCAGAAACCCCTGTTGAATACTTTTGAGAGGCGCTCAGTCCAATCATCGATCTTTTCCCGGTTGTAGCTGCCATCAAAAACCGATTGAACTGCCTCTTTATAACAGGCTACTGTCGTTTTAACATACTCCGGAGGTCTTGCCCGTCCTTCAATCTTGAGTACCTCTACACCGGCAGCCAGCAAGCGATCAACAAAACCAATGGTTGACAAGTCTTTCGGTGACATGAGGTACTCATTGTCTACTTCAATTTCATCTCCGGATTCCTTATCTGTGAGTCTATAAGAGCGGCGACAACCCTGGAGACAGGCTCCCCGGTTGGCACTTGAGTTGTATTGATGCAGACTCATGTAGCACTTGCCTGAAGTGGCCATACACAAGGCGCCATGAACAAACATTTCTATTTGTATTAACCTACCGGATGGGCCTTTTAACTGAGTCATTCCGATCTTTCGAGCAATTTCAGTCACCTGATCCAGGTTCAGTTCACGCGCCAATACCACCACATCAGCATAGCGGGAATAGAATTTCAGGGATTCGAAATTACTGACATTGATCTGGGTGGATAGATGAATCTCCATCCCTTTTTCTCTTCCGTATTCAATGGCTGCCTGATCCGAAGCGATCAGTGCTGTAACACCCTTTTCTGCTGCAGCATCGATTAGCTGACGCATTAAAGGAATATCCCCATCGAACATCACTGTATTGATGGTCAGATAGCTTTTTACCTCGTTTTTGTCACATATCTCGGTGATCTTTGCTAAATCCTCCAGGGTAAAATTCATGCTTGACTTCGAGCGCATGCTGAGGTGCTCCAGACCAAAATACACTGAATCAGCTCCAGCCTGAATGGCTGCCTGTAATGACTCGTATGAGCCTACGGGAGCCATGATCTCAACAGGTTTTAGCAAGTCTGAATTCATGGCTGTTTCTTTACTTTTTTACGTAATCGGGCCAGGGCTTCTTTTGCTTCATCTGGATTACTGAGCAATTGACCGAGACCATGAAGAGCGATCGATTGTACACATGCCCAAAGGCTTGCACGTTTCGTATCACCGAGAATACCTGATGCCCCAGCCAACAGCCACTGCTCTTCAACCCACTTGAAATCACCACACACAGGAAATACATGACAGCCTGATTGTTGCGCAAATCGATCGGCCATGTGGCGTTGTTGAGCCGATCCAAGTAACACGATGGGATGATCAAAGAATTCAAGCATGGCCTGAAACTCTGATTCCTCTGTTTCTGTTGGTTGTAAATCATCTTCGAGATCACAAACAATATAGCCTGAAACAAATTCACTGGGCAGCGCATCTGAAACAAAGGCATTGGCCGTGGAATCTGTCCATTTAAGGAGGCTATTAACCGCTGGCACGTCAAACACCTCAATGAGATCATGTGCCATTTTCTGGTAGACCGGTTTTTTATCCGGCAGGAGATTGATTTCACTAAAGACCCGAATTTGCTTTCTTGAAAAAGCAAAATCCGTAGCACCTAAACGGTTTTTAAAACGGCGGTGTTTACTTGATGCACTTAAATCAATGAGGTGATCAGGCACCGCTTTGTGAAGTTCATGAATCAGTTGTCTGGGAGAGCTTTCAAAGGTAAAGATCTCATCCAACCCTGTTGATTGCGCAATCAACCAATGGTGGTCGCGTTGTATTATTCCGGCAATCCAGGCAGCTGGAAAGGCCCGTCTGAGGGGATCCAATACTGCTTGAAGAGCAAAGAGAATTTCATCGTTTTTCTCTGGAAATAGAATGAGAAAGCGTACGTCCAAGAATGCCTCGTTTAACTGTCTACCAATACAATCACATTATTATCTACGCACTCGACAACACCACGGTTGATGTTGAAGAATTGTTCCTTTGATTCGGCATCTATCACCTTGATTTGTCCTTTTTCAAGTGTGGAGATGATGGGTGCATGATTCTCGAGAATTTCAAATGATCCTTTGCTGCCAGGCAATCGAATCAGACTGATTTCACCTGTGAAGATTTTTTTATCGGGTGTGACTATTTCGAGATACACGGCGTTGCTTTTTTCAGTTTTGAGAACTATTGGCCTGCGTCTTTCAGCATTTTTTCACCCTTCTCGATGGCTTCTTCAATGGGACCTACCAGGTTAAAAGCAGCCTCTGGATACTGGTCAACCTCACCGTTCATAATCATATTGAAGCCTTTGATGGTGTCTTCAATGCTGACGAACGCACCTGGGCGACCGGTAAACTGTTCGGCCACGTGGAAGGGCTGAGACAAGAATCGCTGAACACGACGTGCCCGGTGTACAATCTGTTTGTCTTCTTCAGATAATTCGTCCATACCCAGGATGGCAATAATATCCAGCAGTTCCTGATAGCGCTGGAGAATTTGCATCACCCGTTGGGCAGTATTATAGTGCTCTTTACCGACAATTTCAGGAGATAGAATCCGTGAAGTGGAATCCAGTGGGTCAACAGCCGGATAAATACCCAGCTCAGATATTTTACGACTCAATACGGTGGTAGCATCAAGGTGAGAAAAGGTGGTTGCTGGAGCCGGGTCAGTGAGGTCATCCGCAGGCACATAAACCGCCTGAACAGAAGTAATTGATCCTCGCCTGGTGGAGGTAATCCTTTCCTGCATAGCGCCCATTTCAGTTGCCAGGGTAGGTTGATAACCTACGGCAGAAGGCATACGACCCAGTAGAGCCGAAACCTCAGATCCTGCCTGAGTGAAACGGAATACATTATCCATAAAGAAAAGAATATCGCGTCCACCCGATTCATCCCCGTCTCTGAAAAACTCAGCCATTGCCAGTCCAGCCAGGGCAACACGTGCACGAGCACCCGGAGGCTCATTCATCTGACCATAGACCAGTGCCAGTTTTGATTCTGAGAGGGCCTCATCGGTTACTTTAGACAGATCCCAACCGCCCTTCTCCATGTCTTCCATAAATTCTTTGCCATAATTGATGACACCGGATTCAAGCATTTCGCGCAAAAGATCATTCCCTTCACGGGTACGTTCACCAACACCGGCAAAAACCGAAAGTCCTGAATACGCTTTGGCGATGTTATTTATCAACTCGAGTATCAAAACTGTTTTCCCAACACCCGCTCCGCCGAATAGTCCAATTTTTCCTCCTTTTGAGTAGGGTTCAATCAGATCGATGACCTTAATTCCTGTGAACAAGACCTCTGTCTCGGTACTGAGCGTCTTAAATTCGGGCGGATCGCGGTGAATGGGGTAACCCCCTTCTTTCGGCAAGGCCTCCAACCCATCAACCGGATCGCCGGTTACATTCAACAAGCGTCCCTTAATTTTTTCGCTGGTCGGTATCAATATGGGTGAACCTGTTGCAACAACTTCCATGCCCCGATGCAAACCGTCAGTTGAATCCATGGCTATTGTTCTGACCATGTGTTCACCAATGTGTTGTTCACACTCAACTACCAGTTTCTGACCGTTACCCCTGTCGATCTCCAATGCCTCGTAAATCTCAGGCATCCGGTTGCCTTCTCCGGTAAATTCAACATCGATCACGGGTCCGATTATTTGTACGATAGTTCCAATATTGTTCGTCATATTTGAGCCTGTTTAGCAATAAGCCACAAAGTTAGAATTTTTTCGCTAGCTGACACGATTGATCAGGGAGTTCGTAAAGTCCACTAACTCCTGTTTTTTCTCGCCCTCGACTTGTACCTGATCCAGGATATCTAGTGCCTTTCGGGAGTATTCGTATACTTTTTCTCGGATGTACAAATCCACCTCAAGGCCTTTGAAAACTTCTACTACCTCGCTGATTTTTTTCTCTGGTTTGGTCTTTTTCCCGCCAAAGTATTTTTTGAGTTTTAAGCGTTCCTTTTGCTGTGCTCTTTTGAGGGCATAGATCCACAACAGGGTCTTTTTATTAGCCAGAATATCGCCCCCGATCTTTTTACCAAACTTGGCCGGATCGCCAAAGGAATCCAGGTAATCATCCTGCAGCTGAAAAGCCATCCCCATTTCATATCCGAAATCGTACAGCCTTTGGGCTTGATCATCAGAAGCACCCCCAATCAAAGCACCTATTTTCAGGCTCCCTGCAATTAACACGGCGGTTTTAAGCGAAATCATTTTCAGGTATTCTTCTTCCGTGACCTGCTCCCTGATCTCAAAATTTAGATCATACTGCTGCCCTTCGCATACCTGAAGAGCCGTTGAATTGAACACGTCGAGCACCTTTTTTAGAACCGACTCTTCTGCAGTTGAAATGAATACATTCGACTGAATAGCCAATGCATCACCTGATAAGATGGCGCGATTGATGTCCCATTTGATGTGAACCGTCGGCATATTTCTTCGTAAAAACGCCTTGTCCATAATATCGTCATGCAGCAAGGTAAAGTTGTGAAACATCTCAATCCCCAGTGCCGGTTTAAGCGCTTTCATGACATCTGGGTTAAACAATTGACAGCCCATTAACACCAAAATGGGCCTAAGCCGCTTACCCCCATTTTGCAAGGTGTACCAAATGGGCTCATACAATTCAACCGGCTCCATTTCTTTTTCAAGACGGTCTATTTGCTCTTCAAGAAATTCTCTGAGCTCGTTAAGGCTTTTCATTATTTTGGGTTTTCTTCATTTGCTTCCGGTTGATGGCCAAAAGAATAGAGGGAACCAACAACAGATTGGCGAATACGGCAACAAAAAGTGTAATGGATGACAAAATACCCATAGCCACCGTACCCCCAAATTCAGAAGCGACAAATATACCAAAGCCAAGGAATAGGACAATAACTGTATAAATAATGCTCACGCCGACTTCTCGAATCGAATTGATCACTGCCTGATCGGGTCTGGTATTTCGACAAGCCAATTCCTGCCGGTATTTCGCCAGAAAATGGATGGCGGTGTCTACTGAAATGCCAAAGGCTACAGAAAAAACCAGAACGGTTGACGGCTTAATCGGAATGTTGAAAAAGCCCATCAAACCAGCGGTAAAGACGAGGGGTAGCATATTGGGGAAGATGGATATCAACACCATTCGGCTCGAGCGAAACATCCAGGCCATAAATAGTGAAATAAATAAAATGGCCAATCCTAGACTCCAGAATAAGTTTCGCACCAGATAGCCTGTTCCAAGTGTGAAAGTCAGGCTAGAGCCAGTGAGGATGGTTTCATATCGATCAGTGGGGAAGAGCTCATCAAGGTCTTGCTGAATGCTATCGTGCAAGCTCAGCATCCCATAAGTTCCAATGTCAGCAACCCGGGTACTCACTCTGAGCTTTTGGTAGCTTGAATCCACAAATGAATTTAGCAAATCACTCGATTCCATGTCATTTGACAGGTAATTCAGAATAAAACTTCGCTCCTGGTTACTCGGTAATCGATACTGCTTTTCATGACCGTTGAAATAGGCCTGTCTCGCAAACTTAAGCCCATCAACAATCGAATACGATTTGGATAGTTCGGGGTATTCAGCTAATCGTTTCTGCAAGCGTTCAACCTGCTGGAGGGTTCGGGATTGAAGTACTCCATTCGGCTTCTTAGTGTCGACAGATATTTCAAGTGGCATCACACCTTTAATGTGCTCTTCAAAGTACTTGAGATCGACATAGACGGGATGGGATTTGGGTATGTCATCAACAATAAAACCCGTTGATTTCATCATGCTAATACCGAATCCGGCCAATATCATTAATAAGACCACTGTCAGGTACACCCTTTTTGAATGGTGACTGACAGTATTTACAAACCACTCGACTATGCGGGTCATCCATTTGTTCTCCAGGTGCTTGGTTTGCCTGGATTTAGGTGGTGGTAGAAACGAGAAAATAATCGGAATCAGGGTGATTGACAGTACAAATAGAATCAAAATACTCACGGAGGCAATCTGTCCAAAGCGACTCAGAATCCGGTGTTGGATGACCATGAATGTAGCAAAACCAGCAGCGGTTGTCAGGTTGGTTAAGAAAATAGCATTCCCCACTTTATGTATCGACCGCTGGAGGGCTTTAATCTTGTTGCTGTGTTTCAAGTACTCCTGGTGATATTTATTTAGCAAGAAGATGCAATTTGGGATACCAATCACGATAATCACAGCCGGCAGCATGCCCGACAATATGGTTATTCGATAATCCAATAACACAATCATGCCCAGTGCACAAGCAACAGCGAGGATCACCACCAAGAGGCTGAAAATAACCACTTTGACAGACCTAAAAAACAGAAACAAGACAATCGCCAGCACGCCAGAAGCCATAAAGATAAATTTGAGCAATTCGTTTTTGATCATTATGGCCAGCTTGGTTCTGACGAAAGGCAAGCCTGAATAATGAATTGTGAGATTATGTCGTTTACCAAATGCTTCACAAGCCAATTCCATGTTTTCCATCAGGGTTTCACGGTACTTGGTATTGATGGCTTCATTATTCATGGTAACTGCCAACATAAACATGCTCGATGATTCATTGTAAATCAATTCTCTAAAGAATGGCAAACCATAGAACACCTGCTTCAGGCTATCAAGTTCTTCCTGACTGCTCAAGTCATCAGGGAAAATCTGGTCGAATGTGAACCGCTTTTGTTCGGGGTCTTTGTGAACAGAAAAGGCATCGCTAATACCCATGACCGATTCTACTCCTCGAAGATTTTCAATCTCACGCCTCATTTGCATGAAATCCCTGAATTTGTCAAGTTCAAAAAAGTTGGGATCTTGAAAACCAACCAGGACCATGGTTGCATCCTCACCAAACTCCTCGGTGAAACGCTCCAACTTGACAGAAACAGGGTGAGAATCAGGCAATAATCCGGCATAACCATAATCCAGCTTCAGATTAAGTATCTGATAAGCCATAAAACCAGTAGCACCCAATAACACAATCAGTATGGGGATCCTGAATTTTAAAATAATCCGGGCCAGTTTTGTCCAGACCATATCCTTCTTAGGTAAGCACGTTCATTCAACAAGAAGCAGCTAAATTAATACTTCTAAGTGGTTTATCAAATCATCCAGACCTCCTGTCATATTTTGAAAACAGCTGATAAATAAAGTTGTAATATTGATGTTGATCCAGTATTTTGCTGACGTTTATCTAACGGTTGCTTAACATAATTTTAACGCTGCACCTGATTAATTACCAATCTTTTGCAGTTGGATACATAAGGCACTAAACTATGGAAAGCTTTTACATTTTTATCGTAGTCATCTTATTTCTTTTGGCCATTTCTGATCTTATCGTTGGTGTAAGTAATGATGCGGTAAATTTCCTGAACTCCGCGATTGGGTCTAAAGCTGCACCTTTTAGGGCAATCATGATCGTAGCCGCTGCCGGTGTTTTAGTTGGAGCCACCTTTTCGAGCGGCATGATGGAAGTAGCCAGAAAAGGAATCATGCATCCAGATCAGTTCTACTTTGGAGAAATCATGTTGATCTTCCTAGCAGTAATGATGACCGATATCATCCTTCTGGATTTGTATAACACCTTTGGTTTACCTACATCTACAACTGTATCCATTGTATTTGAACTGTTGGGTGCCTCAGTGGCTCTATCCATCATCAAAATGAATCACCTGGGTCAACCGATTTCTGAAATGGGGCAATACATCAATTCAGATAAGGCCTTGATGATCATATCAGGAATACTGCTCTCGGTGGTAATCGCCTTTGCGGTGGGTGCCATCGTGCAATATTTGTCACGCCTTTGGTTTTCATTCAATTTTGAAAAATCTTACAAACGTTACGGCTCCTTGTTTGGTGGTCTGGCATTATCAGCCATCACATACTTCATGTTGATTAAAGGGGCCAAGGGCTCTTCATTTATCACAGCTGAAGCTCTGGATTGGATCAAGACCCACACCTGGATTATTATACTGATTAGTTTTGCCGGTTGGACCATCATTTTCCAAATGGTAATGTGGTTTACACGAGTCAATCTTTTCAAAATCATTGTCATGGTTGGAACATTCAGCCTTGCCATGGCCTTTGCTGGCAATGACCTGGTGAATTTCATCGGTGTGCCATTGGCTGGGTTTGAATCCCTCAAAACTTACCTCGCTGATCCATCACTCGGTGCTGATGGTTTACTTATGACCTCACTTACTGAGAAGGTCAAAACCCCAACTCTATTTTTATTGCTGGCTGGCTTAATTATGGTCATCACTCTATGGACATCACGAAAAGCAAGGTCAGTCACGAAAACAACAGTTGATCTTAGCCGTCAAGGAGAAGGCTATGAGCGATTTGCCTCAACCGGGTTATCACGAACTATCGTTAGAATCACCCGAGGCACCCATTCTGCCACGCATAAAATCCTGCCCAATTCAATAATACGAACTATAGAGAAACGATTTGAGCCCCTGCCGGAAATTGATAAAGATCAAGCCAAGTCTTTCGATCTGCTACGGGCATCCGTTAACCTGGTTGTGGCCGCCATTTTAATTGCAATTGGCACTTCATTAAAACTTCCATTATCTACCACCTATGTCACCTTCATGGTGGCAATGGGAACCTCACTGGCTGACCGGGCCTGGGGACGTGAAAGTGCTGTTTATCGAATTACCGGTGTGATTACAGTTATTACAGGATGGTTCCTGACCGCTTTCTTAGCATTCTCCGCTTCTTTTCTTATTGCAAGTTTCATCCATTGGGGCGGATTAATCGCTATTATACTGCTGGTGGTTGTTACTGTTGTTCTTGCCCTGCGTACTCAGTACATTCACAGAAAACGGGCGGCCAAGACCGACGAGGCCATGGCCAAGTATACCGAAACAGAAGAGCTCTTACCAACTGATATGCTTCAAAAGTGCAAAAACAATGTGGTTGAGTTGCTAAATGATTCGAAAGCTCAATTTTCTAATATTGTCGCAGGGCTAAAAAATGAAGACCGCAAGCATCTTAAAAAAACCATCAAACAAATCAAGGCAATCAACGGGAACGCTAAGAATTATAAAGACGAAATCCCGAAGACAATTGAACATTTGCAAGAAGAAAACCTTGAAACCGGCCACTATTATATTCAGGTGCTGGACTATCTCAGAGAGGTTGCTCACTGTTTGACTTTTATAGCCAATCCAGCATTCGAGCATGTTGACAATAACCATAAGTCTCTGCTTGCCGATCAAATCATTGAATTGGAAAACTTAAGCGAAGAAATCAGCCAGTTTGTCACTCATCTGATAGAGATTATTCAGGCTGATAATTTTGAACAGGTACCTAGCCTGGCGGATGAGCAACAAAACATATTGAATCTAACCGACAAATTGCGAAAGCAGCAGCTTAAGCGCCTGAAAACAGAGCAAGTAGGGACCAGAAACAGCATGCTCTACATTAGCTTATTGCATGAAACAAGAAGCCTTTTATTGCATTTACAGAATCTGGTTAAGTCGTTTAGAGACTTTGTTCTGAACCAGTAATTGAAAATAAAGACAGTTAAACCCGGCCAACCACAGCCGGGTTTTTTGTTTTGTGTTCTTGGTTTTCCTGACCGCTCATTCGTAACAATTTCTTAACATTCCTGTAACAACCAGGTAATTCTTGTGCCTGTTCTTTGTTTCAGAATTCGAACCAGAATTATTAAACAATGAAACACACAAAATTATTAGTTGTGGTTGTGTCGCTCCTTATGGGAGGGTTGACCATGTATGGTCAGGATTTTATCCCAAATGGAGCACCCCATATCCGGGTGTTTACCAACTTTCACAACACCTTTTCAGGAGGGGAGTCACAACCCGCTTTCCAAATTCAACGTGCCTACTTGGGCTATGGTCATCAGTTCAGCAAGACGATCTCAGGTAAGGTTGTTTTAGACGTTGGAAATCCAGGGGTTGGCAAACTCAATTTGACGGCCTATTTAAAAAACGCTTATGTCCAGTATAAGAGTGGTCGGATTACCGCTAAACTGGGTATGATCGGTTTGCACCAGTTCAAATTACAAGAAAGCCTGTGGGGCGGTAGGTATTTGTACAAATCCTTCATGGATGAACATAAGATTGGCCCCAGTGCTGATTTGGGTGCATTTATAGCCTACAAGATCTCTTCAAAGTTAAGTGCCGATATTACTATTGCCAACGGCGAAGGCTATAAATCAGTTCAGCAAGACAGTTTGTTAAAATATAGTGTGGGAGTCACCTTCAATCTCATCAAGGGATTAGACTTGCGGGCTTCATACGATTATATGGGCATGGAAGATGCACAACAAACCATCTCTCTATATGCCGGTTACAGCAAAGATGCTTTCAGTGTTGGTGCGGAATATATCCAGCAACTGAATCACAAAATGAATTCCGGTGAACACCTGAATGGCCTTTCTTTCTTCTCATCCTATTCCTTTGGAGAATTCAGAGCTTTTGGTCGCTTTGACCAGCTGAGCTCACCAGCAATAAGCACCGGTGATGATCCCTGGAATTTTGGCAAAGACGGAAACCTGGTTATTGCTGGTTTGGAATACAATGCTACAACCGGCATTAAAATGACTCCCAACTATCAGCTGTGGATGCCTGCCGATGGTAGTGATGCAATTCACATTGCCTATTTAAGCTTCCTCATTAAATTTTATTTACGTACATCATGAATAAAATAATCGGAATACTTGTCCTTGTCGCTTTCCTGGCGGCTTGCAATAGTGGAAACTCAGACAAGCAAACCAAAAGTAAGGATTCCAAAGCAGTTAGTATTACTGCTGCTGGAGCAACCTTCCCATTGCCATTTTATAATTTGGCCTTTAAAAACTACACCAAAGAAACCGGCATTCTATTAACTTATGGCGGAATTGGATCTGGTGGTGGTATTCGGAGCCTAAAAGACAAAGTTGTTGATTTTGGTGCTACCGATGCCTTCTTAAGCGCAGAAAAAGAAGCCGAGTTGCCGGCTGAAATTGTTCATATACCAACTTGTATTGGAGCTGTTGTTATTGCTTTCAATCTACCAGGGGTTGAAAATCTTAAACTTTCCAACCAGAATCTCGAAGACATTTTCATGGGTAAAACTACCAAGTGGAATGACAGTCGCTTACAGGATGCCAATCCCGGGGTGAGTTTGCCAGACTTGGCGGTAACCGTTGTTCATCGATCAGATGGGTCAGGAACTACTTACATTTTCAGTGATTTCATGAGCAAAATTTCAGCATCCTGGAACACCGAAGTTGGTAAAGGAAAATCGTTGAAATGGCCTGTTGGTCTTGGTGCAAAAGGGAATCCTGGAGTTGCCGGGACCATCCAGCAAACAGCAGGTGCTGTTGGATACATTGGATCTGAATTTGC
>CAYUGX010000017.1:0-4242 GCA_964444375.1 uncultured Porphyromonadaceae bacterium | reverse complement strand
AGAAGATCAGCTTTGCCCAGGTAGAGAATAGTAACGGTGAATATGTCCTGCCAAGTCTTGAATCCATTAGCGCTGCAGCTCAGGGTGAAATTCCATCAGATACGAAAGTGATGTTGACAAATTCTTCAGATCCTGCCGCCTATCCTATTAGCGGTTTTACCTGGTTAATTCTGTATAAAGAGCAAAATTATGACGGTCGATCACAAGCCCAGGCTGCAGAAACCGTTAAATTCTTGAGCTGGATTATTGAAGGCGATGCTCAAACCATGGCTCAGCAAGTAAATTATGCTCCACTCCCTGAAAAAGCTGTAACAATAGCAAAAGACATACTGACCGAGGTCATGTATGATGGGAAAGCATTGAATTAGTGATTAACAGTGAAAAGATAACAAAAGTTTTCCTGTACATTGCTTCAACAATCATTGTACTGGTAAGCGCTGGAATGGTTCTATCTCTGATGAGTGGAGCCATTCCGGTTTTCAAAGAATTTGGCCTTCGTTTCATTATTTCGTCAGAATGGAATCCGACTGAGGGAAGAGAGGAATATGGTGCATTACCCTTTATTGCCGGTACTGTTATCACTTCAATCATTGCCATTCTTTTGTGTTTTCCGCTCGCCTTTTCAACCGCCTTGTTCGTTGGAGAATATTTCCGTGGAACCCGGATAGCGAGGATTATTAGCACCATGGTCGATATGCTGGCCGGAATTCCTTCCATTGTTTATGGACTATGGGGTTTTTATGTGTTGCGTCCCTTAATCGTAGACCTGGGATGGAGTGCACAGGGCTATGGCATTTTCACAGCTGGAGTTATCCTGGCCATAATGATTATACCCTATGCTACCTCTATTACTTCTGAAATCATCATGATGGTTTCAAATGAATTAAAAGAAGGGGCCTATTCACTGGGGGCAACCCGGCGTGATGTCATTTTTAATGTCATCCTTCCCAATGCTCGATCAGGAATCTTCACTAGTTATATTCTTGCCTTTGGAAGGGCCCTCGGAGAAACGATGGCTGTCACCATGCTAATTGGTAATACCAACCTGGTTCCCAAAGGACTTTTCGACACCGGGAATACGATGGCCTCTGTCATTGCCAACCAATTTGGAGAGGCTGATGGCTTGAAACTCAGCGCACTAATCGCTATTGGATTACTGCTTTTTGTAATTACTGGAATAATAAACGGAATTGGAAAACTGGTGATTAAAAAAATGTGATGAGTAGCCCGCACACCAATAGCGTAAAAAACCTGTTGAGAACAGAGCGTGACAGCAGAATTGTCAAAGACAAATTGTTTGCTGCCCTGGTATTCATCCTGTCTTTTGTGACCATCTCGCCCATCATTCTGATTATCGGCAAACTCATTGCAAAAAGGCTCCCGACACCTATGAGGCCATGACCGCCCTCAATGCTGGAGAGATTATCCCTGGAGGTATTCTTAACGGCATTACAGGAACACTCCTAATGGTAGTTCTGGCTTCGCTGATCGCAATACCAGTTGGCTTGGTCATTGGGGTATTTCTTTATGAAAATGCCACCAAACGCTACGCTTCCATCGTTCGGGATATAACCGATATACTTCAAGGGGTGCCTTCTATTGTATTGGGTCTTATTGCTTATTTCTGGGTGGTGAAACCCATTACAAATGGTTTTTCGGCATTGGCTGGTAGTGTAGCCCTGGCCATCATGATGCTCCCGCTTATCATCCGTTCAACAGAGGAGACGCTCAAAATGATCCCAGATACCATAAAGGAAGCAGGATTTGCCCTTGGTGTTCCCTATCATAAAACTATTTTACGTGTATTAATCCCTACCGGATTCAGCGGTTTGCTCACGGGAATTCTCCTGGCAATTTCCAGAGTTATTGGTGAAACAGCTCCATTGATGCTAACTGCTTTGGGAAGCATGCAAGTGAATTTCAACATTGATAAACCAACCAGCGCTGTTCCGCTGCTCATATGGGAGTTCTATAACGATCCCAATATGGTGGATTTAATCTGGAGTTCCTCCCTGTTTTTGATGGGTTTGGTACTTATTCTTAATTTACTATCAAAAGCCATTGGGAAAAACAAAAACTAATGAGTGAATTAATCGCAAAAATAAAAGACCCTGTTCTAGCCATTCAGGACCTGTCAATTGCTTATAATAAAGACAATTACGCGGTAGCTGGAGTCAGTGCAGGAATCAAAAAAAACAAGGTTACAGCCATTATGGGGCCGTCGGGTTGTGGGAAAAGCACTTTGCTTCGAGCCATTAACAGGATGCATGATTTGTATCCGAACATTGTCATCAATGGTAAGGTTTTTCTAAATGGAGATGACACATTAAACATGTCAACTATTCTTCTTCGCCGGAAAATTGGAATGGTCTTTCAAAGACCCAATCCCTTCCCGACCATGAGCATTTATGACAATGTATTAGCGGGATACAAACTCAATGGAATACGAATGAAAAAAACCCAGAAGGACGACATCGTTGAAGAGTCTCTTATGGATGTTACCTTATGGGACGAGGTCAAAGACTCTCTGATGAAAAAGGGGACTTTTCTTTCGGGTGGACAACAACAAAGGCTCTGTATTGCCCGGGCATTGGCTTTCAAACCGGATGTGGTCTTGCTGGATGAACCCACATCCGCCCTGGATCCAATTGCTACCAAAAGCATTGAAGAACTCCTTACCAAACTTAAAGAAAACTACACCATATTGCTAGTTACACATAACATGTCTCAGGCTGCCAGAATCTCAGATTATTCTATGTTTATGTATCTGGGAGAGCTTGTGGAATATGGAAAAACAAAAAACATGTTTGTTAATCCGGTAGACAGCAGAACCGAAGAATATTTAACCGGGAAATTCAGTTAATCAAGAACCACTGCCATGACCACAAACAAGGATAAGTCAATCAAAGAAATTTACCAGCTTTTCGAAAGCACATCGAACCTGGTATTAAACCAGCTTGATCGGGTAATGAAACCGCTTAAGGAGGAAGGAACAGAAGGAATTTCAGCAAACAGGCTTGAAAAACTGGCTAAAAACGAAAGAAAGATCGACGAAAATGAATTGAAACTGGATTCCATGATTGTTCAAACGATCGTTTTGTATAAACCCGTTGCTTCTGATTTACGAAGACTATTTGCTGTATACCGAATGATCAATAATCTGGAGCGTATCGGAGACTTGACATTGAAAGTGGCCAATGTAATTTACAAGATCCAGGGTGATCCCTTCTTCATGACAGTTAATCCCAAACTCCGAACGATGCTCAGGCAGGCAACAAAAATGGTTCAAAGTTCCCTGTTGTCGTTTGTCAATAAGGATGTAGACCTGGCATTAGCTACCATCAAAAAGGACAAGGAGTTGGATCAGCTAAATCGCAGCCTGTTAAAAGACGCTATTAAAAACCTGAACATCAGCGCTGAAACTTCTGAATTACTCTTTATCACTGACATTCGCTCCATTCTCTCATCCATTGAAAGAATTGGAGACCATGCCACCAACATTGCAGAAGCAGCTGTTTATGCCCTGTCAGGATCCAACATCAAGCACCAGGATCTATCCTGAACCAATAGCTAAAAGAACTAAGAAAACTGTTATACCATGAATATCGATCTGTCAACTAGCTGGGCTTCGAATGCAGTCATTTCTGAATGCCCTGTGGATGTTCATATCACCCGATTAAGAAAAAAATGAAAATTTCGGTTATCAGATCAAAAACCGGTCTGGTAATGGATATACATTTGTAGTAAATCAATAAGGAAGGAAGCCTCTCATGCTTAAACAAATGAGTTTCAGAGCAAAAATAACCCTAAGTTTAACCATCGTATTTGTTGTTTTCTCTGTCCTAATCGTTGTATTTCAATATGATCGGGAGCTTGATTTTAAGAAACAACAACTTGAGACAAGCCTTAACAATGTTTCGGAGTTGACCAACAACTATCTCGTTTCTATGAAGCTGAAACCAGATTCTGATTATAGCTATTTAGACTCTTTAATGGCTATTGTACCGGTTGAAAACGTCCGTGTAACCGTAATTGGCCCTAAAGGAGCTGTGCTGTATGACAGCGATGTGGAAAACTACCAGGGCATGGAGAACCACCTACACCGACCCGAGGTTCAATCTTCTATTGCAAACGGTTTTGGGGCTAACATCAGAGAATCAAATACCACTGGAAAGAGTTATTACTATTACTCCCGCTACTATTCAGACTATTTCATTAGAACAGCCGCTTTATACGATATAG
>CAYUGX010000016.1:22335-30939 GCA_964444375.1 uncultured Porphyromonadaceae bacterium | reverse complement strand
AATTTTGCCGGATCCGATCAGCAAAAGAAGGTTGGTGTATTATCCGGTGGTGAAAGAAATCGTCTGCATTTAGCCATGGCCATGAAAGAAGGGGGTAATGTACTTCTCCTCGACGAGCCTACCAACGACATTGACGTGAATACCCTTCGAGCACTTGAAGAAGCCATAGAGAACTTTGCGGGCTGTGTGTTAATCATTTCTCATGACCGGTGGTTCATTGACCGCCTGGCCACGCACATTTTGGCCTTTGAAGACGAGGGCCAAGTCAGATTCTTCGAAGGAAATTTTCAGGCTTATGAAGCCAATAAACTCGAGCGGCTTGGAGACATCAGACCAAAGCGGCCCAGGTTCAAGGAGTTACTTTAATGTAGCCTGACTTAATCACCCATACCCATGAAAATTCCGCCCACGTAAGGGATTAACCAAATTAACCAAACCAGGATTGAATAGCGATGAAACTTTCTCAGGGTTATTTCATTGCCTCGTTTTACCGCTATGGTCGCCCATATGGCATGAACGAGCATAAGCCACAAAGCCAACTGTCCGGTAACTACATGAGGGTCAGTAATATCAAAAATGACCCCCGACATCAAATGCATGCCAAAAGTACCTGAAACATCGAAGGTAAAACCCAGCCAAAAAGCCACCACGTGCCAGGGTTTAAGTAATTTGGCAATCCGTTCAGCCCATACCCCCAAGGAGTAAAAAACCAGAGCCAGTGTAATCAAAATGCTAGAAATAAGTAACAATGGTGACATGTTATGAGTAGATTTACGTTTTGGTTTAGTTATCGTCTATTCAACAAGAATAGCAAAAGATTTTCAAGATAAGTTATCAATCATGAATTAATTAAAATAGCGGTGCATATCGATGAAAGTATAATCAGTTTTTATGACCAATCTGATGAATCAGAACGGTTACACTATGGCCTGGGACCGTTAGAACTCGAAAGAAATCAGGAAA
The DNA here is from genome assembly GCA_964444375.1 of uncultured Porphyromonadaceae bacterium. Classification (GTDB taxonomy): domain Bacteria; phylum Bacteroidota; class Bacteroidia; order Bacteroidales; family UBA12481; genus JABHCC01. The sequence goes on along the minus strand of CAYUGX010000016.1, from coordinate 29,976 downwards.
TCATCAGTCGCTACCTGCCAGAAAAACCCATTGCCATACTAGATGTTGGTGGTGGACCCGGAATATACGCAGAGTGGTTAGCCAATCAGGGCCATCACATTGTGTTACTAGATCCAGTAGATAAGCATATCAAACAGGCCAAAGACCGGTCTTCAAGAATGGATCATCCTTTTGCCGCAATTAAAGGGATGGCCGAGAGTCTACCCGTAAATGACGATAGCATTGACCTCGTTCTTCTTCACGGTCCGCTATATCATTTGCAGAAGCAAGAAGAGAGGCTTATCGCATTGAAAGAGAGTAAACGAGTTTTGAAACCAGGTGGGGTTTTGTTGGCCTGGGGAATTACACACACAGCCTCAACACTGGTCGGGTTGATTCAGGGAAACATTGAACACCAGGCCATATTCGACATGTGTATTAAAGAATTACAAACAGGCATCCATCAGGCTCCACCCAATATGCCTGGAATTTTAGAGTCGGCTTATTATAATCGACCCGATGAAATCCGGGAGGAGATTTGTAAAATTGGATTTGAGCACAAAAAAACGCTCCCGGTTGAAGGGATGGTCTGGCTCCATCGAGCGTATTTCACTACCCGTTCTGATTCGACTGCATGGAAGCTGATGAAAAAGGTGCTGGAAGTGTCTGAATCAGACCCATCATTGCTGCCTCTTAGTCCCCATATTGTGGCCATTGCTCAAAAACCGCAGGCTTGAAGCTTCCTAATTCAACAGAATATTAGCTACTTTGTCCGATGAATTCGCTTTGGGCAGCTAGCTCAAACGAAAATAAACAGGCTGAAAATGAAATCATTTGCTGATTTTGCTCTATCTCCACCGCTCGTAAAAGCCATTGCTGAGCTTGGCTTCGAAGCTCCCACACCCATTCAGCAAGATGCTTTTTCTCCTATTCTATCTGGGAAAGACTTGGTCGGTATTGCTCAAACAGGTACAGGAAAAACAGTGGCCTATCTTTTGCCCATTCTCAGGGATCTGAAATACTCCGGGATTATACACCCTCGTGTTTTACTATTGGTTCCCACCCGAGAATTGGTGCTTCAAGTAGTGAATCAGATTGAGGAGCTTAGCAACTATTTATCGGTTCGGGTGGTGGGAATTTATGGTGGAACCAACATCAATACACAAAAGATAGCAGTGGCCGATGGCTGTGATATTCTGGTTGCTACACCTGGTCGACTCTATGATTTGATCATCAGCACATCAGTCAGTTTGAAACAGGTGAAAAAACTGATCATCGATGAAGTGGATGTTATGTTGGACCAGGGTTTTCGCTTTCAATTGACCAATATTTTTGATCACCTACCGGATAAAAGGCAGAACCTGATGTTTTCAGCAACGATGACTGAAGAAGTGGAAACATTGATCAACGATTTTTTTGTCTCTCCTGTAAAGATTGCCATCGCACCGAGTGGAGCACCCCTAGATAACATCAGTCAAGAGGCCTATCCGGCCCGGAATTTCCATACCAAAATAAATCTCCTGAGCCATCTGATGCTTGACCGGTCAGTTTTTGAAAAGGTATTGGTTTTTGTTGATACCAAGAAAAATGCCGACAGGGTTTTTGAGCAGATGGAAGATCAATTCCCGGGAGAAATAGGGATCATACATGCGAATAAAAGTCAAAATTTCAGAATTCGTGCAGTAAAAGGCTTTGACAGTGGCAAACATCGGATTTTAATTGCTACAGATGTCATTGCAAGAGGTCTTGATCTGGAGAATGTTTCGCATGTGATCAGCTTTGATGTCCCGCACTATCCCGAGAATTATATTCACCGCATCGGTCGGACCGGACGGGCTGAAAAGGAGGGTCAAAGCATCCTTTTTTACTGTGAATATGAGAGTGATCGAGTACTAGATATTGAAATGATGATGGATCACCAGATTCCCATCCATGATTTTCCTCAAGAGGTCGATATCTCATCAAAACTGTTACCTGAAGAACAGCCAAAAGACCGAAAAAATCCAAACCGAAATTTCAAAAAAGTTGCTCGGGGCCCTGCCTTTCATGAAAAGAAAGACAAGAATAAGAAAACAAACCAGGGTGGATCCTACTTAAGAAAGAAAAAGGTCTACAAGAAACCCAAAACCCGGGGCGACAAAAAGGCCAACCTTAGAAAAAAAAGATAAAGTCTCAACCCAACCAACTACCAACAAACCAAACACCCAACACCCTACACCCAGAACCCAGAACCTAAAACCCAGTACCCAGTACCCTACAACTTCATCCGCTCAAGAATATGAAAAACGGCTGGGCAATAATATGAGTTGGTTGCATGCAGGCGACTATTTTTAAGAAATTCATGATTATCTGTATGGGGATAGGCTCTGCAGGCTTTAGGCCGAGCTTCATAAATGAAACAGGTATTGTCAGACCCAAGAAAGGGACAGGGAGATGCATTTATGACCATGTCTTGATCTTCGTCAACCCGGATGTACTGTGATTTAAAGTCGGCCGGCCGCAGGCGTAAAAACTTTGCTGCCCGTTTAATATCGGTTTCATTGATGATAGGTGGAATACTGATGCAACAATTTGCGCAATCCAGGCAATCCAGTTCACCAAACACGGCTTCATGCAATTGATCCGCCCGAGCATTAATCCTTTTGTCCTTACTCTTTTTAAGCGTCTTTACCAGCTTTGCGTGCTCATTCCTCAGCCCACCTCGCTTGCTTCGCCACTGGGCAATCAAATCCATAGACTACTCTTGGTTTACCTCTATTTCATCAATAAATATCCAGGCTTTTCCACCCGCTCCTTTGTGCCAATCCGGGCATTTTTTAATGGATTGGATGGTCACTTTGAGGTACCTGGCTTCTGTTTCCATGACTGGAACTGAAATGGAAACTCGTTTTCGTTCAGGTATTCGATCAATTGTAATACTCTTTTCACCTACCGGATGGTAACTGATGTCATTGGTTGAAGCCAGAACAGCAATCTTTTGCGGGAGGAATATCCAATCAGATTGGGCGCTGAGACAACCAACCTCAAGACCATGTATGCTTCTATTTCGTCCCAAATCAATGACAGCCTCACAATTTTCACCTTCAAAGGCTATCCATTCAGCATATAAATTATTCGAACTACCCTCCTTTCTGTTCACCAGTGTTTTCGAACCCTGCCCAGGAAACTTCTCAGCCGGCTCAAGCTGTAATTTGGCCGTTTTTAAATCAATAAAACTGATTCCTGCCAAATCTCTTATGTCTTCAACCTCGCCTTCAATTTCAATTCTAATAACTGTGTTGACTGGATTTCTCTTTGGTTCAGGGATACTCATTTCCCAATATTCGCCAGCGTCAACCAGGTTCAGGTCGACTCCATCAAAAAGGCTTATTGAACGTATTCTTTGTTCAAATTTTGGTATTCTGAGTACATCACCGGGCCAATCCAGCAGGTGGATGAAAATCTCATTACCGCAACGGGTTGAAGCGGCAAATTCATTCGGTGCAAAAGGTCCACCATCAGTTTGATAAATCGTTCGTCCGTATTTTTCAAGCCAACGCCCCATGTCGAGCAGCCTCTTTTTCTGGAACATTTCAATTCGTCCGTCGGGCATGGGACTGATATTTAGCAATAGATTACCCCCACCACCCGCAGTTTGGACCAGTGTATGAATCAATTCAGAAAAACTCTTTACCCTGGATTGAGGATTAAAATGCCACCCACGGTCTGTTATGGTGATGCATGACTCCCACGGCAACTCATTTTCATATTCTCCAATTTCTTGCTCCGGAGTTTTAAAATCGCCGGCAAACTTTCCGGTCAGGTCTGGACGTTGTTTTAAATTCTGTTTTTTGTCAACCCGGTTATTAATGATTAGTTCGTCGTTTTTATCACGCAAGTATTTGTATAGATCCATGCCATCCTCGTGTTTCCATGGACTTTCCCAGGATCCGTCAAACCACAGGATTTTTGAGTCGTAGGTATCAACCAGCTCATCCATTTGATGGTATAAATATTCTTTATACAGATCCATATCAGATTCTTTTGAAGGTCTCGGATCACCTCCATAGCGGCCAGGATATTCTGGATGATGCCAATCACAAATAGAATAGTAGGTACCGAACAGGATTCCATGCCTTTCGCATGCCTTTGATAATTCCATCAGCACATCACTAGAATATGGTGTAGACATGATATCATAATCAGTATAGGCTGAATTAAAAATGCAAAACCCATCGTGGTGTTTTGATGTAATGACAAAATAATTTGCCCCCGATGCTTTGACTGTGCCTATCCAGTCGTCGGCATCGAAGAGCACCGGATTGAATTGCAAATAGAGGCTATCGAATTCGCTGATGGGCACCTTTGGTGCGAAATCATAGGGGTGATTTCCTCTACCCCAACTGGATGTTCCTCGCATGATTGATGGTCCCCAATGCACAAAAATTCCAAAACGCATGTCTTCAAAAGCTTCCATCGACTTGGGATGGGGTTTTAAATCGGGGTATTTTTCACCTCCACCCCATTGAGCAAATCCCGCCAAGGAGGAGGTAAGGATTACAAGGGTTATAAATACTCTCATGGGAATCTACGAATTAGATTAAAAGGTGACTTTTACAACAATAGCTTCCGTATCAGCTAGTTGATGACGTATTTTTTTTGGTACCTGCACTTCCCAGCCGGCATCTTTTCGCTTGGCTTTCAGCCTCATGTTTACACCTAATAAAGAAAACTTTGGTTTAGGTTTACCTCTTACGTCAATCATCAAACTAGCAGGCAGGGTTTGTTCATCCTTACCAGGCATATAGATTGCATAGTGAACATCCCCATTGGCTGTATACGCAATTTGTCCAACCTGATAGGGTTCAACAGGCTGGGTATCATAAATAGCTTCACCATGTACTTCGAGCCATTCACCCAATTGAGCCAGATTCTTATAGACGGCAGGTTCAAATTCGCCATTGCCTTTTGGCCCAACTCCCAAAAGTAAATTACCTCCTTTGGCAACAATTCCGACAAGTAAATGTACCAGCTCTTTTGAAGACTTATAATTGTCATTGGGCACCCATCCCCAGGCATGTCCCATGGTGATGCAACTCTCCCAGGGTACGGGTAAGGGTTTTTCGGGAATCTTTTGTTCAGGGGTGAGGTAGTTTTCATAGGGTCCTTCAACCCATCGATCAACCACCAACATGCCCGGATTGACAGCACGAGCTCGGTCTGATATTTTCTTCATGTCAATATCCATATCGTGTGGATATTTACAAAACTCAGCCACTTTTTCAGTCACTGCCTCCTTGGGCATCACCCAACACCCATCCAGCCATAGGATATCAATTGGACCGTATCCGGTGGTTATCTCATGGAGTTGATTTTGAGTAAATTCAACAAAATTTTGCCAACGCTCGGGATGTTTGGTGATATCATAGGTCGGGTTACGGTCTTTAGGGGGATAATAGGGCCACCAGAAGTAAGGCGTTGTCCAGTCTGCCTTAGAAAAATAGGCCCCTACTGCCATGCCTTCGTCACGGCAGGCTTCAATTATCTTACCGTACACATCCGAATTGGGATTTGAGGCATAGGGCAATTCAGGGTTGGTCACTTTAAAATCAGTGAACTTCGTATCGTATAAACAAAATCCATCATGGTGCTTGGTGCTGTATATCATATACTTTGCCCCAGATCCCTTAAAGGCTTTTGCCCATTTTTTGGGATCATACTCAGTGGGATTAAAAGTATAGCGTGCATTTCGATAATCTCTAGCATACTCGTAGTAGTCATCATATCCAGGACGACCTACCCAATCTTCGGGACACAAACCCCACGATTCAATCACCCCAAGCTCTGAATACAGGCCCATGTGAATCAACAGTCCGAATTTATACCCTTTCCATTCTTCAAGCTTCTTGAGCACCAGTGGATCTTTGGGCCACTGATAACTTTCTTCATCAGTTTGAGCATAGAGCGAGGCGCAGACCGCCAGCACAACGGTAAAAACAAGTAATTTTTTCATGAGGCATAAAATATTTGGTGTTCTGAGTGCATTAAAATACAAAAATTACATGAGGTCAACATTTCCATGGCATGGCTGTACAACTTAAGAAATTAGGGCAAAAGGTATTACCTTTCGACCAAGCTAAAACTTAATATCTTATTCCATGAAAACTCTTGTATTTATTCTGCTTACCCTTTTGGGATTAAATTTCGTTGAAATCCACGCTCAAGATGAGTCTAAAAAAACCATTTCGGATGAATTGTTAAGCAGCTTAACCTGGAGGAATATTGGTCCTTTCAGAGGTGGGAGAAGCTGCGCTGTAACGGGTGTGCCAGGTAAAGCAAACCTATACTACTTCGGATCAACAGGAGGAGGGGTCTGGCGAACCACTGATGCAGGAAATAGCTGGGAGAATATTTCAGATGGGTTCTTTGGTGGAAGTATTGGTGCTATTGCTGTCGCGCAAAGTGATCAAAACATCATTTATGTGGGTCAAGGAGAAAAGACAGTACGGGGAAATGTAAGCAGTGGATCAGGTGTATGGAAAACGGTGGATGCGGGACGCACCTGGGACTTCATTGGTCTTGAAAAAACACGTCATATTAGTCGAATACGGGTGCACCCAAACAATCCCGATGTGGTCTATCTGGCGGCTATGGGCGATTTATTCGCTGATTCCGAAGAAAGAGGTGTTTATAAAAGCAGCGATGGGGGTAAATCCTGGAAGCTTGTTTTGTTCAGTGACAAGAGTAGCGGAGCAGTAGATCTAATTCTCGATCCAAGCAATCCAAGAATTATGTATGCGAGTACCTGGACGATACGAAGAACTCCTTACTCACTCAGCAGCGGGGGCACTGGAAGCAAGCTCTGGAAAAGTACCGATGAAGGCAATACCTGGAAAGAATTGAGTTCAAACCCTGGATTTCCAACGGGTTTGCTGGGTATCATTGGTGTCACTGTTTCACCGGCCAATCCCGACCGGGTATGGGCCCAAATTGAGAATGAACCCGATGGTGGCCTGTACAGGAGTGAAGATGGTGGAGCATCCTGGAAAAAACAAAACAATGATCGTTCCTTGCGTCAAAGGGCCTGGTACTATTCCCGCATTTATGCCGACCCTCAGGATGAGGATAAAGTGTATGTGCTAAACGTCAATTATCACACCAGCAAAGATGGCGGTAAAACATTCACACCCAGAAATGCTCCTCATGGTGACCATCATGATCTTTGGATTGCTCCTGAAGATCCTGATCGCATGATTATTGGAGATGATGGAGGCGCACAAATCAGTTTTGATGGAGGCGAAAACTGGACCACTTACCACAACCAACCCACCGCTCAATTTTACCGGGTAAGCACCGACAATCATTTCCCATTCAGAATCTATGGTGCACAACAAGACAATTCTTCTGTCAGAATCCTTCACCGAACTGATGGTGCTTATATCACTGAGCAAGATTGGGAAAGAACAGCGGGTGGTGAAGCTGGGCATCATGCGATTTATCCAAAAAATGAAGAGATTGTTTTGGGAGGTGAGTACGGCGGATTGATGGTTCGGCTGAATCATGAAACCAATGAAACTCAGGCAACCAATGTGTGGCCTAACAATCCATTGGGGCATGGTGTTGAAGACATGAAATACCGCTTCCAATGGAATTATCCCCTGTTCTTTAGCAAGCATGATCCAC
>CAYUGX010000016.1:0-22321 GCA_964444375.1 uncultured Porphyromonadaceae bacterium | reverse complement strand
ATTCAGCAATCGCGTTCATGTGAGCACCAACCTGGGGAAAAGCTGGGAAACCATCAGCCCTGATTTAACTACTGATGACAAAAGCAAGCAGGGCCCTTCAGGAGGTCCGATCACGAAAGACAATACAGCGGTTGAGTATTACTGCACCATTTTCGCCGCTGCTGAAGGACTTTCAAACCCAGATATTCTTTGGACCGGTTCAGACGATGGGCGGATTTTCATAACCCGAAATGGTGGAGAAAGCTGGACTGATGTTACCCCAAAAAACCTTCCAGAGTTCACGCAAATTAACAGCATGGAAGCTGATCCCTTCAATGAGGGTGGTCTGTACTTTGCTGGTACACGATACAAGTGGGGAGACAACGAACCGTATCTGTATTATACAAAGGATTATGGCAAGAACTGGAGCCGCATTGATGAGGGGATTGACCGAATGCATTTTACCCGGGTCATTCGGACCGATCCAAATAAAAAAGGTTTGCTCTTTGCTGGCACAGAATTGGGCTTGTACCTGTCATTGGATCAGGGCAAAAACTGGCAATCATTTCAAAACAATTTACCCATTGTACCCATCACAGACCTCGCTGTGAAGGATCGACATTTGATCGCCGCCACACAGGGTCGTTCTTTCTGGATTATTGATGATTTGAGCCCTATTTATGAAGTGAAGGATGCTCAGAAAGCGGATTCCTATTTATTTGAACCCAAGCCCACCTATATCCTCCAGGCTGGCTACCGGGGTAAGAGTAAAACCCAGGGAGAAAATCATCCAAACGGCGCCATTATTAACTATTACCTGAAAAGTGTTGATACAGCAAAAAGCTACATCCTGGAATTCTCAGCGGCTAACGGAGAGGTACTGAGATCATTCAATTCAAAAGCCGAAAACGCAAACAATAAGTGGGAACCCAAAGCCGGAGCCAATCGATTCATCTGGGATCTGAAAACCGAGGGCGTTGATCAGATCAAAGGCATGATTCTCTGGTATGTTATTTCACAAGGTTCTACCGTTCTTCCAGGAGCGTATACTGTGTCTTTACAGGTTGGGGATAAAGTCCAATCAGTACCCCTAACCCTGTTACAGGATCCCAGAAGTTCTGCAACTAAAACAGATCTGCAAAAGCAATATGATTTTGTCAGTGAAGGGGTTAATAAAATGAATGAAATCAATCAAACCATACGTGACATCCGTAAGGTGAACAAACAACTGGCTGATATTCACGAAAGAATAGACAGGGAAGAGCTCAAATCACAGATTAAAACCACCATGGACAAGGCCAGTAAGATTGAGAAGGCCCTGTATCAAACAAAAAATAAGAGCGCGCAAGATCCACTGAATTACCCCATCAGGTTAAATAATAAATATGGCCATCTGATCATTTTGGCAACCAATGGCTTCAATCGACCAACCACACAGATGTATGAATTAAAGGCTGAGCTTGAAGAATTGATCGATGCTGAGTTTTCAAAGTGGGACCAGGTTAAGCTTGAGCTGGCTGAGTTAAACAAAACACTAAATAATGCGGAGATCCCCTACCTGAAATGGTAGAAAAAAAAACCAGGCAATATCTACCTTTAACAAAAGAAAAATCAACATGCGCATTTACTTAATCATGCTGTTTATAGCCATTGGCTTACAGACAAGCGCCCAGAAAGGACCGAATATAGTTCTCATACTGGCTGACGACCTGGGATATGGCGATTTGGGATTCACAGGCAGCACCCAAATAAAAACACCCCACATTGACCGACTGGCTGAAGGTGGAGTGGTTTTCACCAATGGTTATGTTTCATCAGCCGTTTGTAGTCCATCAAGGGCCGGTTTGTTAACCGGAAGAAATCAGGTTGAATTTGGGCATGACAATAACCTTGGAGGAAATCAACCCGGCTTCGATGAGCAATACCTTGGCTTACCCCTTTCTGAACAAACACTGGCTGATCGTTTGAAAACGTTAGGCTACGTTAATGGACTAGTGGGTAAATGGCACCTTGGCTATGAAGCACATTTTCACCCACTGCAAAGAGGCTTTGATGAGTTTTGGGGCTATACCGGTGGTGGTCATGATTATTTCACTGCCCTACCGGATGGTAAAGGCTATAAAGCACCGATAGAATGCAATTATAAGGTACCTGAAGCATTAACCTACATCACAGATGATGTTGGGAATGAATGCGTGGATTTTATCCAACGACATAGAAATGATTCATTCTTTCTCTTTGCCTCCTTCAATGCTCCACACGCACCGATGCAAGCCCTGAAAGAAGACCTCGAGATGTATAAAAGCATCAAAGACGAGCGCCGCAGAACCTATGCGGCCATGGTGCACCGCCTGGATGTAAATGTGGGCAAAATTATCGCCGCTCTTGATGCGAATGGTCTATCGAAAAATACGCTGGTCATTTTTCTAAGCGATAATGGTGGCCCTTGTGACTCCAATGCTTCAATTAACGCACCATTTAACGGTCAGAAAGGGATTTTGCTGGAAGGGGGTATTCGCGTTCCATTTGTGTGGAATTGGCCCAATACCCTGAACGGTGGTATTGAGTACGAATATCCCGTGACTGCTTTAGACATTGTTCCCACCGTTTTTTCACTGGCCGGTGGAACACCAACACCAAAAGATCAGTTCACAGGCGTTAATCTGATCCCATATCTCCAATCTACATATAATGAAGCGCCACACCGTGATTTGAAATGGCGATTTACCATAAGTGCTAGCATTCGCGAAGGGGATTGGAAACTCATTCGGCTACCCGACCGACTTCCCTTGCTGTTTAACCTGGAATCTGATGAAAGTGAACAAGTCAATCGGGCCGCTGAGTTTCCTGGTATTACAACAAAGCTACTGAAGAAACTGGGCACATGGGATGTACAACTACCACATCCGGTATTTCTTGAAGGAGCCGTGTGGAAACACAGGCAACTGATGCTGTATGATAAGAGTTACCGACTCGAACAACCGCCCGACAATTAATTCAACCAATAACGAGAGACTGCAAACTAACACTGATTGCATTATGAAACACGAATGGCGTAAGCACGAAAAAGCATTGTACATGCCCAAGAATAAACCCGAGCTAGTGCAAATTCCCTCATTCTCATTCTTCACCATTCTGGGTCAGGGCAATCCAAATAGTGATCATTTTCCTGCCTACATTGAGGTGCTTTATTCACTATCTTATGCTGTGAAAATGAGCCCAAAGAAGAGACAGGCTCCAGCAGGCTATTTTGATTATACGGTTTATCCATTAGAGGGAGTATGGGACCTGACCGAAAAAGGCAGAAAGCAGTATACCGGAACAATCAACAAAGATGAACTGGTCTTCAATTTGATGATTCGTCAGCCCAACTTCGTTACCCCTGAATTTGCCAGTCAGATGATCGAATTGACCAAACAAAACAAGCCACATCCATTGCTTGACCAAGTGCGATTTGAAACCATTGAAGAAGGGTGGTGCATACAAATGCTTCATTTGGGGAGCTATGATGATGAACCAGCCAGTTTTGCCAGAATGGAGGACTTCTGTTCAACGATTAATCGTACACGGCTGTCAAAAGTGCACCGTGAAATTTATCTATCTGATGCCAGAAAGGTAGAACCAGAAAAGTTAAAGACCGTTTTGCGTTTCCAAACCTAAACCAATAGTATGAAAGCAAGCATTATATTCTTGTTCACGATTCTGACTGCTAGCTTGTTATTTTCGTGTTCCAATGAACCGGCACATCTGATTCTAACCAATGGCAGTATATATACTGGTGAGGACGATAAGCCCTGGGTAGACGGTATTGTGATCACCGGTAATACCATCACAGCATGCTTAGATGACCAATCGGATTATAGCAAGTTTGTTGGTCAAGAAACCCGGGTGATCGATCTTAAAGGAAATTTTGGGTGTTCAGGATTTATCGATGCTCATGTCCATTTTGCCGGTTTTTCAGCCCAGCAAAAAGATATCAACCTAATGCATGTTGATTCAGATGAGGGCTTGATTGCTGAACTCGAAAGAACGACTGATGGATTGGCATCTGGAGAATGGATTCGTGGCGGAGATTGGTCTGGAGCCATTCTTTGGGAAGAGGCAAAAGGTGAAATTAATGATGTTCATCAACCAGACAGATGGATGCCAACACGTTCAACAATAGATCCATATACCAGAGAAAATCCCTGTCTCCTGAACAGTTATCAGGGTGATCTTTATCTGGCAAACACGATCGCGCTTGAAGCTGCCGGACTCGAGTCTAAAATCCTTCCAGGAATGATCATTGAAAATGGACAATCGACCGGTCTTATCCACCAGGGTTCTCCAGCCATTGAGATAATTGAGAAAGTAATCAAACCTAAATCTGAGAATAGAATTCTCGACGAATACCGGGCAGGCTTGAAAAAAATCAGGGAGATGGGTATTGTAGAAATCCATGATATGATCAGAAGTTTTGATGAATTAGAGCGCTATTTGAAATTGCAGGAAAACGGTGAGCTTAGCTGCCGGATTTGGATCAGGCCATGGTTGGATTTAGCTGAAGATGTGTATCAGCGTGGGTATAATATGGGACATCATCCGATAACGGGTGAAAGAGACTATTTCTTGCGCTTGGGCGGCATGAAAAGTGCTAATGATGGATTTTTAGGAAATAGGGGAGCCATGCTATTTGAACCCTACACCGACCGGCCTGATTATAAGGGACACTATCAAGAGTACAACAGTGATTCTCCAACATTTGGAAGTTTGGTGGGTAATCCACAGGTATTCTATGATTATTGCAGGACCGCTGTTGAGCATGGATTCTCAGTTGATGCTCATGCAATTGGTGACCGGGGAGTTTCTGAAGTACTGGATGTTTGGGAACAAATCCACAACGACCTAGGTACCGATATGAGTATGTTCAGGGTGATTCATGCTGAGCTTATTCAACCACGTGAATTTGAACGAATGAAAGCTTTATATGTCATTGCTGAAACCAATCCCAGCCAACTTCCGGATGATATGAGATGGTTAATTGATCGTTTAGGCCCTGAAAGAGAAAAGCTCGCTTTTCCCTTTAGGACATTTCTAGATTATCAGATCAAAATGAATTTTGGTTCTGATGTTCCTGGCAACGCTGGAGCGGTGTTTTTAAATCATCCAAAATACGTCTTAAATGCAGCAGTGAACAGAACCAATCACCAAGGGCTTCCAAAAGGTGGTTGGAATAGTCAGCAAAAGATAAGCATGGAAGATGCAATTGAATGCTTTACTCAAAATGGCGCATATGCCTGTTTACGAGAGGATAAGATACGTGGCACCTTACGAAAGGGAAAACTAGCCGATCTTACTATTTGCAATATGAATCCAATAAAACACCCTGAACATGTACTAAAAATGGAGGTTGTAATGACAATAGTAGATGGGCAAATTGTGTATGATCGGAAAGCTACAAATGCTAATTAGACATCATAATATCTATGCCAACCGGGCAATGGTCTGAGCCCATGACAGTATGAAGAATACTTGCATCAGTAATCGACGGTAGAATGGCTTCACTCACCAGAAAATAATCGATTCTCCAGCCCACATTCTTCTCTCTGGCCCCGGCCCGGTAACTCCACCATGAATAGCGATCGGTTTCATCAGGATAAAAATGACGAAAAGTATCAATGAATCCACCCCCGGTATATCGATCCATACCGTCGATTTCTTCCTGCATGAATCCCGCTGATTTATTGTAGTTGGGTTTTGGCCGGGCCAGATCAATGGCTTTGTGTGCGACATTAAAATCTCCACAAACGATCACCGGTTTTTTTGTCTCCAGGTCTTTCAAAAATGAGAAAAGCCAAATCCCAGACTTGCCTGTATTCCAGGCGACGCAGATCATTTCCTGAATTTGGGACATACACCGTGACTAAAAAATAATCGTTATACTCCAGGGTAATGACTCTGCCTTCTAAATCATGCTCCATGGTACCGATGCCAAAGCGAGCAAACAGCGGTTGCTCTTTGGTCAACACAGCCGTTCCCGAGTAGCCCTTCCGCTCTGCAGAGTAAGCGTACTTGTAATAACCGCCAATAGGCACAAGCGCTTCAGCTACTTGATCATCCTGTGCTTTGGTTTCTTGCAAGCACATAATGTCAGCGTCAAGTTTAACAAATTCATCAAAAAAGTTCTTCTTCGTAATGGCTCGAATTCCATTAACGTTCCAGGAAATGATTTTCATAGCAGATAATTTTTCGCCCCAATATAATGATAAGCCAGCTACTAGCACTTACCTTTACCTTACAATTATGCGAGGCACTCTGTTCATAGTTATCATTTTTAGTTTGTGTACTTCAACTAGCAGCCTTGGTCAGTCTTTGGCCGGGAAATGGAGTACAATTGATCCTTTTACGAACAAACCCTCATCTGTGGTAGAGGTGTATTTCAACGGAGGTAAACTCTATGGGAAACTTGTTCAGATCATGGATGTTGATTCTCCAGAAAAAGCCATCTGTCAGGATTGCCCCGAACCCTGGAAGAATAAGCCTCTGATAGGATTGGTTGTCCTATCCGGTTTAGAACGAAACGGCAAGAAATGGGAAGGGGAAAAAGCCTTCTTTTCAAGGAAAACCAAAAGAACTTACGATGGTGCCGTATGGCTTGACAAAGACAAATTAAAAATTCAAATCCAGCTCGGGCCAATAAAAGTGAGCCGAAAGTGGGTTAAACATCAATCAACAAAATTACCATCTTATGAATAAACCTCCTGTCTACCTCCTCCTGTTTATCATGGGCTTTCTTCAGTGCTGCGATTCAGAAGTGCAGGATCTCACCTGGGAAGAACAACGAGACATTTATGAATTCCCATCTTGGTTTCAGGATGCCAAATTGGGCATCTGGGCGCATTGGGGTGCCCAAACCCAACCGGAATTTGGAGGCGGATGGTATGCCCGTCACATGTACATGCAGGATGTTGGTCACCAAAAATGGGGCGAGAATGCCTACCCCTACCACCTTAAGACCTATGGTCATCCAACTGAGATCGGTTACAAGGATGTTTTAAATGAGTGGAAGGCTGAAAAGCTCAATACAGATAAATTGATGAAATACTTCAAGGCGATCGGTGGTCGTTATTTTGTTATCCTGGCGAATCACCATGATCACTTTGACAATTTTGAATCAAGCCATCATCCCTGGAATTCAGTAAATATGGGACCCAAAAGGGATATTGTCAAAGAATTCGAGCAATCCGCGAAGAAATATAAACTTCCATTTGGGGTCAGCTCCCACGATGATCGTTATTTAGGCTGGTGGCTGCCAGCTTTTGGTGCAGATACATCAGGACCATACAAAGACATCCCGTACGATGGGCACATGACCAAAGAAGATGGCATTGACAAGTGGTGGGAAGGGCTCAACCCTGCCGATTTATATGGACTTCCTCCCGATAAAAGAACGCCTGATTGGATTCAGTCGGTAAAAGAAAACTGGGTCTTACGACATACAGAACTTGCTACAAAATATGATGTTGATTTTCTTTGGTTCGATGGATATGGTTTTCCCTACAATGAATATGGAAAAGAGGTATGCAGGCGTTATTACAACCATCGTCTGAACACATACGGCAAAATAGATGGGATTGTTGCCGGGAAATTCCATGAAGAACCGTCAACAGTAAAAGACATCGAAAGAGGCGGTTCACAGAAGATCCTTGATATCCCGTGGCAGGGAACATTAACTTTCTCTCACTGGTTTTATAAAAAAGATAAACCTGCTCGTCACAATGCCCGGACCGTCATCGAGATGTTTACTGATATGATCAGTAAAAATGGGAATATGCTATTGAATGTTGAGCTCCTGCCCGATGGAACCATTCCCCCGGATCACACTATCATATTTGATCAAATCGGGGATTGGATGAATACCAATGCTGGGGCCATTTATGGCAGTTCAGCCTGGAAGATTTTCGGCGATAATTTGAATTCCTTTCTACGTTTACTGGAAAAACAAAACATCGGCGAGGCAGATCTGGAAGCCCTGAAAGCCCAAGCTGCAGCAGAACATTTTAATGAACGTACCATAGACAGTTATCCCTACGGCCCGGATGAAGTCAGATTCACCACCAAGGACAAAGACCTCTTTGTTTTTGTCATGAATCCGAAAAAAGGCCGAATTGAAATCCCTTCACTGGGTTTGCAGGCCAACTTGCTGGAGAAAGCGATCAAATCAATCAGCCTGATAGGCAGCAAAGAACACATTCAGTTTGAGCAGCAGGCTAAAGCATTGTATTTAACTGTTCCTGAGAATCGCCCGACCGATTACACTGCAGTTTTCAAAATCAAGAACGTCCTGTAGCTGATTTATACCGTGGAAGAACTGATTCGCTACATAGAAAATTACGTTCATCTCAGTAAAAAAGCCGAGGAAGCGCTTGAACAATTCACTACACCTGAATCTTTTAAAAAGAACGAATTTATCTTGCAGCCTGGTCAGTACTGTCAAAGAATCTGGTTCCTGGTTTCTGGCATGGTCAGGAAATTCCACCTGTCGGATGGCAAGGAGATCACATCGTGGATACACACTGAGAATGAAACCTTTACTTCGTTGCAGAGTTATGCGCAAGATACACCATCTACTGAATATCTTCAAGCCTGCGAGCCTGTCACAGCAATCAGCATTTCGAAAAAAAAGAGCAAAGAATTGATTGTGTTTCCTGAATTTGTCACTTTCACTAATGCGTTAATGGAGAAGCAATTCGCTTTGATAGATCAAAACACACGTGAGTTTAACAACCGAGATGCAAAAGGCAAGTATGCCTACCTTCAGCAGATAGCACCACAGCTCATAAAGCGAGCCAAGTTGGGCCATATCGCATCGCTACTAGGTGTCACACAAGAAACTTTGAGCCGCATCAGGCGAGTTTGATTTTTTGATCTGGATCAAAGGAAATCTTTTAACAAAGCGGGTTCTTTGTCAGGAATAGCTTTTAAATCTTCTTTGATCATGGCACAGAACAAATTTAGCGGGCTGCTTGCCGATTTAGTTACCAAAGCGAAATCCGGTAGGGAGAAAGACATCGACTTCATTATGCATCATTTGAACGGTGAATCTGATTTTGCGATGACCCGTTTTGTTGATTTTGCCTTGAGCTTGGTTCAAAATGATAAAGGCATTGAACAAATCAAACACTATTTATTCAATGGATCACCAATTCAAAGAAATTATGCCAGTCTATTCTTTAACCGGCTCCACGAATGGGAGCTCATCAAGGAGGCCTATAAAAAAGGCCTGATTGATGAAGTTCAGGCCTTTGCGAGATAATATTATCTTATTATGCTACAAAACCAACTTAACATTGAGTGGCTGCTGTGTTCGTACAAACCAATTGGCGATTTTATAAGGTAGCTCCAAACCTTCCAGTTCTGTTTTCAGATTCATTAAATATACTGAATGAGGTTTGAGTGTAAACGCTGGTAATCCTTTTGCCATGGGTTCAAATTCGAAGGTAAAATCAGTAGGATTGCTGATTTCCACTTTGCTCACTGCTTTGCCATTGAGCTGAGTCAATGCTTCAACCTGAATAGATTTTTCAAATAGCTGGGCCAGCAATTTCTGTGGACCAACCACATGTTTTGAAAACCAGGCTACTGTTCTTCGTGCAAACATTGCTTCTTTGAGCGATTCAAGGTTCTTATCTTCAGCAAAAACCAGGGTCATAAAGCGTCTGTAATCTGGCATTTTATAGAAATGTGCTGTCAAACCATGAATGTCTGAATTGCCAATGGCGGCCAAGTTTTGATCGGCGCACCAGTCAGCTGTGATCGGGTACCATTCATCATAATTGGCGACTTCCACACCATGGATCCAACCTTTTTGAATCCATTCTTTGTGAATCGGAAATTGCTTGCAGGTGTCAGGCTGCTGCGCCTGCCATCCTGGGTGATTCCAGATCACGAACGCACCCTGCCTTTGGGCCTCAGCCATGGCCTCATTGTAATCACGAACATCAAGCTTGTTCGCATCGTCAATGAACAAGGCATTAAAGTGGCCGGGAGGCATACTCCGGGTAATTTCACCTGCCCTCACCAATATAACATTGTAGTTCTGACCTGCACTTTCCACCACTTTCCAGCTGCTGTTGTCATCTCCTTCAACATCCGTTTTATAGGGACTTCCTTCAATATGGTCAGTTATTGAGATGGCATCAAGCCCTTCCATCCAGGCCTCATCTAAGCGAATGGTTGGCCACACTGTGCCATCTGAAAAAATGGTGTGCATGTGGAAGTCACATTTGAGCGTTGTGTACCCGTCAATATCAGGCACATGAATAATCTCTCGTTGGGCATCTCGGCGAACTTCATCCAATTTGATATTATTTACACTATTTTGTGCATGTGTAACTGAGAACCCCAGCAATAAGGTCCCTAAACAAATAATATGGGTCAGTTTCATGATTAATAATTTATTAATTAGCTTCACAAAGATGAACACATTTATCAATAAAAGTGTTCTACCTCATTGATCAATACCTTTAAAAAAATGAAAATTCTCATTCTCTGCACAGGTAACAGCTGCCGAAGCCAAATGGCCCATGGTTTTCTGAAATCTTTTGATTCTCGGATTCAGGTTGCTTCGGCTGGTACTGAAGCATCAGGTCAAATCAACCCACAAGCCGTTCAGGCAATGAAAGAGGTCGGTGTCGATATCAGTAACCATAGTTCTGATCCGGTAGAACAATATCTGGATGAGGCCTGGGATTTCGTGATCACGGTTTGTGGCGGTGCGAATGAAAATTGCCCAGCCTTTCTGGGTCAAGTAGAAAAAAGACTACACATAGGGTTTGACGATCCTTCTCATGCTACAGGTAGTCCTGAATTCATCTGGAGTGAATTCATCCGTGTCAGGGATGAAATTAAGTCAAGTTTTTACCAACTTTATCTCCAGGAAATTAAAACTCAACTCCAGGATGACAAGCAATAAAAAAAAGATCGGTGTATTTGAAAAGTACCTAACCCTATGGGTCGCCATCTGCATAGGCGCAGGTATTTTGATTGGTCGTTTCGCTGGTGATAGTGTGACTTTTTTAAGTCAGCTTGAAGTTTTTAAAGTCAACATACCGGTGGCTATTCTGATCTGGCTCATGATCTACCCCATGATGCTGCAGGTAGACTTCAGGAGTTTGAAAAATGTAGGTAAGCGGCCAAAAGGCATTGTGCTTACACTCGCTGTCAATTGGTTGATCAAACCCTTTACGATGGCTTTCTTTGCCTGGATATTCTTCAGCAAAATTTATGCGGCCATAATTGATCCGGCTATGGCTGGAGAATACATTGCCGGAGCCATCCTCCTGGGTGCAGCTCCTTGCACGGCCATGGTGTTTGTATGGAGCTACCTAACCGATGGCGATCCAAACTACACCCTGGTACAGGTTTCATTGAACGACTTGATTATTCTCGTGGCTTTTATCCCGATTGTTGGTCTGTTACTGGGAATCACCAACATCACTATACCCTATGACACCTTGGTTGCCAGTATTGTAGTATTTGTGGTCATCCCATTAGTCGCGGGTTATATAACGCAGCTCATCCTCATCAAACGCAAAGGCCAAAAATGGTTCAAAGACACTTTTTTACCAAGGTTTAAACCGGTCTCCATCATCGCATTGCTGACAACCCTGGTCCTCCTGTTTGCTTTTCAGGGTAAAACCATCCTAGACAAACCTGTAATAATACTCCTCATTGCCATACCTTTAATCATTCAAACCTATTTTATCTTTTTTATTGCCTGGTTTGGAGGTCGTAGGCTGAAACTACCCCACCCGGTTTGTGCACCTGCGGCGATGATCGGTGCCAGTAATTTCTTTGAACTGGCGGTTGCAGTGGCTATTTCTCTGTTCGGTCTCGACTCACCGGCAGCTCTGGTCACGGTGGTGGGGGTATTGGTTGAAGTACCGGTGATGCTTTCACTGGTAGCCCTGGCTAACCGATGGAAATACGCATAAATTAGACTATACCATGAACAGAATTCTGACACTCCTTGCACTCTTCTTATTATTGATTTCGTGCCAACCTGGGAAAAAGACATCAGGTGAATTTATTTTACTGCCTGAACCTCAGGAATTTTCAATAAAAGGTGACAGTGATTTGCAGGCTGCTGACATTGATCAGTATTACCTTTCGGATGATAACCCTTTACCAGTTTTTGGAAAGATTTTGAATGGTATTCAGGCCACCAAAGAAAAAAATGATGCCAATTTGATCCTGTCCATTGACCAGGTTCTGGATGTTAATCCCGAGGGTTACCAGTTAAACATTACGACAAAACACATCTCAATTACTGGTAAGGACCAGGCAGGCCTATTTTATGGAATCAAAACCCTTGAACAGCTGATTCAGGATGCCGTTGACCAGGAAGTGCCTTTACCCATCTGCAGTATCACAGATTATCCGCTTCTGGCCTACCGGGCCATTCACCTCGACGTCAAGCACCATCGTGAGAAGTTGGAGTATTACTACGGATTAATGGATTGGCTCGGATCGTATAAGATCAATGCCATCATAGTCGAAGTCGAGGATAAGCTGGCCTATGTGCGTCAACCGAAAGTTGGGTCAGGTGATGCCTTCAGCATAGAAGAATGGGCCCAGTTATCTGCATACGCTCTTGAGCGCAACATTGAACTGAGTCCGCTTGTTCAGGGATTAGGCCATGCCTCATTTGTATTGAAACACGAAGGGTACCATGATCTCCGTGACAACCCAGAAAGTGACTGGGCCTTTAACCCCCTGGATCCGAAAACCTATGAGGTTCAATTTGATTTGTACCTGGATGCCCTGGAAGCCTTCCCGCATGGCAAATACCTTCATGTGGGTGGTGACGAGGTACACACGACCGGTAGAAATAGCGGTCAGTCTCCACTTGAATTACAACTCAACTGGTTGAATAAAGTATGTCAGTTTGCTGAAGAAAATGATCGCATACCCATCTTTTGGGATGATATGCCTTTAAAGCATGCGGGGGTATACAGAACCCTTCATAATGCCAGTCTTTCCCAGAGCCGGGTAGACAGTATTTGGCAGGCCAATGAACCCAAACTAGTCGAGTTTCTAGACCACTTTCCTAAGAACTGCATCTACATGAGGTGGAACTATAGTGCCCCACAAGCTATTGGTAACGGGAAAGCCATGGACTGGTTCAAACAACATGGTTTTAAAGTAATGGGAGCAACTGCAGGTCAGACCAGATGGGTTTTGATGCCTCAGAACCAAAGCAACATGGAAAATATCCGTCAATTTGCCCTTTCTTCAATCGAGACTGGGTCAACTGGTTTATTACTGACCTTGTGGGACGACGATTCTCCTCATTTTGAATTGTATAAACGTGGGATAACTATCTTCGCCGAATACACATGGGCAGGCGAGCAGAGGGAGAAAGAAAAAATCAAATCGGCTTATCGGCAGCGTGAATTTTCAGCAGATGCAGCATCAGCTGACCTGGCTTTTATCGATGAACTTGAACATCCGGTAGGGAACTATAAAAACACATTGCTGAAAGGAAATCAACGCAATTACCTGGCCGGGCAACAAAATCCACTTGAAGAATCTGTGATTGAGCTTCCCGATCCCGATCAGCCCGGTGCCTGGAGTGAAAAGCATGCCGACCGGATAGAATTAGCGGCCACCATGCTGGTTTCTTGTGAATTAGTGACGGAAAGAATCGCTAAGATGAAAGAACTTCTCCAGCGAAACGAGTATACCCTGAGTGTTTATGAGCAGGTGAATAAGCTCACTGCTTTTTCATTCAAAGCCCTGCTGCTTTTGGATGCCTTTGATCGGGCCAAAAATGATCAAGAACGATCTGTTGCTCTTGAATCATTGAATCAACATGCGATTGGATTTGCTGATATTCGAGCCACCCTCGAAGAGGTATATGGTGTTACCCGGGTATTGGATAAGCCGGCCGATTATCTGCTTGATCAAGATCATCATGTGCATCTGGCCAATCAATCGATAAACTTTGACTGGCAGTTCAGAGCTGAGGAATTCTTTATTGACAAACTCAATAAAAAGCTATTAAAATAGCGATCCTGACGGTCACAACAAGCAATAAAACTTGACGTTTCACTGTATTAGGGTCACCCTAACTGTCAGGACAATGGGCACTATCCGACTAAAACATAAAAAGGAGGACAGGTGGTGAAATTGAGAATTCTCATGCCGGTTTTATTCTGGCTGATCAGTCAGGCGATATGGGCCCAAGTTGGACTGGTTGCTCATTATGACTTTGAAACAATCGATGGCGATTCACTTTATGATCAAACAGAGTTTGGTAACCACGGAACGAATTACGGAGGTAAGCTGGTTAGTGGAATAAATGGGCATGCCTTATATTTAAATGGAATAAATGCCTATGCCAGAATCCCAGAAGATGGCAAAATACCGCCACCCATGTATCAAAAAATGGGTGAGGGTACCATTTCTGTTTGGTTCAGAATCGATCACATCCCAACCGATCATGGCATAGCACCCATATTTTATTACGGAACTGAACAGGAGTGCGATTTCTGGGATGCAGCCAACCAGGGGCTGATTATCGAGATCGGACACGATCCGATCCATCTCAATTCTAAACGGCTGTACTTCACCATATGGAGTAATGGCTGCACCTATCCCTCATTTTGCTTTGATTCAAAAAATGCGATCACTGAAGGTGTCTGGAATCATATCGTTGTGGTGGTTGGTGAGGACTTCAATACTGGATACCTCAATGGCCAGGAAATGAAGAACCGTCTGTATAATTTCGGTACAGCAAGCTATTCTGAGTTTTTTAAAGACGCATTGAAGCACCAAAAAATGTGGATCGGAAGCGGGTATTGGAATGAGGTTCAACAATATTTCAAAGGAGCCATTGACGAACTCAAAATTTTCGATACACCACTATCGTCTGATGAGGTATGGGAATTGTATCAGGAATCAGCCTCCACCACTACTGAACCGATCTCACTCAATCATCACATCGATGTTTTTCCATCACCAGCAAATGAACACCTTCATTATCGGCTTCATGCTGCCATCGACCACCTCCAATTTCTCCAGGTGATGGACTCATCCGGGAAAGTGATTTTGAAGAAACCCTTGACTCAAGCAAATGGCCATGTAGATATTGATCACCTGCCGGATGGTCTCTATTACATTGACTTCATAGGCCATGAAGCCTTTCTTCGTAAAAAGATAATGATCTTAAATTGAGCTGCTTACTTAAACAATCGATACGTTCTGTTGTTTTTATGCTAAACAATAATCATGATTAACTACATCTCTTCAGTATCTGTTTCAGCTCCATTATCCTTGGTTTTCGATACGGTAGCTCGCATAGATCAATTCTCAAAAGCCATTCCGCATATTGTTGATGTTGAGTTTTTATCAGAACAACAGTATGGTGTTGGTACCCGGTTTAAAGAAACCCGATTGATGAATGGTCGTAAAGCTAGTACGGTTCTGGAAGTTACTGAACTTGTTGCAAATGAGAAAATACGTTTGGTGTCGGAGGCTGGCGGGACCACCTGGGATTCCACCTTCACCCTGGAAGAAGTTGATGGTCAAACCCACCTTCAGCTTCATATGACTGCCAAACCTCATCATCTTTTTGCACGACTAGGCACGTCAATGGCAAAAAAAATGCTCCAAAAAGCATTGGATCAAGATATGAGATCGATAAAAGAGTTTTGCGAGAAGCTGCCTGACTAAGATCGAGCTTTTTGAATTGCTATATGTCTGATTAATAGCAATGAGCTGATTAGGCCAGTCAGGGCAAAGGCGCACAAGAAAAGATAATAGTGCTGGTAGCCGGTAATTCCGGGTGATGCTTCAATGATTCTTCCTGCAACTGAATTAAAAAATACATCGGGCGTGTAGCCAACCAAAGACACCAGGCCGACGGTTGTACCCGTTACTCGACCAGCAATGTTCATTTCCTCAAACAAAGCGAAATACACTCCACGTAAGGCATAAACAGCCAAGAAAGTAATCACCAAATTACCGAGGATCAGCCAACGTGTTTGTGGAGTTGGTACGATACTGCTCAGAAAAATATAGCTAATAAGCAGCCCGGCAAAGAGGGCAACTATGGTCTTCTTAGTTGTAATACGATCTGCAACAAATCCAGCTCCAATGGCACCGATAACCCGCAGGTAAGCAGCATTTGAAACGAAGCGTGCTGAGCTGACTTCTTCCATTTCGAGGAATTCAATGCCGTATATCCCATAAAAATCCAATCCTCGATAACCGCTGTAAGCACAGACAACAATGAGAGCCTGTAACCATGCCGAACGATTTAGTATGACCGACTTCAATTTAAATGGGACTTTGGCTGAATCTGCAAGCAGAGTTGAGTGTGGAATGAAAAAGTGAACCAATAAAGCCGCTATAAAGGTCATCAGGCTGTAAAACAATACTACCGCCTTGAAACCTCGGAGTCGATCTATCTCATTCACCAATGAGTTTTCATCCGGCAGGAAAAAGGCCAGTACAAAAACGGCTAAACTGGCCACAATGGCAGCCATTAATCCACGACCGCCATCAAGAATGCCAAAAGCCCTGCCCTGGGCCAACTTCCCACCCCATTCTCGGGTGGTTTTCATCATGGCCGACCAGAAAAGAAAAATGGTGGTCACCCCCCAATATCCAAAAACGATTGTCAGACCGGTTAATCCAGGCATCGAAATCAAATACAGTCCCCCCAATCCAGTCGCAACTAAGGATAAACTCATCAGGTATTTTGCTGAAAACCGATCGGCAAGCAGACCGCCCGGAAAATAGGATAACATGGCAGTAATCCCGTACACAGCCATGGCATCGCCCAATTGGGTATTGGTCAGATTAAAGACCTCAAGGAAAGTTGGTCTGAAATAGCGCACTACATGGAATGGCAGACCAAAGATCATCTCAGCGGCAAAAATGAGGCAGAAAATAACTACCCATCTGCCTGTTTTAGGATCAACTATTTGCTTTTTTTGCATCCGCCCAAAGGTATATAATCTGTCAAATCGCAAAAATGGTCTGGGAGATTTCACTATTTTTAAGAACGATCTTCGCCATGATAATAAGCACTTCATACCATCAAACCCACCTCGGTGAACTAATTCTCGGCTCATTTGAAAATGAACTCGTATTGTGTGACTGGCGCTACCGAAAGATGCGAAAGCAGATTGATCAACGTATTCGGGACGGTCTAAAGGCAGATTTTCATGAAGGCATGACAGGCCTAATTGAACAATGCATCAATGAACTGGATGAATACCTGGCCGGATCAAGAACCGAATTCACTGTCCCATTCAGGACGGTTGGATCGGCATTTCAGCAGAGGGTATGGGAAGAACTCTGTACCATCCCTTATGGGCAAACCGAAACCTACCTGGGACTCAGCCAACGATTGGGCAATACACTCGCGATTCGTGCAGTGGCTGCAGCCAATGGTGCCAATGCACTGTCAATCATTGTGCCCTGCCACCGGATAGTTGGCACCAAGGGAGAATTGACAGGCTATGCTGGCGGTATTAAAACAAAGCAGAAGCTACTCGAAATGGAAAATCCTCAACCTACCTTATTCTAACCTATGTCTCATAAACTCAAAATTGCTACCGTCCAACATCCGGTAGGTCATCAAATCAAAAATAACCTCAACTACATGCGCAAGTACATGCTGGTTGCCGCCAACAATGAGGTTGACATCGTTCATTTCCCCGAATGCAATTTGAGTGGGTATGCAGGTCTTGATTTTACCGATTATGCCCAGCAGGATCCGTCTCAGCTTGAAAATGCTTGCAGTGAGATAGCCAGTCTGGCCGGCCAGTTGGCTATTTGGGTGGTTTTTGGTACTCACCATTTCGTAAAGAATCAGGCTATGCCTTTTAATAGCCTGTTCATCATAAACAGCAAAGGTGAGCAGGTCGATCGTTATGACAAAAGACACCTGACCCAGGCACCCGAAACCGATTATCTCTATTATCATCCCGGTTATCGACCAGTGATCTTTGATCTGAATGGAAGAACTTGCGCTTTATTGATCTGTCATGAGTGGCGCTATCCTGAGTTTTACAGAGCTTATGCAAAGGAAGGTGTTCAGCTGATTTTTCAATCATTTTATGACGGAGGGCAAACCAAGAAACAATTTGAGGAATCGGGTCGTCACCTGGGTGACCTGATTCAGGGAGCTATGAAGGGGAATGCAGCCAACAACTATTGTTGGATATCAGCCAGCAACACCTGCAAGCCTGAATCCAGTTATCCCTCCTTTGTGCTTAGACCCGATGGACGCCTGAGCGGGAAACTCTCACGGAATAAAACGGGAATGCTGATTACTTCAATTGATTTTAATGACACATTCTCAGATCCATCAAAATACTGGAGAGGGAAAATGGGATTAATGCACTAGCCATGGACGAAAGCAAAGTAGTCTATCTAAAAGAACGCCACGAATGGCGAAACTGGCTTGAGAATCATTTTCAGTCAGAAAAAGAGATCTGGTTAATTTTTCCACATAAAGATAGTGGTAAGCCTCGCATCATTTATAACGATGCTGTTGAAGAAGCATTGTGCTTTGGATGGATTGATAGCATAATCAAAAAGCATGGAAGTGATGCCTCAAAGCAGCGTTTTACACCACGGAATCCCAAATCCGGGTATTCGCAGCAGAACAAGGAGCGGATGCGTTGGTTATACGAGCATAATATGCTTCACCAGAATCTACGTTCAATAGCTGAAAAAATAATGGCTGAATCCTTTCATTTCCCTGAGGATATTTTGGAAGAAATCAGGAAGGATCCCTTGGTATGGAAGAACTATCAAAGCTATTCAGCAGCCTATAAAAGAATTCGCATCGCCTATATTGATACAGCGCGAGAACGGCATGAACTATTTGCCAAAAGACTAGTCCATTTCATTGAAAAAACCCGCAAAAATAAGCAGATTGGGTATGGGGGTATAGAAAAATATTTCTGATCAGGCGAGCTACCTAGATGGAAAGGCTGGCTACCAATTTGTCAACATGAGGATGAGCTGACCCACCTTCAGGTTCTATGGTAATATTCAAACTAGCCGCATTAGTCAAGAATGGTAAAGGTACCAGGTCTTCTTCTAACGATGAAATAACGCCCAGGCTCACCATCTCACCCTCAACATCAGCCCAAAGCTGAAAACACTGACGATCGGGTAGTTCTGGTAAATTCAAAATATCTAAATAGCTCTGTTGGTCAACCGGATTCCAATAGGCTACGGTTTGCAATCCCGGTGCGAGTTGATTACCGGATAAAACATATTTTCCGGTATTTGGATTCTTTAGAAAACCCATTGCTCCTGCAAATAGCTCAAGCTTGCTGTTTTGAATATCATATTGTTCGCTGATTTGCTCCAAATTTGAAGTGAGCAATTGCTTATCATCATTCAGATTGCGGTTAGCTATTCCCAGTGCCAAACTGGTACCCAATAATATAATAGCAGCAACAGAAGCAGCTATGGACCAGTTTCTGTTAAAAAGGTTGTTTGGTTTACGACTGCTTTCGCTTAGTGAATGTACGATCCTTCGTTTGAGTCCACTCGGTGGTTTCACTGCAATGGAAGAAGCAAATGTTTCAAGCACTTGTTGCAACTGCTGATACTCGGCTCGTAATTCGGGATGCTGAGCCAGGGCCTGTTCAACCCGACTCTTTTGCTCCTCGTCCAGCAAACCAGCAATATATTCTTCAAGCAAGCCCGATTCCAGTATTTCTTTTATCCCCTCATTCATGACGCCAATAGAATTGCAATTACTGATGCGATACTTTCTACACCAAACACTTTTTTTAATTCTCTGAGACCGATGCGAAGTCTGGTTTTCACAGTTCCCAATGGGATGTCAAGATACTCACTAACTTCTTGTTGAGACATGCCCAAAAAAAACATAGCTTCGATAACGGCCTGATATTTAGGGTCCAGGGTTTTAACCTGGTCCTTTACATCCAATAACTCCGGGCGAATCTCATCGCCTTCTATTGTATATACGTTAGAATCATCAATTCGGATTTCGCGATCCTGATTTTTCTGAACTTGACGAAGTTTATCAATGGCTGTATTTCGTAAAATATTCAACAACCAGGTAAATAACCTCGACTTTTCAGGATCATAACTCAGGCCCTTCTTCCATACTTTAATAAAACTTTCTTGCAACACATCCATGGCTGACATTTCATCTTTCACCATACGCAATGCAATACCATATAGACTATCGGCATATTTTGCATAAATCAGATCAATGGATTTTTTATCTCTGTTCTGCAACAAGCGATAAATCCGGTCTTCACTGATTATTGCCACCTCGGTTTCTACCATTGTATTTTCCTTTAACAACTTTTTACCATTTGAGCGAGATCCAAGCTCTCCATCCAAATCGTAAATAAGACAGAAAACGAAAAATAATGTTCAATTAAAATTTATAGTTATGAAAAGTAAATTATTTGTATTCGGTATCGCCTTAATGGCATTTTCAGTTCAGAGCATGGCACAATGCGGCAGCACTAGCGGTCCAATGGAAGCTAAGAGTTACTCAAAAGACTCAAAAGACATCGTTGAAGTGGCTGCTGGATTGGCTGATTTCAGCACACTCGTTGCTGCAGTGAAAGCAGCTGATTTGGTGAGTACACTTCAAAGTGAAGGTCCTTTCACCGTTTTTGCTCCAACCAATGCTTCTTTTGGCAAGTTGCCCGAGGGCACAGTTGAATCACTATTAGAGCCAGAAGCAAAAGCTACTTTGACTAAAATCCTGACTTACCACGTGGTAGCTGGAAAATTCAAAGCGGCCGATGTCTTAGACGCTATTAAAGAGAACAATGGATCCTTCACCATCAAAACTGTAGCTGGTGATAACTTAACTGCATCAGTGAAAGAGGGGAAGGTCGTGTTGACAGACAGTAACGGTGGTGAATCCATTGTTTCTAAAACCGATGTCATGGCCTCAAATGGTGTTATCCACGTGATCGATTCTGTGGTATTACCTAAATAAGGTATTGACATCAATATCCATAGATAAGTTGTGTTTAAAGTTTAGAGCCGGGATTCATTCCGGCTCTTTTCTTTTATCTTCGAAGCCATGAAAAGAATCACGCTGCTTGCCTTTCGCATCTTTATGTTACTCATTATTGGAGGCGCCTACACCTATCTATCCCATCGGCTTTCATTCTTTTTTGATGGGATCAGTCTGAGACTATCGTTCTTCATAATGGCGGCTACGCTGGTATTCATGATCGGCGGCTTAATTGCTTTTTCCAATGCACGCAAGCTCTTCGGGAGTCTGGTCTACCGCACTGCCGCACTAACCATGGGTATTGCTTTGTACTTTCTTCTGACGGCTATTCTGCTCGACCTATTCAACCTGGTATGGTCCATTGCACCTCCAACCCGTGGTTTTCTCGCCTTGGGCATCAGCAGCATAATGGTAATTATCGGATTTCTGAACAGTTATCGCATTACGACCACTTCTCATACAGTGCCCGTGCCGAGCTTGGAGACAGAAATAAGAATTGCTCACCTGTCGGATATTCATTTGGGCCATTTTCGGGGCCCCCGGTTTCTTCAACAGATCCTTGACCGTGTGAAGAATGAAGAGCCCGACCTGATCGTAATTACAGGAGACTTGTTTGATGGTACCTTCCATTTGAATGATCAGATATTTAAGCCATTTTCTGAATTATCCATACCGGTTTACTTCGTCAACGGAAATCATGATGTATATACGGGTCTGAAAAAAATAATAACCCTGCTAAAAGATACCGGAGTCACCGTGCTGCAAAACAGTTTAGTTGAAACCATGGGAATTCAGCTGATCGGCTTGAACCACATGAGACCTGATCAAAACACAGATAATATGTCTGTAGGTACAGGAAGCAACATGAAAGAAGTTCTTCAAGGACTTGAGCCTGCCGTTCTATGGCTACAACCGATCCGGAGCGAAGATCTCGGAGGGAGTCCGTGAGTCCTTCTGGCTGCAGGGCATGATGGCCGGCTTTCCGGCGTCCTATTTCTGCATCAAGGCGTTCTCGGAAACAGACCTGACGGAGGACCTCAAGCGGTTCGACGTCCCCACTCTGGTCCTGCACGGGGACGACGACCAGATCGTTCCGATCGGCGCCTCGGCGCTGCTGTCGTCCAAGATCATCAAGGACGCGAAGCTCGTCGTCTACGAGGGCGCCCCCCATGGCATGTGCACGACCCTCAAGGATCGCGTCAACGCGGAGCTGCTCTCGTTCATTCAAGGCTAGCGGCTCATGCGCCGGCGCCCGACGGCACGTTGTCGAAGAAGCTCCGCACGGGCTCTGCACGATGCACAAGGATCGCGTCGATG